>NZ_JAGQCZ010000013.1:0-64754 GCF_024346435.1 Cyanobium sp. Alchichica 3B3-8F6 | reverse complement strand
CAAGCTGAGGGAGGGAGCACTGCTCAGGGCCGCTCAGGCCCCTGCAAAGAGCAACCCTCCGAGCTCACCCCCAAGCAACGGGGAGAGGGGAAGCTGTGCCTGCTGGAATGTGCGACAGGCTCCTAGGGCCATTGCGCCAGGGGCGCCGCAAACCGCTCGGGGGTGAGCCAGGCGATATCCGCCGGCAGGTTTTGGGCGTCCTGGGGTCCCAGGTAGCCCCAGCTCACCAGGCAACAGCGCACCGCGGCCAGTCGTGGATCGGCCCGCACCGTCTCCAGGGTGGGGCGACGATCTTCCACGAACCACAGGGGGCGCTGCTCGGCCAGCAGCCCCCGCAACACCGCGGGCTTGCTGCCCTGCTCATGGCCGTAGAGCGCCCAGGGTTGCAGACCCGCGGCGGCCAGCAGCCGTGAGGCAAACGCCGCACCCTTGGTGGTGAGCACAGCCCAGTCCGCCCCTTCCCCAGCCAGCTGGGCCAGGCGCTCCTTCACCCCCGGATACAACCGGTGGCGGGCCAACCAGGTCTCTGGTTCAGCGGCGATGGCCGCAGCACGAACCTGCTCGAGCTGCTGCTGCAGCTGCGCGGCGTCCCAACCCCAACGCGCCAGGGCAACGGGCAAGGCCGCGTCGTAGTGGGCCAGCAGGCCCTCCAGGTCAAGGTCCGCCCGGCCCAGCTCAGCGGCCATCAACACCATTTCCCAACCCTGATGGATCAGGGGTCGCAAGCGAACGAAGGCCGCGGGAGCCTGCTCCGGCAACACCAACTGAGGGGCAAGCTGCAGAGCCGTCGTCCGAGCCGCCCACCAGTACTCCGGCATGCCATCCATCAGCACGCCATCGAAGTCGAACACCACGAGAGGATCTGCCGCAGCCGGGGAAGCCGTTTTGGCGCGACTGGGCTGTGTCGGCATGGGGCGAAAAACTGGGTCGCTAGGATTCGAACCTAGGAATGGCGGGACCAAAACCCGCTGCCTTACCACTTGGCGACGACCCAATGCAGCCGGTCGCAACCGGTGCCTAGATAGTTACCCATAGCGCCCGGTCCTTCGTCAACCGCGACCGATCCACCGGCACCCGTTCAAGCCGGAAACACCCGCAGCCGCTGCTCGGATCCACGGCCAAACACCGCCGTACGCAGGCGGTAACGGCTTGCCAATTCCGCTTGCATCAGGCGCACCCGATCGCTCCGGGGCAGCAGCTCAACAGGCTGGCCGTGGGGCAGCACCACCTGTTCAACCGCCAGACGGCATTCCTCCAGACCGGCCAGGGCATCGTCCCCCTGGGAGCTGGCCGCCGACAGCGCCGCCGGATCCTGGGCGGCACGGTCTCGGGCAGCACGGTCCTGGCGGTGGCGCTCCAGTAGCCGCTCCAGAGCACGCTGCAGCTGGGGTGGCGCCGCCGATTTGAGCACCAGGATCGGCAGGCCGAGGTCCTGGGCCTGGCGGCGTACGTGGGGGTCCCTGCCGAGCTGCTGGCGCAGGCTCAGCACCGCATCGGCCAACTCCACGCTGCCCACCACCTCCACCGGCACCTGGCGGGCCCGCACCACCTGCTCCAAAGCCCCCCGACTGATGCCCGCCCCATACACCCGCAACACGGGCAAAGGCTCCACAACGGGAGTGGCCTCGCCGGCATCGGGCTCGTCGGGCTCCGGCAAGGGCCGGGGCACGAGGCGCGGCCGGCTCGAGAGGGGCGAAGCCGCGGGGGGCACGACCTCCTCGACCTGCAGGTGGCCATCGGCACCGAGCTCACGAACCTGGGGCCGGGCGCTCTGACCGCGCAGCAGCAGATCCACGGTGCGGGCCACATCGCGGTGCACCAGCCAGCGGTGACGGCTGTGCATCTCCACCGCCAAGGCGAAGGTGGGCTCGGCAGCGCGCTCCAGCACCGTCTTCTGGGTGCGACGGCGGCGGGCCTCCTCGTCCCCCAAAGTCACCGATTGAATGCCGCCCACCAGGTCGGAGAGAGTGGGGTTCTTGATCAGGTTCTCGATGGCGTTGCCATGGGCCGTGGCCACCAACATCACGCCCCGCTCGGCAATGGTGCGGGCCGCCTGCGCCTCGAGCTCGGTGCCGATCTCATCGATCACGATGACCTCGGGCATGTGGTTTTCCACCGCCTCGATCATCACCTGGTGCTGAAGCTCCGGCCGCGCCACCTGCATCCGCCTGGCGCGGCCGATGGCGGGATGGGGGATGTCACCGTCGCCGGCGATCTCGTTGCTGGTATCAATCACCACCACCCGCTTGCCCAGGTCGTCGGCCAGCACCCTGGCGATCTCCCGCAGGGCGGTGGTCTTGCCGACGCCGGGTCGGCCCATCAGCAGCAACGACTCGCCGGAATCCAGCAGATCGCGCACCATCGCCACCGTGCCGAACACGGCCCGCCCCACCCGACAGGTGAGGCCGACAATCTCACCGGTGCGGTTGCGGATGGCGCTGATGCGGTGCAGGGTGCGCTCGATACCGGCGCGATTGTCGCCGCCAAAAATCCCCAGCCGCTCCACCACCGCCGCCAGATCGGAGCGCTCCAGGGGCCGCTGACCCAGAGCCCGAACCTGGCCGGGATAACGGGCCTCCGGCACCCGCCCCAGATCCAGCACCACCTCCAACAGCTGCTCCCGCGCCTCCTCTGTCGCCAGCGACGTCTGCACCACCTCGGGCAGCAGCTCCAGCAGACGGTCGAGGTCGTCGGTGACGCGCTGGGGAGCCGTCGGGGCAGAGCTGGACACCGGATCGTCGGGCACTAGGTCTGTTCTAGCCAGGGAGCCACCAGGGCCTGAGCCAGCTCCAGGGCCTCGGGCCAGAGGGTCCCATCGGCTAGCAGGGGACGTCCCCGGCCCTGGGCTTCCAACAGCAGCGGTTGCAACAGACGGCGGGCCACCCCACCGAAGGCCACCCCCGCAATGTGGCGCCGAAGAGGAGCCTGTAACTGAGACAAGGTGTGCGCATTGGTGCCCCCCGCCAGCTGCACGGGGCCAGGGGGGGCGCAGGCCAGCACCGCTGCAGCCAATTTGACGGCGGCATGGGCCGTACCGGCCCCCACATCGCCACTCATCGGCCGGCCATCCAGCTGCCAGAGGGGGCGGAGGCCCTGGGCGCGCAGCAGGGCAAAGCGCTGCCACAGCTCGGCACCCAAGCCGGCTGGCAGCTGGGCCGTTCCCTCCAGACCAGCGCTCACCGCCAACCGCTGCAGCGGCACACCACTGGCCACCACCTGGGCCAGCCGCTCGGCAAAAGCTGCCCCCCGGCCTGGCTGGGTGTGGAGTTCCACCGCGTCGGGCCGCAATTGGGTCAGCAGGGGTGGCACGTCGACAGCCTCCAGCACCTGGCCCCGCTCCTCAATCAGGCCCTCGGGACAAGCCGGCAGGCAGCGACCGCAGCCGTAGCAGCGTTCAACCAGCACCCCGGGCCCACCGGTGGCCGCCACGCCGATCGCCAGGGCCGGACAGACCCGCTCACACGGGCGAGCACAGGCCGGCGGACAACGCTGGGGATCAAACCAGGCTTTGCGGAAATGGGGATCGGCCCCATCGCTGAGGCTCACCATCAACCAGGGCCGGGCCGCTCCCCGCGCCTGGGCCCAGGCGATGCCGCGACGGGCAGCGGCAGCCACGGCCACATCGGCCGCCACATCGATGCAGTGGACGCCTGCCAAGGCGAACACCCCGCAGACATCTTCAATGGCCGCCAGATCCTGATTGCTGGCACCGCAGATCAACTTGACCCAGCTGCCGCGGGTCAGGGCCGCCTCAGGCGTCAAGCAGCTGCTCAAGGGGCTGCCAGCGCAGGGCCCGGGCCCCTCCCATCTCCACCACCAACTTCAACCGCGGCTCACGCCGGCAGAGGGACACCAACGACCCCAGCTCGGCCCGCGACAGCACCTGGCCTTCGAGCAACCAAAGCAGGATCGGCTGGGTCCCCTCCAGCAGGCTCCCCAACTGAGGCATCACCCGCTGCACCTCCCCAACGGCCGCCCCTCGACCCACGCTTTGATGGCCGAGGTGCGGTGGACGCACGCCATGCAGCTGCAACAAAAAGGCTTCCGGATCCCCCAGCCCCCGGGCCGAGGTGAGCTGGGCTCGGTACCCCGCCGCCCGCATCCGACGCATCAGACGGGTTTCTGCGCCACCTTCGAGCGGGGCGAAGAGAGCCAAGGCCCCAGCCCGCTCCAGGTCCTGCCGGAAACCGCGCCCGGAGAGCAGCAGAGGCATCGCAAAGGATCACAAAGCTCAACAGCAGTCTGACAGCTCACGCCGGCCCGCGAACACGCATGGACTCGATCACTGCAGCGCCACGCAATGGAAGGCTGTCAACCCGTGAGGTAAGATTGTCAACTGTGCTGATGAACTGTGCCCGTCCGCTAGCCGGGCCTCCAGTTCGCAGCACACGGTCACCAGTGGTGGTGGCCGTCCTCGGCCAGCACGGCACAAGCAGCTGTCACAGGTTGCATGGTCCGTCGGGAAACTGCCTGAACGCGCCACATCTCCTTCGGAGATTCTGGTCCGGTTCAGACAAGTCCCAGCCGCGCTGATCCAATCCAGATCAGCCTTGCTAGCCCTTGGAAATCGCAACCGCGTCCGCCGGAGCTTCGTCTCGGGCCACGCCATGCGGCCACCTTGGCCGAGCCAGGCAGCTCCTCGATTTGTTCAGCTTCACCGTTACGCATGAGCCCTGGGCTCCTGTTGTGCGGTGGTCCAGCTGGCGTTGTTTCCCCTCCTATGTCCATCGGCATTCTTGGGAAGAAATTGGGCATGTCCCAATTCTTCGATGAAGAGGGCAGATCCATCCCGGTCACCGTGATCGAGGCTGGTCCCTGCCGTATCACCCAACTCAAAAGCACCAGCACCGACGGCTACAACGCTGTGCAGCTTGGTTTTGGCGACATTCGCGACAAGCTCGTGAACAAGCCGGCCAAGGGGCACCTGGCGAAGTCGGGCGATGAGGCCCTGCGTCACCTGAAGGAATATCGGGTCGACAGTGTCGATGGCCTTGAGCTGGGTGGCTCCATCACCGTCACGGCCTTCGAAGCAGGCCAGAAGGTCGATGTGAGCGGCGACACCATGGGGCGTGGCTTCTCCGGCCTCCAGAAGCGCCACGGCTTCAGCCGCGGACCCATGACCCACGGTTCCAAGAACCACCGTGAGCCGGGTTCGATCGGCGCCGGCACCACGCCTGGCCGCGTCTACCCCGGCAAGCGCATGGCTGGTCGTTACGGCGGCAAGCAAACCACCACCCGCGGGCTCGTCATCCTGAAAGTGGATGCGGAGCGCAATCTGCTGGTGGTGAAGGGTTCAGTGCCCGGCAAGCCCGGCGCCCTGCTGAACATCCGCCCGGCGAACCGGGTGGGCGCCAAAGCTGGGAACTGAGGAGAACATCGATGGCTAACTGTGTAATCCGCGACTGGCAGGGCAAAGAAGCCGGCAAGGCTGCCCTCGACCTCAAGGTCGCTAAAGAAACGTCCGCCTCCGACCTGGTGCATCGCGCCGTGGTGCGTCAGCTGGCCAACGCCCGCCAGGGCACAGCCAGCACGCTCACCCGTGCCGAAGTGGCCGGTGGTGGTCGCAAGCCCTACAAACAGAAGGGCACCGGTCGGGCCCGCCAGGGTTCGATCCGCACCCCCCTCCGCCCCGGTGGTGGTGTGGTGTTTGGTCCCAAGCCCCGCAGCTATGCCGTGGCGATGAACCGCAAGGAACGTCGCCTGGCCCTGCGCACCGCGCTGATGAGCCGCATCGACGACATCACCGTGGTGAAAGGCTTCGGAGCGGGGCTCGACACCCCCAAAACCAAGGAGATCACCGCTGCCTTGGCCCGCTTCGGCATCGAAGCCGGCACCAAGGTGCTGGTGGTGCTCGACGGTGCTTCCGAGGCCGTGCGGCGTTCCGTGCGCAACCTCGAGAAGGTCAAGCTGATCGCCGCTGATCAGCTCAACGTGTTCGATCTGCTCCACGCCAACAAGTTGGTGGTGAGCGAGGAAGCACTCGCGAAGATTCAGGAGGTCTACGGCGATGGCTGAGCGTTTTTCCAGTCGGCTCGCGGATGTGATCCGCCGGCCCCTGATCACCGAGAAGGCCACCCGGGCCCTCGAGCAAAACCAGTACACCTTCGAGGTGGACCATCGGGCCGCCAAGCCCGACATCAAGGCTGCCGTTGAACAGCTGTTCGACGTGAAGGTCATCGGCATCAGCACCATGAATCCCCCTCGCCGCTCACGGCGCGTGGGACGCTTCGCCGGCAAACGTGCCCAGGTGAAGAAAGCGGTGGTGCGCCTGGCCGAGGGCAACGCCATCCAGCTGTTCCCTGAGTCCTGAGGGGTCTGAAACAACATGGCTATTCGCAATTACCGCCCCATCACCCCCGGCACCCGCACCCGCGTCGCCAGCGACTTCTCTGAAGTCACTGGCCGTGGTCGGGAGCGGGGACTGGTGGTGGCCAAACACCGCCGCAAAGGCCGCAACAACCGCGGCGTGATCACCTGCCGCCACCGCGGCGGTGGCCACAAGCGCCTCTACCGCATCGTCGACTTCCGCCGCGACAAGCACGGCGTGGTCGCCAAGGTGGCGGCGATCCACTACGACCCCCACCGCAACGCCCGCCTGGCGCTGCTCTTCTACGTCGATGGCGAGAAGCGCTACATCCTGGCGCCGGCCGGCATCGAGATCGGCCAGCAGGTGGTGTCCGGCCCTGAGTCGCCGATCGAAACCGGCAACGCCCTGCCCCTCTCCGCCATCCCCCTCGGCTCCAGCGTCCACAACGTGGAGCTCTATGCCGGACGCGGTGGCCAGATGGTGCGTACCGCCGGGGCCAGTGCCCAGGTGGTGGCCAAGGAAGGCGACTACGTCGCCCTCAAGCTGCCCTCCACCGAGGTGCGGCTGGTGCGCCGCGAGTGCTACGCCACCCTCGGCGAAGTGGGCAACGCCGAGGTGCGCAACACCAGCCTCGGCAAGGCTGGCCGCAAGCGCTGGCTGGGCCGCCGGCCTGAAGTGCGCGGTTCGGTGATGAACCCCTGCGACCACCCCCACGGTGGTGGTGAGGGCAAGGCACCGATCGGTCGCTCCGGTCCGGTGACACCCTGGGGCAAACCCGCCCTGGGCCTCAGAACCCGTAAGCGGAACAAACCCAGCAATCGGTTTGTGCTCCGGAAACGTCGCCGCATCTCCAAACGGAGCCGTGGCGGACGCGATTCGTGATGATCCACACCGCTTTGCTGTTCGCTTAATCCGCCATGGGACGTTCACTCAAAAAAGGACCATTTGTTGCCGACAGCCTGCTGCGCAAGGTTGAAAAGCAAAACGTTGCCGATGACAAGTCCGTGATCAAAACCTGGTCACGCGCTTCCACCATCCTGCCGATGATGATTGGCCATACCATTGCCGTTCACAACGGCAAATCTCATGTTCCCGTCTACGTGACGGAACAGATGGTGGGCCACAAACTCGGGGAATTTGCCCCCACCCGCACCTTCCGGGGCCACATCAAGGACAAGAAAGGAGGCCGCTAACGCTATGGCAAACACCCCTTCCAACCAGGCCCTCGCCCACGGCCGCTACATCCGCGGTTCCGTCTCGAAGGTGCGCCGGGTTCTCGACCAGATCCGTGGCCGCAGCTATCGCGAGGCCCTGATCATGCTCGAGTTCATGCCCTACCGCTCCACCGGGCCCATCACCAAGGTGCTGCGCTCTGCGGTGGCCAACGCTGAACACAACCTGGGACTGGATCCCTCCACCTTGGTGGTCGCCACGGCGATCGCCGACATGGGTCCTTCCCTGAAGCGCTTCCGCCCCCGCGCCCAGGGTCGTGCCTACGCGATCAAAAAACAGACCTGCCACATCAGCATTGCTGTGGCTCCTTCCGCCTGACCCCGAGGACACCGACCGATGGGACACAAGATCCATCCAACCGGCCTGCGCCTGGGGATCACCCAGGATCACCGCTCGCGTTGGTACGCCCCCAGCAAGACCTACCCGACCCTCCTCCAGGAGGACGATCGGATTCGCAAGTTCATCCACAAGAAGTACGGCGCTGCCGGCATCAGCGATGTGCTGATCGCCCGCAAGGCTGACCAACTGGAAGTCGAACTGAAAACCGCCCGCCCCGGCGTGCTCGTTGGCCGTCAGGGCAGCGGCATTGAGGAGCTGCGCACCGGCATCCAGAAAACCCTCGGCGATGCCAACCGTCAGGTGCGCATCAACGTGGTGGAAGTCGAGCGGGTCGATGCCGACGCCTTCCTGCTGGCCGAGTACATCGCCCAGCAACTGGAAAAGCGGGTGGCCTTCCGTCGCGTCATGCGCATGGCCGTGCAGCGGGCCCAACGGGCCGGCGTTCTCGGCCTGAAGATCATGGTGGCCGGCCGCCTCAACGGCGCCGAGATCGCTCGTACCGAATGGACCCGCGAAGGTCGTGTGCCCCTGCACACCCTGCGCGCCGACATCGACTACGCCACCAAGCTGGCCAGCACCACCTACGGGGTGTTGGGCATCAAGGTGTGGGTGTTCAAGGGCGAGGTCCTGCCTGGCCAGAAAGAGCAGCTGCCCGTGGGCGCTGCCCCCCGCCGCCGGACCAGCCGGCAGCCGCAACAGTTTGAAGACCGCTCTAACAAAGAGTGATCCGGAGCCCTGAACCATGCTGAGTCCACGACGCGTCAAATTCCGCAAACAACAGCGAGGCCGTATGCGCGGCGTCGCCACCCGCGGCAACACCATTGCCTTCGGTGAGTTTGCGCTGCAGGCCCAAGAATGTGGCTGGATCACGTCCCGCCAGATTGAGGCCAGCCGCCGGGCGATGACCCGCCACGTCAAGCGGGGCGGCAAGATCTGGATCCGGATCTTCCCCGACAAGCCGGTCACCATGCGCCCCGCCGAAACCCGCATGGGTTCCGGTAAAGGCAACCCGGAATTCTGGGTGGCTGTGATCAAACCGGGCCGGATCCTGTTTGAAATGGGCGGTGCTGAAATCACCCCCGAAATCGCCAAGGAAGCCATGCGCCTAGCGCAATACAAGCTTCCGGTGAAGACCAAATTCCTGAGCCTGGCGGATCAGGACACTGCAGCCCCTGTGGAGGCCTGACCGATGGCACGACCCAACATCGCCGACGTGCGCAAGCTCAGCGGCGACCAGATCAACGAACAGGTCAGCGCCACCCGGCGCGAACTGTTTGAGCTGCGCTTCCAGCAGGCCACCCGCCGGCTGGAAAACCCGCACCGCTTCAAGGAGGCCCGCATCAAGCTGGCCCACCTGCTGACGGTGCAGCAGGAGCAAGAACGCTCCGCCGCCACGGCTGATTCAGCCTCCTGATACCCCCCTCGATCCCCATGGCACTCAAGGAAAGGGTCGGCACCGTCGTCAGCGACAAGATGGACAAAACGGTGGTGGTGGCGGTGGAAAACCGCTTCCCCCACCCCATCTACCAAAAGACGGTCAGCCGCACCACCCGTTACAAGGCCCACGACGAAGCGAACAGCTGCAAAATGGGCGACCGGGTTCGCATCACCGAGACCCGCCCACTCAGCCGCACCAAGCGCTGGACCGTGGCCGAAGTTCTCACCAACAGCACCGCCGGTTGAAGAGAGCAGACCCATGATCCAACAGGAAACTTTTCTGAACGTCGCTGACAACAGCGGCGCCAAGCGCATCCAGTGCATCCGGGTGCTCGGCACCAACCGTCGCTACGCCCACGTGGGCGATGTGATTGTGGCCGCCGTCAAAGACGCCATGCCCAACATGGGCGTCAAGAAGTCGGATGTGGTGAAGGCTGTGGTGGTTCGCACCAAGGCAACCCTGCGTCGCGACACCGGCAACTCGATCCGGTTCGACGACAACGCTGCCGTGATTCTCGGCACCGACAACAACCCGAAGGGCACGCGGGTCTTCGGCCCCGTCGCCCGCGAATTGCGCGAGCGCAACTTCACCAAGATTGTGTCCCTCGCTCCGGAGGTGATCTGAGATGGCGACCGCAACCCCCAAGGCCAAGTCCCTCGAGCGCATCAAGATGCGCCTCAAGCAAGGCGACACCGTTCAGGTGATCTCTGGCAAGGACAAGGGCAAAACCGGCGAGGTGCTCCGCACCCTGCCGTATGAGAACCGGGTGGTCGTGCAGGGCATCAACCTGCGCACCCGCCACGTCAAGCCCACCCAAGAGGGCGAGACCGGCCAGATCGTCACCGAGGAAACGTCCCTGCACGCCTCCAACGTGATGCTCTACTCGACCACCAAACAGGTGGCCAGCCGCGTCGAAATCGTCGTGGAAAAGGATGGCTCCAAGAAGCGGCGCCTCAAAAAGACCGGGGAAATACTGGATTGATCGGCCCAGTTCCCATTCACAGTCTTCCATCTCTATCCCTGTTCCTGTCCGCCTTCTGACCCCGACCAGAAGCGCACCCCCTCCCTCCGTCATGTCACTGAAACAGCGCTACCGGGAGACGATTCAGCCCAAACTCCTCAAGGATCTGAATCTCTCCAACGTTCACGAAGTCCCGAAGGTGGTGAAAGTCACCGTCAACCGGGGCCTCGGTGAAGCCGCCCAGAATACGAAGGCCCTTGAGGCCTCCATCACGGAGCTGGCCACAATCACCGGTCAGAAGGTGATTGTGACCCGCGCCAAGAAGGCCATCGCCGGCTTCAAGATCCGCCAAGGCATGCCCATCGGCGTCGCCGTCACCCTCCGGGGTGAGCGGATGTATGCCTTCCTGGAGCGCTTGATCAATCTCGCTCTACCGCGCATCCGCGACTTCCGCGGCGTGAGCCCCAAGAGCTTTGACGGCCGGGGGAACTACACCCTGGGGATCCGCGAGCAGATCATCTTCCCCGAGATCTCCTTCGACAAGATCGATGCGATCCGGGGGATGGACGTCACGATCGTGACCAACGCCCGTAACGACGAAGAGGGCCGGGCCCTCCTCCGCGAGATGGGAATGCCGTTCCGCAGCAACTGAGCCCTCTTCGGACCCGACCATGGCCAATCACGACCCGATTTCCGACATGCTCACCCGCATCCGCAATGCGAGTGAGAAGCGTCACGAGACCACCAAGATTCCTGCTTCCCGTTTGGTGCGCAACGTCGCCAACGTGTTGCAGCAGGAAGGCTTCATCGCAGCCATCACCGAAGAAGGTGAAGGCGTGCAGAAGCATCTGGTGCTCGAGCTCAAGTACAGCGGCAAGCACCGCCAGCCCACGATCCGCTCCGTCCAGCGCGTCAGCAAGCCTGGCCTGCGCATCTACAAGAACAATCGCCAGCTGCCCAAAGTATTGGGCGGCCTGGGAGTGGCCATCATCTCCACATCCAAAGGAGTGATGAGCGACCGCGACGCCCGCAAGCAGGGTGTCGGTGGCGAAGTGCTCTGCTACGTCTACTGATCCCGGGAGGTTGATTCATGTCTCGTATTGGTAAAGCCCCGATTCCCCTCCCCGACAAGGTGAGCGTCAGCCTCAATGGTCTCGACGTCACCGTGAAGGGTCCGAAGGGCGAACTCAGCCGCACCCTGCCCGATGGGGTGCAGATCTCCCAGGACGGCAACACCCTGGTGGTGAGCCCCAGCAGCGAAACCCGCCGCTCGCGCGAGCGCCACGGTCTTTGCCGCACGCTTGTCGCCAACATGGTGGAAGGCGTCAGCCAGGGCTACACCCGCAAGTTGGAAATCGTCGGCGTGGGCTACCGCGCCGCTCTCCAGGGCAAAAAGTTGGTGGTTTCCGCCGGCTACAGCCACCAGGTGGAGATGGTGCCCCCCGATGGCGTCAGCTTCGCCGTCGAAGGCAACACCACCGTGCTCGTCTCCGGTGCCAACAAGGAACTGGTGGGCAACGAAGCTGCCAAGGTGCGCGCCATCCGTCCGCCCGAGCCCTACAAAGGCAAAGGCATCAAGTACGAGGGTGAGCACATCCTGCGCAAGGCCGGTAAGACCGGTAAGAAATGAGGTCTGCCTGAGCGTCGTTACCCTGTATCGCCATGTCATCCATCTCCCGCAAACAGCAGACCCAGAAGCGTCACCGCCGCCTGCGTCGCCAACTCAGTGGCTCGGCTGCCCGTCCCCGGCTCGCCGTGTTCCGCTCCAACAACCACATCTACGCCCAGGTCATCGACGACGACGCTCAGAACACCCTCTGCGCGGCGTCGACCCTCGACAAGGACCTGCGCACCAGCCTCACCACCAGCGGAACCTGCGATGCCTCCGTGGCCGTAGGCGAGCTGGTTGCCAAACGGGCCCTTGCCAAGGGCATCCAGCAGGTGGTCTTCGATCGCGGCGGCAACCTGTACCACGGCCGGGTCAAGGCCCTGGCTGACGCCGCCCGGGAAGCGGGCCTTCAGTTCTGATCCCTGCTCTCACCATGACCGAAACCAACGATCAAGTTCAATCCAACGACATTCCGGCCGCGTCGGATGTGCCTGTAGCGGCCGAAGGCCAGCAGGAGCGCCGCGGTGGCCGCGGTGAGGGCCGGGGTGGCGACAACCGCCGCGGTGGCGGTGGCCGTGGGCGCGACAACCGTCGCGGCCAGGAGCGCGACTCCGAGTGGCAGGAGCGGGTGGTCCAGATCCGCCGAGTCTCCAAGACCGTCAAGGGCGGTAAGAAAATGAGCTTCCGGGCCATCGTTGTCGTCGGCAACGAGAAGGGCCAGGTGGGCGTGGGTGTCGGCAAGGCCGGCGATGTGATCGGCGCCGTCCGCAAGGGCGTGGCCGATGGCAAGAAGCACCTGGTCAAGGTGCCCCTCACCCGCCATAGCTCCATCCCCACCCTCAGCAATGGCCGCGACGGCGCTGCCAGCGTGCTGATCCGCCCGGCCGCTCCCGGTACCGGTGTGATCGCGGGTGGCTCGATCCGCACGGTGCTGGAGCTGGCTGGCATCAAAAACGTGCTGGCCAAGCGCCTGGGGTCCAAGACACCCCTCAACAACGCCCGGGCTGCGATGGAGGCTCTGGCCGGCCTTCGCACCCACAAGGAGACCGCCAAGGAGCGGGGCATCTCCCTCGAGCAGATCTACTCCTGAGGCCTCGCCATGAGCATCAATCTCCAATCCCTGAAACCCAACGCCGGCGCCCGTCGCCGCAAACTGCGCAAAGGCCGCGGCATCGCCGCCGGTCAGGGTGCGAGCTGCGGCTTCGGCATGCGTGGTCAGAAGTCCCGCTCGGGTCGTCCGACCCGTCCTGGCTTCGAGGGTGGCCAAATGCCCCTCTACCGCCGCATCCCCAAGCTCAAGCACTTTGAGCTGGTGAACACCAAGGAGTTCACGATCATCAATGTGGCCAAGCTGGCCGAGTGCAAGGCCGGTAGCACCGTGAGCCTCGATTCCCTGGTGAAAGAAGGCCTGGTGACCAGCCCCAAGCACCCCCTCAAGGTGCTCGGCAATGGCGACCTCAAGGTCAAGCTCACCGTGCAGGCTGCTGCGTTCACAGCCAGCGCCCGCACCAAGATCGAAGCTGCCGGTGGCAGCTGCGAAGTCATCTGATCGCCTTGCGGGCCTCCGCCCTAAGGTCTGAGCCGTCCAGCTGGATCCCGGGACCCCCCAGGATTCAGCGGACGGTTTTTTTCATGCCCACCTCACGCCGCCATGCTTGTTAGCCGGGGTCGCAACCCCAGTGCTGGGGAAATCCTCAGCCAACTGATCCAATCAAAGGGCCTGCGCGACCGGGTGCTCACCACCCTCGGCCTGTTGCTGCTGGTGCGGCTGGGCATCTACATCCCGATGCCAGGCATCGACCGGGTGGCCTTCCAGGAGTTTCTCTCCCGGGGGGGCCAGCTGATCGGCTTCCTCGACATCTTCACCGGGGGCGGCCTCTCCACCCTGGGTGTGTTTGCCCTGGGGATCCTGCCCTTCATCAACGCGTCGATCATCATCCAGCTGCTCACCGCAGCCCTGCCCCAGCTGGAGGACCTCCAAAAGAACGAAGGGGAGGCCGGTCGCCGCAAGATTGCCCAGATCACCCGCTACGTGGCCCTGGGCTGGGGAATCCTGCAGAGCACGGTATTTGCCCTGATCCTGCGCCAGTACGCCACCGAGGGGCTCTCGGAGCCCGTGTTTGTCATCCAAACGGCCCTGGCTCTCGTGACCGGCTCAATGGTGGTGATGTGGATCAGCGAAGTGATCACCGAACGGGGCATCGGCCAGGGCGCGTCCCTGGTGATCTTCGTCAACATCGTGGCCACCCTGCCCAAGGCCCTGGGCTCCACCATCGAACTGGCCCAAAGCGGCGACCGCAGCACCGTGGGCGGCATCGTCGTGCTGGTGCTGGTGTTCCTGCTCACGATCGTTGGGATCATCTTTGTGCAGGAGGGCAACCGCCGCATCCCGATCGTCAGTGCCAAGCGCCAGGTGGGCGGCGCTGGGGTGCTCTCGGCACGCCAGAGCTATCTGCCGCTCAAGCTCAACGCCGGCGGCGTGATGCCGATCATCTTTGCTTCAGCGGTGGTGTTCCTGCCGCTGACCATCGCCAACATCACTCGCAGCCCCTGGCTGATCCAGCTGGCGGGCTACCTCAACCCCAACAGCAGCACGCCCTGGCTCTACGCCCTGGTGTTCTTCGCCCTGATCTGCGGCTTCGGCTTCTTCTACGCCTCGCTCACAGTCAATCCGGTGGACATCGCCACCAATCTCAAGCGCAGCGGCGTGGCCATCCCCGGCGTGCGCCCCGGCTCAGCCACGGCCAACTACCTCAGCGGTGTTCAAAACCGCCTCACCCTGCTGGGTGGTGTCTTCCTCGGCGCCGTGGCGATCATTCCCTCGGCCGTGGAAGGGGCAACCCAGGTGCGCACCTTCCAGGGCCTGGGGGCCACCTCCCTGCTGATCCTGGTGGGCGTGGCGATCGACACCGCCAAACAGGTGCAGACCTACGTGATCTCCCAGCGCTACGAAGGCATGGTGCGGCAGTAACCGCACGCCCTTCGGCACCCCGACCTCTGTTTTCAGTCCCGCCATGAAGCAACGTCTCCTGTTCCTCGGCCCCCCCGGAGCTGGCAAGGGCACCCAGGCCGAGCAGCTGGCCGCCGACCGCAACCTTCTGCATCTCTCCACTGGCGATCTGCTGCGGGCCGAAGTGGCCGCCGGCAGCGCCCTGGGTCAGGAAGCGGAGGCGGTGATGGCCCGCGGGGAGCTGGTGAGCGATGCGCTGGTGCTGGCGATCGTGCGCAGTCGCCTGGAAGCCCAGGCGGCCAGCGGCGGCGGCGGCTGGCTGCTGGATGGCTTCCCGCGCAACCTCGCCCAGGCGGAATCCCTGGGGGTGCTGCTTGACGAGCTGCAGCAACCGATCGAGCTGGTGGTGCTGATGGAGCTGGATGACGCCGTGCTGATCCAACGTCTGCTGGGCCGGGGCCGGGCCGACGACAACGAGACCGTGATCCGCCATCGCCTCGAGGTGTACCGCGAGCAGACCGCACCCCTGATTCGCTATTACCAAAGCAAAGGCCTGCTTCAGGCCGTGGAGGCCAACGGCACCGTGGAGACCATCGCCGAACGGATCACGGCGTTGCTGGGCTGATGCCCAAGAAGTGGTTGACCCGTGTGATAGGTTGTCCGTTTGCAAATTCGGAGAGCACAACGCCCATGAAGGTGCGTGCCTCAGTCAAGAAAATGTGCGACAAGTGCCGGGTGATCCGTCGCCACGGCCGGGTGATGGTGATCTGCACCAATCCCAAGCACAAGCAGCGCCAAGGCTGATCAGCCTTAGCCAGCCCCGCCTGGGGGCCAGCTGTATCCATGTTTATCCCGCTCCGCTTTGGCGGCGCGTCTTGCCCCCTCATCGATTTCCCACGTGGCTCGGATTGCCGGCGTTGATATCCCTCGCGAAAAGCGCGTTGAGATCTCCCTCACCTATGTGTATGGCATTGGTCTCACCCGTGCCCAGAAGATCCTGGCGAAAACCGGGGTCAACCCGGACACCCGGGTGAAGGACCTCAGCGACGCCGACGTTCAGAAACTGCGCGGGGCCGCTGAAAGCTTCACCCTCGAAGGCGACCTGCGTCGGCAGGAGGGCATGGCCCTCAAGCGCCTCCAAGACATCGGTTGCCTGCGGGGCCGTCGTCACCGCATGGGCCTGCCCGTCCGGGGCCAGCGCACCCGCACCAATGCCCGCACCCGCCGCGGTGCCCGCAAAACCGTGGCCGGCAAGAAGAAGTAAGGCGCCTCGCCCCTTCCTCAATGCCCCCCTCGCCCTGCCGCCTCTTGCTCCAGCAGCCCAGACCTCCTGCGTCCGGCGTCACCAGAGCGACCCCCTTCACGTTCTTTGATCACCTCCTGCACCAGCAGGCCTTTCCGCCATGGCAAAACCAGCCAAGAAATCCGGCGCCAAGAAGACGAAGCGCAACGTCCCCAATGGTGTGGCGCACATCCAGAGCACCTTCAACAACACGATCGTGTCCATCACCGACACGGCCGGCGAAGTGATCTCCTGGAGCTCGGCCGGAGCCAGCGGCTTCAAGGGCGCCCGCAAAGGCACCCCCTTTGCTGCCCAAACCGCCGCCGAGGCCGCCGCTCGACGCGCCCTTGAACAGGGGATGCGCCAGATCGAAGTGCTGGTGCGGGGCCCCGGCTCCGGCCGTGAAACCGCCGTTCGCGCCCTGCAGGTTGCGGGCCTGGAGATCACCCTGATCCGCGACGTGACTCCCCTTCCCCACAACGGCTGCCGCCGCTCCAAGCGCCGTCGTGTCTGATTCGTCGTCTCGTGCTTGCCCCCGAGGCTTCTTCCAACCTTTCGACCCTTCAGAACGTGCTGCATTACCAAATTGATCGGATCGAGCATCAGGTCGCCGAAGACCGGTCCCAGACCGGCACCTTCCTGATCGGCCCGCTCGATCGCGGCCAGGCCACCACCCTCGGCAACGCCCTCAGGCGCGTCCTGATCGGCAGCCTTGAAGGCAGTGCCATCACCGCCGTGCGCATCTCCGGCGTCAACCACGAGTACGCCACCGTTCCTGGCGTGCGCGAAGACGTGCTCGACATCCTGCTGAACTGCAAGCAGATCTCGGTGAACAGCCGCAACCGCGAGCTGGAAATCGGCCGACTGGTTGTGAATGGCCCTGCCACCGTGACTGCCGCCGACCTGCAGTTCTCCTCACAGGTGCAGGTGATCGACGGTGATCGCCTGATTGCCACCGTGGCCGAGGGCCACAGCCTCGAGATGGAAGTGCATGTGGAGCGCGGCGTCGGCTACCGCCCCGTCGATCGCCACAGCGAAGACACCAGCGCCATCGACCTGCTTCAGATCGATGCGGTGTTCAAGCCCGTGCGCCGGGTCAACTACACGGTGGATGAAACCGCTGTTGGCGAAGGCGGCTCCGCCCGGGAGCGGCTGCGCCTGGAGATCGAAACCAACGGCAGCGTCACCCCCGACGACGCCATGGCGCAGGCGGCCAACCAGCTGATCGCGCTGTTCCAGCCCCTGGCCAGCCTCACCATGGTGGAAGAGCCCGGCCTGGAGCCGGAACCCTCCGCCGAGGCCCAGATTCCGCTTGAAGAGCTCAACCTCTCCGTGCGGGC
Organism: Cyanobium sp. Alchichica 3B3-8F6; assembly: GCF_024346435.1. Taxonomy (NCBI): domain Bacteria; kingdom Bacillati; phylum Cyanobacteriota; class Cyanophyceae; order Synechococcales; family Prochlorococcaceae; genus Cyanobium; species Cyanobium sp. Alchichica 3B3-8F6. The sequence continues at coordinate 47,295 of NZ_JAGQCZ010000013.1, read as the reverse complement.
TTACAACTGTCTGAAGCGCGCCCAGGTCAACTCCGTGTCTGATCTGATGGGCTTCAGCTACGAAGATCTCCTGGAGATCAAAAACTTCGGCTCCAAGTCAGCCGATGAGGTGATCGAAGCGCTGGAGCGCATCGGCATCACCCTGCCCCAGAGCCGCACCAGCGCCTGATCGGCGGCCCCGTTTTCCGACACGCCACCTCACCAGCCCCAGTCCCATGCGACACCAGTGCCGAGTCCCCATGTTGGGACGCCCCGCCGACCAACGCAAAGCGATGCTGCGTGGACTCACCACCCAGCTAATCCGCGAAGGTCGGGTGACCACGACCAAAGCCCGCGCCAAGGCCCTTCGCGACGAGGCCGAGCGCATGATCAGCCTGGCCAAGGACGGCAGCCTTGCGGCCCGCCGCCGCGCCATTGGCTACATCTACGACAAGCAGCTGGTGCACGCCCTGTTTGACAAGGCCCAGGAGCGCTACGGCGAGCGTCAAGGCGGCTACACCCGCATCATCCGCACCGTGCCCCGCCGCGGCGACAACGCCGAGATGGCCATCATCGAGCTGGTCTGACCCGCTCCGGACCGTCCCTGCGCCGCATCGCCCTCTGCCTGCAATACGACGGCGCGGCGTTCTGCGGCTGGCAGCGGCAGCGCAACGCCCCCAGCGTGCAGGAAACCATCGAGGCGGCGATCGCCGCACTGGATCCGCTGGGGCCTGGTCGCACCATGGCGGCGGGCCGCACCGACACCGGCGTGCACGCAGCCGCCCAGGTGGCGCACTTCGACGCCGCCGGGCCGATCCCACCGGAGCGCTGGGCCAAGGCGCTGAACGGGCGGCTCCCCAGCTCGATTCGCATCCGGGCGGCCGCCGAGGTGCCCGACACCTGGCACGCCTGCTTCAGTGCCAGCTACCGGCGCTACCGCTACACGATCCACAACGCCCGCACCCCCAATCTGTTTCTGGCTCCCTGGAGCTGGCATCGCTACCAGCAGCGGCTCGACGACCAGGCCATGGCCCAAGCCCTTGAGGCCATGCTGGGTGAACACGATTTCTCGGCCTTCCAACGGGCCGGCAGCCGCCGCGCCCACGGCCGCACCACCCTCCAGGAGGTGCGCCTGGAGCGCCAGGGCGACCTCATCACCGTGGAGCTACAAGCCAGCGGTTTCCTCTACGGCATGGTGCGCCTGGTGATGGGCCAGCTCGTGGCCATTGGGGAAGGCCGGCTCAGCGGCGAGGCCTTCGAACACCGCTGGCGCGAGTGCCGGCGGGCCGAGGTGAAAGAGGCGGCGCCCCCCCAGGGCCTGTGCCTGCTGCGGGTGGGCTATCCCACTGAGGTCTTCCCCAGAGCCGCCTGGTATGATTGCCAACCGCGGTTTCAGCTCGAGACATCCGATTCACCGGATCTCCAGCCTGCTTCAGCCGTCCAGTCCGCACATCCAGCGCCGCCGCCGTCCGGGGGAGCGCAGGCCAAGCGGTAAGGTCACTGAATCCGGGCGCTGGGTTGTGTTCTACGACCAGCTGTCCTGCCCCAACTTCCGGCCTGCCGGTGCCTGATCAGGCGAAATGAACAAGACCCCCCTGCCCTCCATTGATTCCCTCGACCGCCAGTGGTATCTGGTGGACGCTGAGAATCAGATCCTCGGTCGCCTGGCGAGCGAAGTGGCCCAGGTGCTGCGCGGCAAGAACAAGCCCTGCTACACCCCCCACCTCGACACCGGCGACTTTGTGATCGTCATCAACGCCGACAAGGTGAAGGTGAGCGGCAACAAGCCGACCCAGAAGATCTACCGCCGCCACTCCGGTCGCCCAGGCGGTATGAAAACCGAGACCTTCGCCCATCTGCAGGCCCGCATTCCTGAGCGGATCGTGGAGAAGGCCATCAAGGGCATGCTTCCTCACAACGCCTTGGGGCGTCAGCTGTTCCGCAAGCTGAAGGTTTACAAGGGCACCGAGCATCCCCACGCTGCCCAGCAACCCCAGGTTCTCGCCCTCGATCCCGCCACTGCCGCCCAATGAGCACCAACAAAGTCGTCTACTGGGGTACGGGTCGTCGCAAGACCGCCGTCGCCCGCGTGCGTGTGGTGCCCGGCAACGGCACTGTCACCATCAATGGTCGCCCTGGCGACAACTACCTCAACTACAACCCCGTCTACCTGGCAGCCGTCAAAGCTCCCCTGCAGACCCTCGGTCTGGCAGCCGAATACGACCTGCTGGTGAACGTGCGCGGCGGTGGCCTGACCGGCCAGGCCGATGCGATCAAGCAGGGTGCTGCCCGCGCTCTCTGCGACCTCTCGCCAGACAACCGCAAGCCGCTCAAGACGGAAGGCCACCTCAGCCGTGACCCCCGCGCCAAGGAGCGTCGTAAGTACGGCCTGAAGAAAGCCCGTAAGGCGCCTCAGTTCTCCAAGCGCTGATTTCCTGTTCACGCCATCAGCCCCTTTTCGTCATGCCCAAGGCCGACATCCATCCCACCTGGTACCCCGATGCCAAGGTGATTTGCAACGGAGAGGTGGTGATGACCACCGGCTCCACTTCGCCTGAGATCCACGTCGACGTGTGGAGCGGCAACCACCCCTTCTATACCGGCACCCAGAAAATCCTCGACACCGAGGGGCGGGTGGATCGCTTCATGCGCAAGTACGGAATGGGCGGTGCCGATGCAGCAGGCTCGAGCTCCGGTGCCAAAAAAGAAGCCAAGAGCGCAGCCGCAGCCGACGCTCCTGCTGCCGAAGCTCCTGCTGCCGAAGCCACTGCAGTGGGCGCCGAAGCCTGAACCCAAGTCAGGCCTGCGTTCGCTTGAATCCCAATCCCCCGGCCGGGTGCTTTCGGGCATCCGGTTTTTTGTTGTCTGGAGCCCTACCGGACCCGTTCCGCACCGCCGATGGATCTCTCCCTGCTGCATGAGCGCCTAGACACGGCCCGCCGCACCTTCGAGACACTCGAGCGGCAGCTGGCTGATCCCGCCGTAGCGGCCAACCCCAGCCAGCTCCAGGCGATCGCCCGCGAGCGCGCGCGACTGGAACCCCTGGTGCAGGATCACCAGCAGCTCCAGAAGCTCGAGCTGGAAGAGCGCGAAGCCCGCACCCTGCTGAAGCAGCACCGCGGCGATGCCGCCATGGAAGAGCTCGCCACTGAAGAGCTCGCCAGCCTGGGCGAGGCCATCGCCGGTCTCCGCGACAAGCTCACCCTCGCCCTGTTGCCCCGCGATCCCCGCGACGAGCGCAGCGTGATGCTGGAAATCCGTGCCGGGGCCGGCGGCGATGAAGCGGCCATCTGGGCGGGCGATCTGGCCCGCATGTACGAGCGCTACGCCCAGAGCGTGGGTTGGCGCGTGGAGCCAGTGAGCGCCTCGGAAGCCGAACTCGGTGGCTACAAGGAACTGATCCTGGCCATCAAAGGCGAGGGGGTGTTCAGCCAGCTCAAATTTGAGGCCGGCGTGCACCGCGTGCAACGGGTGCCCGCCACGGAATCCCAGGGACGGGTGCACACCTCCACCGCCACCGTGGCCGTGATGCCCGAAGCCGATCCCGTGGAGGTGCAGATCGATCCCACCGAGATCGTGATCAGCACCGCCCGCTCCGGGGGGGCCGGCGGCCAGAACGTCAACAAGGTGGAAACGGCCGTGGATCTGCTGCACAAACCCACCGGCATCCGGGTGTTCTGCACCCAGGAGCGCTCCCAGCTGCAGAACCGCGAACGGGCTCTGGAGATCCTGCGGGCCAAGCTCTACGAGCGCCAACTGGCCGAGGCCAATGCCCAGGAGCGCTCCGCCCGGTTGGCCCAGGTGGGCAGCGGCGACCGCAGCGAGAAGATCCGCACCTACAACGTCAAAGACAACCGCACCACCGACCACCGCCTGGGCCGCAACTTCTCGCTCGAACCCGTGCTCAACGGCCAGCTGCAAGACCTGATCGGGGCCTGCATCGCGGCCGATCAGAGCCGCCAGCTCGAGGAGTTGGCCGAACAGATGACCCGCTGAGCCAGCTCAGGCGCCGATCACATACTTGGCCCACTCCCCATGGCGGCCCGCCGAGATCTGACGACTCGCTTCAAACGTGAGGCTGCTCAAGGGACGATGGGGCTGCCGGATCAGGGGCATGCCGGCTTCCCGGGGGGTGCGGTTGCCCTTGCGGACGTTGCAGGGCAGGCAGGCCGTGGTGACGTTCTCCCAGGTGTCGAGACCACCGCGGCTGCGGGGCACCACATGATCCACCGAGAGCTGCTCGGCGCTGATGCCGCAGTATTGGCAGCGATGGCCATCGCGGTGGAAGAGGTTGCGGCGGGTGAGCGGCAGTTGCTTGTACGGCACCCGCACGTACTGACGCAGCCGGATCACCGTGGGCAACCAGGTATCGTCGCGAATCCAGCGAGCAGGATCATGCTCGAGCCCCTCCGCCTTGCCCTTGAGCACCATCACCAGGGCGCGACGCCAGGTGGTGATGTTGAGGGGTTCGTAGGACGCATTCAGAACGAGAACGTGGCCCATGCCAGCACCCGTGATGGGCGGCATGCTAGGCGCAATCTTCCGTTTCATCCGTGACCCAGGCCACCAGGGCCAGCTGGAGCACCGCGGCCCCTGAGGCCGGGCTGGCCCGCCAGCGGGCCTGGGTGGAGGTGGACACCGAAGCGATCAGCGCCAACGCCCGCAGCCTCAAGCGCTGCATCGGCGCCAACACCAGCCTGATGGCGGTGGTGAAGGCCGATGGCTATGGCCATGGCTCCATCCCAGTGGCCCGGGCCGCCCTGGCCGGCGGAGCCAGCCAATGTGGCGTGGCCACCCTGGCCGAAGGTATCGAACTGCGCCGGGCCGGAATCGAGGCACCGATCCTGGTGATGGGCAGCCTCACCCAGGCGGAGGAGCTGCGCAGCTGTCTGCATTGGCAGCTGATGCCCACCATCAGCGGCATGCGCGAGGCCCTGCTCTGTCAAAACCTCGCCAGCGATCAGGGCCAAGCCATGGCCTTGCAGCTCAAGCTCGACACCGGCATGGCGCGCCTGGGGGTCGATTGGCAGGAGGGGCCCAGGCTGGCGGCGGCGATCGCCGAGCTGGAGGCGGTGCAGCTGGCAGGGGTTTACTCCCACCTCGCCAGCGCCGATGCGGCACCGGGCGACGACGATGGCCTCACGGCCCAGCAGCAGCAGCGCTTCAACACAGTGCTCCAGGCCCTGCGCAACCAGGGCCTGGAGAGCGGCAGCCGCCACCTGGCCAATTCCGCTGGCACCCTGCGCAGTGCGGGGCTCCACTACGACCTGGTGCGCGTCGGCCTGTCCCTCTACGGCCATAGCCCTGCGCCCCACCTCGCCGGTGTCACCCAGCTGGAGCCCGCCATGACCCTGCACGCCCGGGTGAGCCTGGTGCGGGAGGTGGGATCCGGAGTGGGGGTGAGCTACGGCCACCGCTTCCGCACCAGCCGGCCCAGCCGGCTGGCGGTGGTGGGCATCGGCTATGCCGATGGCGTGCCCCGGCAGCTGTCCAACCAACTTGAAGTGCTGTTTGCTGGCCAACGCCTGCCCCAGGTAGGGGCCATCACCATGGACCAACTGGTGCTGGATGCCACCGACTGCCCGGCGCTGGAGGTGGGCTCGGTGGTGACCCTGCTGGGACAGGACGGCGACGACCAGATCACCCCCAGCGACTGGAGCGACCGCTGCCAGACCATCCCCTGGGAGATCCTGTGCGGCTTCAAGCACCGTCTGCCACGCCTCACCGCGGCCCAGGCCGCCTGGGAGGGCCCCATCGACGGGGCTCACTGATAAGCTCGTCAAGCTGCTGGAGAGGTGGCTGAGTGGTTGAAAGCGGCTCCCTGCTAAGGAGTTACAGGAGGCAACTTCTGTCGAGGGTTCGAATCCCTCCCTCTCCGTTGAAAACTGGTTTGAGGAGGGTGCGTCCCCTCCCGAAACCGGCCAGCCTCGCGATCCCAAGGGCGACGCCTCGGCAAGCAGGCCAGCCAAGCAGGACTGTTCAGACGCGGCAGAACACCAGCAGATGCTGGCTTACGTCGACACCTGAATCAGGTACGCCTCAGGAAACTCAGGGCCTGGATTGTGGCGAGAGGGAAAGCGACGCTCGCATGAGGCGCCCGAACTCAGCAATCACCAAATAGCCTTCACCTCGGCGAGGAAAGCCACTGCGCAAAACTATTCAATCAACGCACCAAGGCCCGCCGTGGGCGGAAAAAAATGCCTATTCACGGGAAAGCGCTATAAGTGGCTTAGCTCTTAAGCAGTCGTGGCGCTGTTCCAGTGGATAGCAGTATCCAAGCACCAGGACCTTCTGAGAAACTTCGTCGGCGCTGTTGAACAATTGGGCCTGGAGATAGACCCAGAATTCTCCAGCAGCGTTTCGATCTACGCCAGGGAGCAGGCAAGCACCAGGACCCCTGCCAATGCTCGTGTAACTGTCATCATCTCCGCCACCAACGGATCAAAAGACGAGTTCCAGATTGAGGTCAGAAGCTCCGAACCCATGCTCAAGCGGGGGACGAGATGCGAGCAGATTGCCACTGATCTCAAGGCCATCCTTCTCTCGAAGGCATAGGACGCGACGCCCGATCAACCCAACGGAATCAAGAGCGCGATTTCAGCAGGACCAGCAGCAGCCTCGGCCTCTCCCAGGTGAGCCACTCAAATGGCGCTGGCCGCGGCCAAACGAGCGGCAATTTCAGGCAAGAGGCGGGTGTCCCGTGCGCAGGCCTCGCCCTCCGAGAAAATCACCAACAGAAATGGGGCCGCCCGGCCCCCGTCCTGTGGCGCTGGCGGTTCCACATAGGCCGCATCGTGCCGCGCCTGGCTCATCCAGCCCGCTTTGCTCCAGAGCTGAGCCGATGGCGGCAGCCCTTCACCAATGAAGCCATCCACCTGGTTTTCAGGATCCGCGGCCCGTTGCGCCGGATCCAGGCTGCGGGCCAGGAGTGCGCGCATGCGCGCACAGGCGGGAGGGGACACCAGCGCCGAAGCGATCACCGCCTGCAGCAGCCGAGCCACCGCATCGGTGCTGAGGCGATTGCGGTTATCCAGCTGTTCGCCATAAAACTCCCGCTCGCGGCCGTAGGGGCCGTCTCCCCAGGTTTTCTGGCAGGCATTGCAGCCCTGGAGCTCGGGCCAGTCGAGCTCTGCCAGCCAGCGATTCACCAACTGGCGCTGCTCCACCCACGCGGCCATGCGCCGGGGCGGCAGCGCCGGACCACTGGTGGTGCCAGTGAGCAGATCCAGCACCAGGCCGGTCGCGTCATTGCTGGAATCGCGGATCATGTCGGCGAGGGCGCGGCGCAGCTCAGGCGTGTCGATCAGCAGATCGCTCTGACGCCAGGCTTCCGCAGCCACCAGATACACCAGCTTCACCACACTGGCGGGATAGCGCCGACGATCGCCCGCCCAGCTGGCGCCCTGCACCGGCAGACCCCAGAACTGCGCCTGGGCCAGATCGGCAGCGCGCGCGATCAGCGATTGGTCGTAACGCACCCAGGTGATCGAAAGGTGCTGGGCCAACCCTGGCCTCCCCTCCAACTCCAGGGCTCGAACCAGGTCGGCCAGGATCTGGCCCATGGCCGGATCGGGGCTGTAGAACGCCATCACCACCGGCCACGTTGTGGCGAGATACAAGTGTGGCGAGATTAGGCAGCGTCCATCCAATCCCCTTGGCCCTAGGCGCCCCGACGGCGCCTGAATGGCTCCTCGCCGGCACGATCTGGCGCCTCACCGCCGCCGTGGATCTGCACAGCCAGCCCCAGGGCAAGGGCCTCGCCACCCAGGCCTGGGTGGGCCGCCACCTGCAAATCCTCACCAGCCCACAGCCGGGGGGGGATCGGCGCCTGCGGGTGCGCTTGCTCGAGGATGGTTACCCGGGCTGGCTGGAGCCCACGGCACTTCTGGGAGCAGCGGTGGCCAGCGGCCGCCCGCAGCCCGAACGGCTCGCGCGCAGCGCCATTGCCCGGCGGCTGCCGCTGGTGCTGGGGTTTGCGGAGGCCGCACGGCAGCAGCCGAACACCTACCTGTGGGGCGGCAGCCTGGGCCCTGATTACGACTGCTCCGGCCTGGTGCAGCGGGCCTTTGCCAGCGCCGGCATCTGGATCCCGCGGGACGCCTACCTGCAGGAGCGCTTCTGCCAGCCGGTAGCGGTGCAACCCGGCCAAACCCAGCTGCTGGCCCCCGGCGACCTGATTTTCTTCGGCACGCCCCAACGCTGCACCCATGTGGGCCTGCACCTGGGTGGGGGGCGCTACCTGCACAGCTCCGGCATTGCCCATGGCCGCAATGGCATCGGGCTCGACGACCTCGCGCCGCACAACCCCCACCCGGTGGCGCGTCATTACCGGCTGGAACTGCGCAGCGCCGGCCGTGTCATGCACAGCCATGACGGCAGCCCCCTGCCCGCCTAGGTTCGCCGCAAGAACAGGAGAACGATGAACCAGTTGGCGCCGGATCAACCCATTCCGGAACGTCTGGATCTCTCCGTGGTGGTGCCCCTCTACAACGAGGAGGAGAGCCTGCCCCAACTGGTCGAGCAACTGCTGGCCGCGGTGCGGCCCCTGGGGCTGGCCTTTGAGTTGGTGCTGGTGGACGACGGCTCACGCGACGACACCGCCGGCGTGCTGAGCCGGCTGACCGCCACGGCGCCCGAGCTGGTGGCCGTGCTGTTGCGCCGCAACTACGGCCAAACCGCCGCCATCGCCGCCGGATTCGATGCCAGTCGCGGGGCTGTGCTCGTCACCCTCGATGGCGACCTCCAAAACGACCCCGCCGATATCCCCTTGCTGCTCAGCGAGCTCAACCGGGGCTACGACCTGGTGAGTGGCTGGCGCCACCAGCGCCAGGATGCGGCCATGCAACGCCTGCTGCCCAGCCGAATCGCCAACCGCCTGATCGCCCAGGTGACCGGAGTGCGGCTGCACGACTACGGCTGCTCGCTTAAGGCCTACCGGCGCGAAGTGGTGAGCGACCTCAACCTCTACGGCGAGCTGCACCGGTTCCTGCCGGCCCTGGCCTTCATCGAAGGAGCGCGGATCAGCGAAGTGAAGGTGAACCACCACCCCCGGCGCTTTGGCGAGAGCAAATACGGGCTTGATCGCACCTTCCGGGTGCTGATGGACCTGCTGACGGTGTGGTTCATGAAGCGATTTCTGACCCGACCGATGCACGTGTTCGGCTTCGGCGGGCTCGCTGCCATGGGGGTGGGCCTGCTGATCGGCCTCTGGCTCGTGGGCGAAAAGCTCCTGTTGGGCAACGACATCGGCGATCGCCCCCTACTGCTGATGGCTCTGCTCAGTTTTCTGACGGGTGTGCAACTGTTCTGCTTTGGCCTGCTGGCCGAGCTCCAGATGCGCACCTACCACGAAAGCCAGGGCCGGCCGATCTACCGGGTGCGGGCCACATTGCGGGGCAACGGCAACTGCAGCGGTGGCTGAAGGCCGGATCCACAGGTACGGCCACGGAAGCGCTCCATGGCGCGGGCCGCTGCCTGGACCACGGCTGGATCGACGTCGCGTAGGCCACGGGCCAACAGGGGCAGGCTGGCGCGCTGACCCCAAACGCCCGCCGCTTCGATGGCAGCCAGGCGCTCGCGTGCAGGCCCTCCCAACTGAAGGCTGAGAGCCCTCAGGAAGAGCGCTCTCTCGCGGGCCGTCATGGGCAGCGGCCGGGATCGTGCAGCCAGCCCATCAGCCTCTGTCAACGCGGCAGGCTCGGCGCCACCTGCCACCAAAGCAATCTGGGCCCGGTTCAAAGCCGCCACGGCCTGCGAATCGAGGGCAAGCCCCAGGGTCGGGCGACGACGGGCCAACAACCAGAACGAGGCAGCCACGATGGCCGCAACGGCGGTCAGCAAAGACGGGGGCATGGATTGAACTTTTATGTCGCCCCTGCAGGGGCATTGGGGCCCCTTTGGGGGAGCTCCCTACAGTATTGATGGTTGCTATTGGCCCGTGCCATGACTGGAGAATTCGCTGCCGCTTGGATGCCCTCGGTGTTCGTACCCCTTGTGGGAATCCTCGGCCCAGCCTTGGCCATGACCCTGCTGTTCAACGTGATCGAAGCCAGCGACTGAGCTCCAACCGGAGCCGTTGCCCTGCCTCACCGCTTTCCCCCCGCCACCATGACCGTGACCCCCGTGGCCGACCCCTGTGTCGGCAATCTGGCCACCCCCGTTAACAGCAGCTACTTCAGCAAGGCCTTCCTGAACGCCCTGCCGGCCTACCGCCCGTCGCTCTCGCCCAACCGCCGGGGACTGGAAGTGGGCATGGCCCATGGCTTCTTCCTCTACGGACCATTCACGATCTGCGGGCCGCTGCGTCTCACCGAGTACGCCAGCACCGCTGGCCTGCTGGCCACCATCGGCCTGGTGTCGATCCTCACGGTGTGCCTGTCGATCTACGGCACCGCGGGTAACGGACCCAACATCCAGCCCGCTGACGCCACCATCGACAACCCTCCCGCCGACCTGTTCACCAAGGCAGGCTGGGCTGAATTTGCCAGCGGCTTCTGGCTCGGCGGTTGCGGCGGCGCCGCTTTTGCCTGGTTCCTGGCCGGCACGGCCATCGTGGCTCCGCTGGTCAACATCGCCGGCGGCGTCTGGAGCGTCGGCTGAGCCTCAGCCGCAAAGCCCAGCCATCCCAACAGGCCCCAGCCCCGCTTCGGCGGGGCTTTTTTGATGCGTGGGTGCACGGGGAGCGATCAGCGCCAACATTGGCGCAGCCCCGATGCCCGATGGTGCGATGCCAGACGATTCCATGCCAAGCCGCAATCACCAGCGCAGGCTGCTGCCGTTCAGCCTGGCGCTCGTGGGCAGCGGCGTCCTGCTCGCGGCCTGCCAGAAAGGTGGTCCCCAGTTGCCGGCACAACCAACGCTGCCGGCCCCAAATGCAGCTGGACAACCCCAGGCGGATCAACAGGCTGAAGCAGCCAAGCTGGCGCAGCAACGGATCGAGCAAGCAGCCCTGAAGCAAGGCTGGAGCGCAGGTCACCGCGCCACCGTGACCTGCCTACAGGGAGAACGCGCCCAGACCGACGGCAATGAGCTGCGCTGCGAAGACCAAGCCTACGTGGAGCAGAACTACAGATCAACCAACAACCGCTAAACCATGGAGGGGCAACCCGCTGAGCCGTGCATCTCGGTTCATCGCCCCCCCCATGAAAGCCAATAAAAAACCCCGGCTTGTGCCGGGGTTGGTTCGTCCCTCAAGGAGAAGGCAAGGGCTAAAGGATTAGCCGAACTTGCCCGAGGTGGAGGCGATCAGGAAGGCGGCGTACGTGAGGATGTAGCCGATCGTGAAGTGGGCCAGGCCCACCACGCGAGCCTGAACGATCGAGAGAGCGACAGGCTTATCGCGCCAGCCCACCAGGTTGGCGAGCGGAGTGCGCTGATGCGCCCAAACGATGGTCTCGATAAGTTCCTGCCAGTAACCGCGCCAGGAGATCAGGAACATGAAGCCGGTGGCCCACACCAGGTGACCGAACAGGAACATCCAGGACCAAACGGCCAGGTTGTTGCTGCCAAACGGGTTGTAGCCGTTGATCAGCTGGGAGGAGTTGAGCCACAGGTAATCGCGGAACCAGCCCATCAGATAGGTGCTGGATTCGTTGAACTGAGCCACGTTGCCCTGCCAGATGGCGAGGTGCTTCCAGTGCCAGTAGAAGGTCACCCAGCCCACGGTGTTCAGGGCCCAGAAAACCGACAGATAGAAGGAATCCCAAGCCGAGATGTCGCAGGTGCCGCCACGGCCGGGGCCGTCGCAGGGGAAGGAGTAGCCGAAGTCCTTTTTATCGGGCATCAGCTTGGAGCCCCGGGCATCCAGGGCACCCTTCACCAGGATCAGGGTGGTGGTGTGCAGACCCAGCGCAATGGCGTGGTGCACCAGGAAGTCGCCAGGACCAATGGGCAGGAACAGGTCGTTGCCGCCATTGATGGCATCAATCCAGCCAGGCAGATACACAGCACTGGCAGTGCTGGCCGCGCTTGCGGAGTTGGAGAGCAGCACATCCATGCCATACATCGCCTTGCCGGAAGCGGCTTGGACGAACTGGGCAAAGACGGGCTCCACCAGGATCTGCTTCTCGGGGGTCCCGAAGGCGACAACCACGTCGTTGTGGACGTAGAGACCCAGGGTGTGGAAACCGAGGAACAGGGAGACCCAGCTCAGGTGGCTGATCAGGGCTTCCTTGTGCTCAAGCATCCGAGCCAACACGTTGTCCTTGTTGGCTTCCGGGTCGTAGTCGCGAATGAAGAAGATCGCACCGTGGGCGAACGCACCGCACATCAGGAAGATGGCGATGTACTGGTGGTGGGTGTACAGCGCAGCCTGCGTTGTGTAGTCCTTAGCGATGAACGCGTAGGACGGCATCGCATACATGTGCTGGGCCACCAGGCTGGTGACCACACCCAGAGCTGCCAGAGCCAGGCCGAGCTGGAAGTGCAGCGAGTTGTTGATCGTGTCGTAGAGACCCTTGTGGCCGGCGCCGAGGTCACCAGGGGTGCCCTTGGGCGGGTTGTGGGCTTCGAGGATCTCGCGAATCGAGTGGCCGATACCGAAGTTGGTCCGGTACATGTGGCCGGCGATCACGAAGATGCAGCCGATCGCCAGGTGGTGGTGGGCAATGTCCGTGAGCCACAGAGCTTCCGTCTGGGGGTGGAACCCGCCGAGGAAGGTGAGGATCGCGGTGCCGGAGCCTTCAGCCGTGCCGAACTGTTGATAAACAGTGTCGGGGTTCTGGGCATAGACACCCCAGTTGCCGGTGAAGAACGGAGCCAGACCAGCGGGGTGCGGCAGCACGGAGAGGAAGTTGTCCCAGCCCACGTGCTGACCACGGGCCTCAGGGATGGCCACGTGAACCAGGTGACCGGTCCAGGCGATCGAGCTGAAACCAAACAGAACTGCCAGGTGGTGGTTCAGCCGGGATTCAGCGTTCTTGAACCAGGCCAGGGAAGGCCGGAACTTGGGCTGCAGGTGGAGCCAGCCAGCGAACAGGGCCCAGGCCGACAGGATCATCATGAAGATGGAACCCTGGTAAAGCTCGGCGTTGGTTTTCATCCCGATCGTGTACCACCAGTGGTACAGGCCGGAATACGCAATGTTCACCGGAGAGGAGGCGCCCGCCTGGGTGAAGGCGGCAATCGCGCCCTGGCCAAAGTGGGGATCCCAGATCGCGTGAGCGATGGGACGGACATGCAGCGGATCGGCGACCCACTGCTCAAAGTTGCCCTGCCAGGCGATATGGAACAGGTTGCCCGAAACCCAGAGGCCAATGATGGCCAGGTGACCGAAGTGGGTGGAGAACAGCTTTTGGTAAAGCCGCTCCTCGGTCATGCCGTCGTGGCTCTCGAAGTCGTGAGCCGTGGCAATGCCGTACCAAATACGGCGGGTTGTCGGGTCCTGTGCCAGACCCTGGCTGAACGAAGGAAATTTCGTTGCCATTGGGAGAGGTCAGGAAAGGTCAGCCGACCGCGACGATGCGGGCCAGGAAAAATGCCCAGGTTGTTGCGATACCGCCCAACAAATAGTGAGCGACACCGACGGCACGACCCTGGGTGATGGAGAGCGCCCGCGGCTGGATAGCGGGAGCAACCCTCAGCTTGTTGTGAGCCCAGACGATGGACTCGATCAGCTCTTGCCAGTAGCCGCGGCCACTGAACAGGAACATCAGGCTGAAGGCCCAGATGAAGTGGGCTCCCAGGAACATCAGACCGTAAGCACTGGAGCTCGAGCCGTAGCTGTTGATCACCTGTGCGGCCTGGGCCCAGAGGAAGTCCCGCAGCCAACCATTGATGGTGATGGCGCTTTGGGCGAAGTTGCCATTGGTGATGTGCTGGACGCTGCCATCAGCGTTGACGGTGCCCCACACGTCGCTCTGCATCTTCCAGGAGAAGTGGAAGATGACGATCGACAGGGAGTTGTACATCCAGAACAGGCCGAGGAACACATGGTCCCAAGCCGACACCTGGCAGGTGCCGCCACGGCCGGGGCCGTCGCAGGGGAAGCGGAAGCCCAGATTCGCCTTGTCGGGGACTAGGCGGGAGCTGCGCGCATACAACACACCTTTCAGCAGGATCAGCACCGTCACGTGGATCGTGAAGGCGTGGATGTGGTGGACCATGAAGTCGGCCGTTCCCAGGGGGATCGGACCGGCGGCCACCTTGCCACCCACAGCCACAACAGCGCCGTTGAACACTTCGCTCACCCCCGCCAGGGCGTTGGGAGCGGTGCTTCCGGCAGCGGCGGCGTGCAGACCCTGAATCCACTGCGCGAAGACAGGCTTCAGGGCAATGGCGGAGTCGCTGAACATGTCCTGGGGACGACCCAGGGCACGCATGGTGTCGTTGTGGATGTAAAGGCCGAAGCTGTGGAAGCCGAGCCAGATGCACACCCAGTTGAGGTGGCTGATCAGGGCGTCGCGAGCCTTGAGCACCCGGTCGAGCACGTTGTCGACGTGCTTGGCGGGGTCGTAATCGCGAATCATCGCGATGGCGGCGTGGGCGCCGGCTCCAACGATCAGGAAGCCACCAATCCAGGTGTGGTGGGTGAAGATCGACAGCTGGGTGGGGTAGTCGATGCCGATGTATGGATACGGAGGCATCGCATACATGTGATGGGCCACGATGATGGTCAGCGAGCCCAGCAGAGCAAGGTTCACCGCCAGTTGGGCGTGCCAGCTGGTGGTCATGAACTCGAAGAGTCCGTCATGACCATTGGGAGCAGGGAACAGCAGGGGATCACCCTTCTGACCCTCGAGGATCTCCTTGATGCTGTGGCCAATGCCCCAGTTGGTGCGGTACATGTGGCCAGCCACGATGAACAGCACCGCGATCGCCAGATGGTGATGGGCGATGTCGGTCATCCACAGGCTGCCGGTCACAGGATTCAGACCACCCTTGAAGGTGAGGAAATCGCTGTAAGCCGCCCAGTTGCCGGTGAAGAAGGCTGAGATGCCCGCCCCGAAACCGGGGAACAGCTGGGCAATCACGTCCTGGTTCAGGAACTCGTGGGGCAGGGGGATGTCTGCATAGGTGGCGATGGTCTTGCCATTGAGCACCAGCGGCTGGCCGGCGTCGATCGCTTCCATCAGCGCATTGGTGGGCAGGGACACATGAAGAAGGTGTCCTGTCCAAGACAGGGATCCCAAGCCGAGCAGGCCAGCCAGGTGGTGGTTGAGCATCGACTCAACGTTCTGGAACCACTCGAGCTTGGGGGCTGCTTTGTGGTAGTGGAAGACGCCCGCATTGAGCATCAGCCCGGCCATCACCAGCGCGCCGATGGCCAGGGCCAGCAGCTGGGTTGTGTTGGTGATGCCCCAGGCCCTCCACACATGGAAGAGTCCGGAGGTGATCTGAATGCCGTGGAAGCCGGCACCCATATCGCCATTAAGGATTTCCTGGCCAAAGATCGGCCAAACCACCTGCGCCGAAGGCTTGACGTGCAGGGGATCGGTCAACCAACCGGTGTAGTTGGAGAAGCGCGCTCCGTGATAGAAAGCGCCGCTTAGCCAGATGAAGATGACGGCCAGGTGGCCGAAGTGAGCCGAAAAGATCTTGCGAGAGACCTCTTCGAGATCACTCGTGTGGCTGTCGAAGTCGTGAGCATTGGCGTGGAGGTTCCAAACCCAGGTGGTGGTTTTGGGACCTTTGGCAAGGCTGCGATCGAAATGGCCGGGCTTGCCGAACAGTTCGAAGGTGGCCGGAACGGGGTTCCGGTCAACCATGGCCTTCGCCTTTTCCCCACGCTCTGGTGGGCTGATGGTCATCGAGACGTTCCTCGAGGGACGGGGTCGAGGTGGTGGGTCCACCCCTGCAGCAGACCGGGAGGCCTGCCGTTGGGCCCCATGAGCAACCGGCGACCAAGGCCTCCGGAGTCATGGGCTCCAGCCGGGAAGAGGGATCGCGAAACCGCGAAACCGCTTGCCAACACTGGGGCTTGGGGCCCCAAATAGGGGACCGCTGGCGAAATTATAGGGGCCGTTTCCGAAGGGTTTTGGGTTGCAGTTACAAAGGTTCAATCCCGGCGCTTCCCAGGCCAGCGCAGGGCTTTACAGAACAGAAAGAATCATCGAGATTGGCCTTCTTTTGGCCATGTCGTTATTACTTAATGACTAAAATTCAACCTGTAATAGTCTCTGAATTTCCAGGGTGGCCCGGCCCAGCAGAATGCCCGCAGAAACAGCTGAGCAACCCAACGTGGGCGCAGGCAGCGCAACCCATCCAGCCCGTCCCCGACCGGGGGTGCACCAGGGCGGATCGCCCGCCCCCAGGCGGCCGATCCGATGGTGGCAGCCCGTGATGACGGGCCTGATGGCGTTGCTACTGCTACTGCCCGGGGGTTGCAACCGACTTTCCAGCTCCCGTGGAAGCGAGGCGCCAACCCCACCCCTGAGCCCCCAGGGCCCCAGTGGCCGCTTGCAGGAAGTGGCCCCGCCCATCGCCGTGCAGCAGCTCCAGTCAGCACTGAGCGAGCACAACCCCCAGGTGACGATCCTGGCGCCGCAGGATGGCGCCAACCTGCCCAACGGCCCAGTATCCCTGCGCCTGCGGGTAAGCGATTGGCCCCTGGTCGATGCCGGATCCCTGGGGTTCGGGCCCCATGTGGTGGTTCAGGTTGATGACCAGGCGCCCGTTCGCCTGTCCCGGCTTACCGCTACCGCCAACCCGGCCAGCCTCCAGATCGACCTGCCAGCCCTTACCCCTGGCAGCCACCGCATCACCGCCTATGCGGCTCGGCCCTGGGGAGAAGCGGTGAAAAGCCCAGGGGCCTGGGACCAGATCCGGGTGCACCGGGTGGCCGCCAATCCCCTGGCGATTCCCCAAGCAGGAAGCCCCCAGTTGATCCCAGTCAGTCCGGGGGACCTGGCGGGCCGGCAACCGGTGCTGCTCGACTGGCTGCTGCTGGATGCCCCCCTCCAGGGCCTGCGCGACAACGACGGCAGCTGGCGTCTGCGGGTGACCGTGAACGGTGACAGCTTTTTGGTGGATCAAAACGCGCCCCTCTGGCTCAAGGGGTGGCAAACCGGCAGCAACAGCGTGCTTTTGGAGCTGGTGGATGGGCGAGGCGAGCCCCTCAACCCTCCGTTCAACACGATGGTGTCTGAAGTGGTTCTGGATGCTGCGGGCCCCGGGCCGATCTGGCAGCGGGGCCGGCTGAGCGACGACGAGCTGGCCCAACTGCTGGGCAACGCGCCCCCACCCCCAGCGGAACCCCAACCGACGGCCGAACCCGAGGCCGAACTTGAGGCTGCGCCCGAACCAAAACCCGAACCCGAGGCCGAACCCGAACCCCAGCCAGAGCCAGAGCCAGAGCCAGAACAAGAGCAAGAGCCGGCTGCAGAGCCCCAGACCGAGGTGCCGCAGGCAGCGGAGCCAGAGCCCGAGGCTCGTCCAGATGTCGAACCAGCCCCAGAGCCCATCGACGCAGTGACCCCCAGCATCGCCACCGAACCCAGCCCAGACCCCAGTCCTGAGGGCGAGCTCGAACCCAGGCCCCTGGTGCCGGCCAGTTCGCAGCGCATGGCACCATCCACCAGTCTGGAAGGATCAGCGCGCAATCAAGTGAACGCCGACGGCTCCCTCCTCAAGCCCAAACCCCAGGGGCCGCTGTCCGGGTTGCGCCAGAAGCTAGGCGCGTGACGTCCCATTCCAGCCTCAACGCCATGCGCAACGCCGATGGGGCGCCGCGCCGTCCGATCTGGGCACTGGGCTTCAGTGCAGCCAGCACGCCCCTGCTGGAACGGCTGGCCCAGGCGGGCCTGGTCGATGGCCGGGTCGGCCCAGACGACCAGCCGACGCCGCGGGACTGCCTGGCGGATCAATGGCCATCGGCCGGTGCCTTTGTGATCGTCGGGGCCTGCGGGCTCGTGACTCGTCTGATCGCCCCGCTGCTCACGGACAAGGACAGTGATCCGGCCGTGGTGGTGGTAGATCCCGAGGGCAACTTCGCCATTCCCCTTCTCGGCGGCCATGCCGCCGGCGCGGATCGACTCAGCCAGCGGATCGCCGCCAGCTTCGGTGGCCAGGCGGTGCTCACCGGCGCCACCGCCGCCGCGGCACGACTGAGCCTGGACAGCTTCGGCACCGCCTGGGGCTGGCGCCGGGGGGCTGGCGATTGGAACGCACTGATGCACGCGGCCGCCAGGGGGGAAGAGCCGGTCGCGGTGGAGGCCCGCCATGGCAGTCGCCGCTGGCTCGAGCTGCCGGCTGCCACTGGCCTGCAAACGGTCTGCAGTGCCAAAGCGGCCCATCCAGCCATGGTGGTGGACATCCACACGGGGCAGGGCTGCCGCTGGCACCCGCCCAGCCTGTGGCTGGGTCTTGGCTGTGAACGCAACACCAGCCTGAGCCTGCTAGTGCGCCTGGTGGATCAAACCCTGGCAGAGCTGCAGCTGGCACCTGAGGCCGTGGCCGGGCTGGCCAGCATCGACCGCAAGGCCGATGAACCAGCCCTGCTAGCCCTCGCCGCCCAGCGGCGATGGCCCGTTCGCTGGTTTGCAGCAGCGAGCCTGGCCGATGTGCCCGTACCCAATCCCTCGTCGGCCGTGGCTCAGGAGATGGGCACCGCCAGCGTGGCGGAGGCCGCCGCTCTGCTGGTTGCGGGCCCTGGGGCGCAGCTGCTCCAGGCCAAACGCATCGAACGCACCAGCGGCGGTGAGCAGGGGGCCGCCACCCTGGCGATTGCTCTGGCGGAAAGCCAATGGGCCCCCCAACGGGGTCAGCTGCACCTGGTGGGCAGCGGCCCGGGCAGCCTGGATCTGCTCACCGGCGATGCCCGGCGCGCCCTGGCTGACGCCACCGCCTGGGTGGGCTATGGCCTCTACCTCGACCTGCTCGAGCCCCTGCGGCGGCCGGATCAACTGCGCTGTGATGGCCAGCTCACCGAGGAGCGGGCCCGCTGCGCCCTGGCCCTGGAGCTGGCGAGCCAGGGGCTGAACGTGGCCCTCGTGTCGTCGGGCGACAGCGGCATCTACGCCATGGCCGGCCTGGCCCTGGAGTTGTGGCTAACCCAACCAGAGGATGAACGCCCCAGCTTCGCCGTCCATCCGGGAATCTCGGCGCTGCAGCTGGCGGCCGCGCGGGCTGGTGCCCCATTGATGCACGACTTCTGCACCATCAGCCTCAGCGATCGACTCACGCCCTGGGCCGTGATCGAGCGACGGCTGCAGGCTGCCGCCACAGGGGATTTCGTCGTGGCGCTCTACAACCCGCGGTCCCAGGGGCGCGACTGGCAACTGGCCCGGGCCCAAGAGCTGTTGCTCCAAGGCCGGCCAGCCAGCACCCCGGTGGCCCTCGCCCGCCAGCTCGGACGAGCCAACGAGGCCCTGAGCCTGCACATCCTGGGCGAACTTCCGGTGGAGCAGGTGGACATGCTCACCTTGGTGCTCGTGGGGAACAGCAGCAGCTATGCCCGCGATGGCCGCATGGTCACCCCCCGCGGCTACCCGGGGGCCGAGCTCAGCTGAGCCGAAGCCATGGAAGAAAAAATCGGGATGACAGGATTCGAACCTGCGGCCCCTTCGTCCCGAACGAAGTGCGCTACCAAGCTGCGCTACATCCCGATGGAGCGACTTTAGGGGATGGCCTCCGCCCAACCCCCCTGATCCCGGCGGCTTTCTACAGTCTCGTCCAGCCCTTCCTTCGGCCCCACCGGCCTGCGTTGCGCCGTGCTCAAACCCGACTGGCTGCGCGTCAAGGCCCCCCAGCGGGAACGGATCGGCGAGGTGGCCGACCTGCTGCTGGACCTGAAGCTCAACACCGTCTGCCAGGAGGCCAGCTGCCCCAACATCGGCGAGTGCTTCGCCGGCGGCACCGCCACCTTCTTGATCATGGGGCCGGGCTGCACCCGCGCCTGCCCCTACTGCGACATCGACTTCGACAAGAGCATGCGAGAGCTCGATCCCACCGAGCCCGAGCGCCTGGGGGAAGCGGTGGCCCGGCTGGGGCTCAAGCACGTGGTGATCACCTCGGTGAACCGCGATGACCTGGCCGATGGCGGCGCCAGCCAGTTTGTGGCCTGCATTGCACACGTGCGCGCCCGCTCACCGCTCACCACGATCGAGCTGCTGATCCCCGATTTCTGCGGCAACTGGGAGGCGCTGGCGGCGGTGATGGAGGGCGCCCCGGAGGTGCTCAACCACAACATCGAAACCGTGCCGAGGCTCTACAAAAAAGCCCGGCCCCAGGGCATCTACGCGCGTTCTCTGGAGCTGCTGCAACGGGTGCGCGCAGGCTGGCCGCGCACCTACACCAAATCCGGCCTGATGACCGGCCTGGGCGAAACCGACACGGAGGTGCTCGAGGTGATGGCCGATCTACGGCGCCACCGGGTGGACATCGTGACCATTGGCCAGTACCTCTCCCCGGGCCCCAAACACCTGCCAGTAGACCGGTTCGTGACTCCTGAGCAATTCGACGGCTTCCGCCGCCATGGCGAAGAGGCCCTGGGCTTTCTGCAGGTGGTGAGCTCCCCGCTCACCCGCAGCAGCTACCACGCCGGCGAGGTGCAGCGGCTGATGCGGCAGTACCCCCGCTGAGGGGGGAGGTCGCTAGCTAGGCCGCCACCGCTTGCCGCTCCGCCAGGCCCACGGTGGCCTTCTCGCTGGGAGGTACCAGCAGCTTGAAGCGAGCCTTCCAGTTGCTCCAATCGGCCAGGATCGCCGCGGCCTTGGCGCTGCCGGTGGCTTGCAGGTGGGCCTCCAGCAGGGGCTTGAGCAAGGCCTCCTGCTCCGGGGTTGTGAGCTCGGCGATCGCCACGATCTCGGGGTTGACCCGCTCCGTCAGGCCGCCGGTTTCATCCAGAATGAAGGCCACACCGCCGGTCATGCCGGCGGCCACGTTGCGGCCGGTGCTGCCCAGCACCACCACCACACCGCCAGTCATGTACTCGCAGCAGTGGTCGCCGGCGCCTTCCACCACGGTGCGGGCACCGCTGTTGCGCACGGCGAAGCGCTCACCGGCGCGGCCGAGGGCAAACAGCTCACCGCCTGTGGCGCCGTAGAGGCATGTGTTGCCCAGGATCACCTGGCTGCCTGGATCCTGCACGCCGGCGGGGGGCACCACGGTGAGGCGGCCACCGTTGAGGCCCTTGCCCACGTAGTCGTTGGCTTCACCCACCAGGCGCACGTTCATGCCCTGGAGCACGAAGGCCCCGAAGCTCTGACCCGCGGCCCCTTCGTAGGTGAGGTCAAGCTGGCCAGCGAAGCCGGTGTTGCCATGGCGGGCGGCGATTTCGCCGGAGAGGCGGGCGCCCACGCTGCGGTCGGTGTTCACGATCGCCAGGGTGCGGGCCACGCGGCCGTGGCCCTCCATGGCCGCCATCACCTCAGCGTCGGCCAGGAGCTGGTCTTCCAAGATCTGCCCATTGCCATGGGCCTCGGCATCGTGCTGCAACCAGCGGCGATCAGCCGCTGCTGGAATCGGATCGATCAGGCAGGAGAGATCAAGGGCCTGAGTTTTGGCCAGCTGCACGGTGCGGGCCTGCAGCAGCTCGGTGCGGCCGATCAGGTCTTCGAGGCGGGCCACGCCGAGCACGCTCAGCAGCTGGCGCACCTCCTCGGCCACGAACAGGAAGAAATTCACCACGTGCTCGGGCACGCCGGGGAAGCGCTTGCGCAGGTTCTCCTTCTGGGTGGCGACCCCCACGGGGCAGTTATTGGTGTGGCAAACGCGGGCCATGATGCAGCCCTCAGCGATCATCGCCACCGAGCCGAATCCGTATTCCTCAGCGCCCAGCAGGGCGGCGATGATCACGTCCCAGCCGGTCTTGAGGCCGCCATCGGCGCGCAGCAGCACCCGATCGCGCAGTCCGTTTTCCAGCAGAGAACGGTGCACCTCAGTGAGGCCTAGCTCCCAGGGGCTGCCGGCATGCTTGATCGAACTCAGCGGTGAGGCACCGGTGCCGCCGTCGTGGCCGGAGATCTGGATCACATCAGCATTGGCCTTGGCCACCCCTGCGGCGATCGTGCCGATGCCGATCTCGGCCACCAGCTTCACGCTCACCTTGGCGGCGGGATGCACCTGGTGCAGGTCGTGGATCAGCTGGGCCAGGTCCTCGATCGAATAGATGTCGTGGTGGGGTGGTGGCGAGATCAGCGCCACGCCGGGCTTGCTGTTGCGCAGCCAGGCGATGTAGGGATCCACCTTGGGTCCCGGCAGCTGGCCGCCCTCGCCGGGCTTGGCCCCCTGGGCCACCTTGATCTCCAGCTGCCGGCCGCTGCGCAGGTATTCAGGGGTCACACCGAAACGGCCCGAGGCGATCTGCTTGATCGCCGAGCAGGCGGTATCGCCGTTGCGAAGTCCCTTGAGCGTGGGCAGGGTGGCGGAACGCCCCTCCCCGTCCACATCGTTGAGGGTGTGGAAGCGAGCTGGGTCTTCGCCGCCCTCGCCGCTGTTGCTCTTGCCACCGATGCGGTTCATGGCGATGGCCAGCACCTCGTGGGCCTCGCGCGAGAGCGCCCCCAGGCTCATGCCACCGGTGCAGAAACGGCTGCAAATGCTCTCGATGCTCTCGACCTGCTCGATGGGTAAGGGAGCGGGTGCGGGCTTGAGCTCCAGCAGGTCGCGCAGGGCGGTGACCGGCCGGTTTTCCAACAGGGTTTTGTAGGTGGAGAAGTGGTCGTAGCCGGGGCCGGCCTTCACGGCCGCATGCAGGGCCTTGGCCATCTCCGGGCTGTTGAGGTGGTATTCGCCACCGGTGCGGTATTGCACAAAGCCCATGAATTCGAGCTTGGTGCGGTTGAGCTCGGGGAAGGCTTTGGCGTGGAAGCTCAGAGTTTCGCTGGCCAGCTCGCCCAGGCTCAGGCCCGCCACCCGGCTGGTGGTGCCCTTGAAGGCCAGCGCGATCAGGTCGGCACCGAGGCCGATCGCCTCAAAGATCTGGGCGCCGTGGTAGCTGGCCAGCAGCGAGATGCCGATCTTGGACAGGATCTTGCGCAGGCCATCCTCCAGGGCCTTGCGCACGTTGGCCTGGGCCTGGTCGGGCGTGAGGGCCGGCAACTTGCCGGTTTCGATCAGCTTCTGCACGCGGGGATGTGCCAGCCAGTGTCGAGTGGTTTCCCAGGTGAGCCAGGGGCATACAGCGCTGGCGCCATAGCCGATCAGGCAGGCCAAGTGATGGGTGCTCCAACACTGGGCCGTGTCCACCACCAGGGAGGCCTGCAGCCGCAGCCCCAGGTTCAGCAGGTGATGGTGCACCGCCCCCACCGCCAGCAGCGGCGGGATGGTGGTGATGGTGGCCGTGATCCCACCGCTGGGGCCGCCACGATCACTGAGCACCAGGATCTGGGTGCCAGCGCGCACGGCCGCCTCCGCCTCTGCCTTGAGGCGCTCCACCGCAGCCGCCAGACCCCCAGGTCCAGCAGTGATCGGCATCAAGGTGGAGAGCGTGGTGGCGGGCAAACCTTGCTCGGCCACCGCCGCCAGCTCCGCCTCATTGAGGATCGGACTGGCCAGGTGCAGCACCGCGGCCGAGGCGGCCTCCGGCTTCAGGGGCGAGCCCCGCTTGCCCAGGTGCATCTCCAGGCTCATCACCAGCTTTTCCCGCAGGGGATCGATCGGCGGGTTGGTGACCTGAGCGAAGCGCTGCTTGAAATAGTCGTAGAGCAGGTGCGGTTTATCGGAGAGCACCGCCAGGGGGATGTCATCACCCATGCAGTAGGTGGGCTCCTTGGCTGCGCCGGCCATGTCCTCGATCACCAGCTCAAAGTCTTCGGCGGTGAAGCCAAAGGCCGTTTGCTGCTGCAATAGCTCCAGATCGCCCAGCTGGCGCTCCTGCGTCCAGGGCTGGGCCGCCAGGCTGCGGCGATGCTCCGCCAGCCAGGCGCCGTAGGGGTGACGGGCCGCCACCTCCTGCTTCACATCCCAGTTTCGCAGCAGGCGGCCCTGCTCCAGATCCACCGCCAGCATCTGACCGGGGCCCAGGCGGCCCTTTTCGATGATGCGGCTCTCCTCGAGCTCCACCACGCCGGTTTCAGAGCCCATCACCACGAAGCCATCGCTGGTGATGCAGTAGCGGGCCGGGCGCAGGCCATTGCGATCCAGGGTGGCGCCGACGCTGCGGCCATCGGCGAACACCAGCAGGGCCGGGCCGTCCCAGGGCTCCTGGGTGCAAGCGGAATACTCGTAGAAGGCCGTGATCTCAGGTTTGCCTGTCAGCTCCGGCTGATCGCGGAAGGCCTCCGGCACCAGGGTGAGCAAGCTCTCCGTGATGGGCCGGCCGCTGCGCACCAGCAGCTCGAGGGTGGCGTCAAGGTTGGCCGAGTCGCTGAAGGCGGCATTCACCACCGGCTTGAGGTCACCAGCGGCCTCCCCCCACACCGCATCGAGGCTGGCCTCCGAGGCCCGGGCCCAGTTGAGGTTGCCCAGCAGGGTGTTGATCTCGCCGTTGTGGCCCAACAGCCGCATGGGCTGGGCCAGGGGCCAGCGGGGCAGGGTGTTGGTGCTGAAGCGGCGGTGGTACACCGCATAGCTCACGGCAAAGCGCGCATCGCGCAGGTCGCCATAGAAGGCGGCGAGCACCTCCGAGCGCACCATGCCCTTGTACACAACCGTGCGGCTGCTCAAGGAGGCGAAGTAGAGGTCGCTGGGTCCAGGGCCCCAGGCCTCGCGGGCCCGGTCGCCGCAGCGGCGGCGCAGGCGAAATAGCACCGACTCCAGGGCATCGCCGGCTTCGTCGGCGGCCAGCAGCCACTGCTCAATCGCCGGAGCGGTGCCCAGGGCCAGGGGGCCCAGCACTGCTGGATTCAGCGGCACCGCGCGCCAACCCAGGCTGCGAAGCCCCAGCTTGGCGGCCTCTTCGGCGCAGAAGGCTTTGGCCTGCTCGCGCTTGGTGGCATCGGCCGGCAGGAACAGCATGCCCAGGCCGCGGGCACTGCCGTTGGCAGCCGCTGCCTCGGGCCACACTGCCTCCAGATAGCTCCAGGGGATGCCGCAGAGCACCCCGGCACCGTCGCCGGAATCGCCATCGCCGCCGCAGCCGCCGCGGTGCTCCATGCAATCGAGGCCACGCAGGGCCTGCTGCAGCACCCAGTGGCTGGCTTCCCCCTTCAGGCTGGCCAGGAAGCCCACGCCGCAGGCGTCCTTCTCGCCCGCGACCGCCGCCGGTGCGGGGCTGTCGCAATGGGGCCAAACGGGGCGAGGGGAACGAGGCATAACCCGAAACGGTCCGGCAGTTGATCTGACAGATCAGCGCTGCAGCACACCCGGAGGTGCCTGCAACAGCAGAACGTCCGATCCTAGGGATGTACACCCCCCTGCCCTGGGCGCCCCAACGGCGAAGAGGGCTAGCGTTCTGCGCTGACGGCTGGGTGGGCCATGGCTTCCGCAGCTTCGCTGGCTCCCTGGCTCCTGGCTCTCCTGCTACCGGCGGCCAGCCGGGCCATCCCCCTGGCGGTGCCGCCTCCACCCCCGCCGCCGCCTCCACCTCCTGCCACAACACCAGCGACACCTGCGGCTCCAGCCAGGCTCCCAGGCGCCAACCGTGCCCCCCGCCCCGAAACAGGCCAGCAGCGGCAGGCCAGCAGCCTGCGCATCAACGGCCGCACCCAAACGGCCCGTTGGCTTTGGGTTGGGCCATCCGGGGACCGCCCGACACAGCTCTGGATTCCGCTGGAGGTGCTTGAGAACCAGCTGGGGGTCACCAGCCGCAGCCGCAGCGATGGCTCCCTCGATCTGGAGTGGTTCGGCCAAGGGCTCCAGGTGGCTGCCAGCGCCCAGCGCAGCCTCGACGACGAGGTGGCCATCGAGGTCAGCCCGATGTTTCGCGCCCTCGGGGTGGCCATGCGGCAGGACGGCAACCTGCTCAGCCTCGAGCTGGCCAAGCCCCAGCTCCTGCAGGTGCGCAGCTCCACTCCGGGAAACATCCGACGCGTCGTCCTCGATCTCAGTGGTCCGGCCGTGCTGGAGGGCGACGCCGGCGGGCTGAGGGTCGATCTCACCAGCCGGAATGAGCAGCAGGTGCAGCTTCAGGGCCTGGGCCTGCTGGGCCAGCAGGCCGCCGCAGGCCTGAGCCTCAAGCCCGCCAAGGGCAAGTTGGGCCGTGTGTTCAGCCTGGGGGATCCGGCCCGGGTGGTGATCGAGTGGCCCGTTGAGGCCAGCGGCGCCTCAGCCAGCCCCGCCGCTCCGATTGATCCCCGCCTGCAGGCCTTGCTCGGCAAGGAGGTGCAGTGGGATCGGCTGATTCGCCAGGGGGTGCGCATCAATGCGGTCCGCATCGATCCCCGCACCGCCCCCCTGCAGCTCCGGCCCCTGGCCAGGCCCGGAGGGATGGAAGGGCTCAGTTCGCTGGTGCAGCTCGCCAACCAGCAACAGGCCTGGGTGGCCATCAACGGCGGCTACTTCAACCGGGTGCGGCGCCTGCCCCTCGGTGCCCTGAAGGACAACGGCCGCTGGCTGTCCGGCCCCATCCTGAACCGGGGCGTGGCGGCCTGGGGCGAGCGCAGCCTGCCCCAATTCGGTCGTTTGCAGTTGAGCGAATGGATCGTGGGCCCGGGCGGCCAGCGGCTGCCGATCGTGGTGGTGAACAGCGGCTACGTGCAGCGCGGCATCAGCCGCTACACCGCCGACTGGGGGTCGAGCTACAAGGCCCTGAGCGGCTCGGAAACGGGCCTGCTGATCCAGGCGGGCAGCGTGCGGCAGCGGCTTGGCCCCGCCGAGCTGGACGCCGGCGTGCTCCTGCGGGGCGATGACCTGTTGCTGGTGGCTCGCGGCGGCGCAGAACTGCCCTGGGGGCCGGGCGAGCGACTCCAGCTCGAGAGCCGCCCGAGCAACACCCTGGGCCTGGCACCCCACGTAATCGGGGGCGGCCCCTTGCTGCTCCTGGACGGGCGCATTGTGCTCAATGGCGCCGCCGAGAACTTCAGCAGCTCCTTCCTCAGCCAAGGGGCGCCGCGCACCGTGCTGGCCAGCGACGACCGGCAGGTGTGGTTGATCACCATGGAAGGCACCCAGGACAGCGGGCCCTCACTGGGAGAAACGGCCGCCCTGTTGCAGCAATTGGGACTGCGCCATGCCCTCAACCTCGATGGCGGCAGCTCCACCGGCCTTGTGCTGGGAGGCTCGCTGCAGGTGAAGGGCAGAGGCGTGGCCGGCTCGGTGCATAACGGCGTGGGACTGGTGCCATGAAACGGCTGTGGAGCTGGCGAGTCCTGCCAAAGTGGAGGGCCGACCATCTCCCGAGCCCGCCATGCCCAAGGGTCACAGCCTGCGCGTGACCGCCGCCGCCGCGGCTGAGCTGGGGCGGCAAGCTGCCGTGGCCGGCACCCCCGGGATGATGCACCTCGACCTGGTGGAGGGCAGCTGCGAGCGTTGGGCCATCCGGCTGCGACCCGGCCATCTGGCGGGAACGCCGATCGCCCGCGCCGATGGCATCACCCTCTACGCCCCGCCGGAGCAGCTCACCCTGCTCACGGGTTTGAGCCTCGACTATCGCGGCGACATCAGCGGAGGAGGCTTTTTGATGCGCCCCGGCGAGGGCGTGGTGAGCTGCGCCTGTGGCACTGCATTCAGCCGGGGAGGGGCGAGCCGACAGGCGACCCAGTAAGGTAACGGATTGTCGAAATCGGTCGGACGTCCGACCAATGTTCTCCGACCAGATCCCGGCCCTCGATGCCCACCATTCAACAGCTGATCCGTACTGAGCGCCAGAGTCTTTCCCGAAAGACAAAGTCGCCTGCCCTGCGCTCTTGCCCCGAGCGCCGTGGTGTCTGCACCCGCGTGTACACCTCCACTCCGAAGAAGCCGAACTCGGCCCTTCGCAAGGTGGCTCGCGTGCGCCTCACCTCCGGCTTCGAGGTGACGGCCTACATCCCCGGCATCGGCCACAACCTCCAGGAGCACTCTGTGGTGCTGATCCGGGGAGGTCGCGTCAAGGATCTGCCCGGCGTGCGGTACCACATCATTCGGGGCACCCTGGACACGGCTGGCGTGAAGGATCGCCGCCAGTCCCGTTCCAAGTACGGCGCCAAGACGCCGAAAGCCTGAGTTGACGTTGATTCAGCCAGTCAAGCCGCTGAATCGCTGCCAACTGCCTACCAGGCACCCGCCTGGGTCCCTGGTCCATTCCACCCTCGTCCTTCCCGCTCCGGTCGACCATGTCTCGCCGCAATGCCGCCGAGAAGCGCCCCGTGCTTCCCGACCCTCAGTTCAACAGCCGCCTGGCCTCGATGATCGTGGCCCGGCTGATGAAACACGGCAAAAAATCCACCGCCCAGCGCATCCTCTCAGACGCGTTTTCGCTGATCAACGACCGCACGGGCTCTGATCCGCTTGAGCTGTTCGAAACCGCCGTCCGCAACGCCACGCCCCTGGTGGAAGTGCGGGCCCGACGCGTGGGTGGCGCCACCTATCAGGTGCCGATGGAAGTACGCCAAGAGCGCGGCACCGCCATGGCCCTGCGCTGGTTGGTCAACTTCTCCCGGGCCCGCAACGGGCGCAGCATGGCCCAGAAATTGGCCGGTGAGCTGATGGATGCGGCCAATGAAGCCGGCAGTGCCGTTCGCAAGCGGGAAGAAACCCACAAGATGGCCGAAGCCAACAAGGCCTTCGCCCACTACCGCTACTGATTCCCTTCAGTTGCCCTTCAAGCGGCTGAAGTCCTGGGCGGCTTCAGCTCCTGCAGACCCAGTCTGTAGAGTAACGCCCTCGTTTTGTAGACCTCTCGGAGACCTGCCCCGTGGCCCGCGCCTTTCCACTGGAACGCGTTAGAAATATCGGTATTGCTGCGCACATTGATGCTGGCAAGACCACCACAACTGAACGGATTCTGTTCTATTCAGGCGTGGTGCACAAGATGGGCGAGGTGCACGACGGCGCCGCTGTCACCGACTGGATGGAGCAGGAGCGCGAGCGCGGCATCACCATTACTGCTGCGGCCATTTCCACCAGCTGGAAAGACAACCGCATCAACATTATCGACACCCCCGGGCACGTCGACTTCACGATCGAAGTGGAGCGCTCAATGCGGGTGCTGGACGGCGTGGTCGCCGTGTTCTGTGCCGTCGGTGGCGTCCAGCCCCAGTCGGAAACCGTGTGGCGCCAAGCTGATCGCTACAACGTGCCTCGGATCGTGTTCGTCAACAAGATGGACCGCACCGGTGCCAACTTCCTGAAGGTCTACGAGCAGATCAAAGATCGCCTTAAGGCCAATGCTGCCCCGATCCAACTGCCGATCGGCGCCGAAGGCGAGCTGAAAGGGATCATCGACCTGGTGCGTAACAAGGCGATCATCTACACGAATGATCTCGGCACCGACATCATCGAAAGCGAGATTCCGGCTGACATGAAGGACGAGGCCCAGGAATGGCGCCTCAAGCTGATGGAATCGGTCGCCGAATCCGATGAAACACTAATTGATGCTTTCCTCGAAAACGGCGAGCTCACAGAGGAGCAGCTGATCAAGGGCATCCGCAGCGCCACCATTCATCACGGCATGGTGCCGATGGTGTGCGGCTCGGCCTTCAAGAACAAGGGCGTGCAGCTGGTGCTCGACGCCGTCGTCGACTACCTGCCCGCTCCTGTGGACGTGCCGCCGATCACCGGCCTGCTGCCTGATGGCACCGAGTCAAACCGCCCCTGCGACGACAGCGCCCCCTTCAGCGCCCTGGCCTTCAAGGTGATGGCCGACCCGTACGGGAAACTCACCTTTGTGCGCATGTATTCGGGCGTGCTCAACAAGGGCAGCTACGTGCTCAACTCCACCAAAGACAAGAAAGAGCGCATCTCCCGCCTGATTCTGCTTAAGGCCGATGATCGGGAAGAGGTGGATGAGCTGCGCGCCGGCGACCTGGGTGCCGTGCTGGGCCTCAAGGACACCACCACAGGCGACACCCTCTGCGTCGAGTCCGATCCGATCATTCTCGAATCGCTCTACATCCCCGAGCCAGTGATCTCGGTGGCCGTGGAGCCGAAAACCAAGGGCGACATGGAGAAGCTCTCCAAGGCACTCCAGTCCCTGTCGGAGGAAGACCCCACCTTCCGGGTCTCCACCGATCCGGAAACCAGCCAGACCGTGATTGCCGGCATGGGCGAACTCCACCTGGAAATCCTGGTGGACCGGATGCTGCGCGAATTCAAGGTGGAAGCGAACATCGGCGCCCCCCAGGTGTCGTATCGCGAAACCATTCGCTCCAGCTCCAAAGGCGAAGGCAAATTTGCTCGCCAAACCGGTGGCAAGGGCCAATACGGCCACGTGGTGATCGAAATGACACCCGGCGAGCCGGGTTCAGGGTTTGAATTCGTCAACAAGATTGTTGGCGGCATCGTTCCCAAGGAGTACATCGGCCCCGCCGAAGCCGGCATGAAGGAGACCTGCCAATCCGGCGTGATTGCAGGTTTCCCCATGATCGACGTCAGGGCGACCATGGTCGACGGCTCCTATCACGACGTCGACTCTTCGGAGATGGCGTTTAAGATCGCCGGATCCATGGCCTTCAAAGACGCCGTCAAGAAGTGCAATCCTGTACTTCTTGAGCCGATGATGAAGGTGGAGGTCGAGATCCCCGAGGATTTCCTTGGATCGGTCATCGGCGACCTCTCATCCCGTCGCGGCCAGGTCGAAGGGCAGTCCATTGACAATGGGCAGTCCAAGGTCCAGTCGAAAGTGCCCCTGGCCGAGATGTTCGGCTATGCCACCCAGCTCCGATCCATGACCCAGGGTCGGGGTATTTTCTCGATGGAGTTCAGCCATTACGAGGAAGTTCCTCGCAATGTGGCTGAGGCCATCATCTCCAAGAATCAGGGCAATTCCTGATCTCTCCTCTACCCGTTAACCCCCCGATTCTTTCCACTCATGGCACGCGAGAAGTTCGAAAGGAACAAGCCCCACGTCAACATCGGCACCATTGGCCACGTTGACCATGGCAAAACCACCCTGACGGCTGCCATCACCAACGTGCTGGCATCCCAAGGCATGGCCAAGGCCCAGGCCTACGACGAAATCGATGGTGCCCCTGAAGAGAAAGAGCGGGGGATCACCATCAACACCGCGCACGTCGAATACGAAACCGGCAAGCGTCACTATGCCCACGTGGACTGCCCCGGCCACGCGGACTACGTGAAGAACATGATCACCGGTGCTGCCCAGATGGACGGCGCCATCCTGGTGGTGGCCGCCACCGACGGCCCGATGGCCCAGACCAAGGAGCACATTCTGCTGGCCAAGCAGGTGGGCGTGCCCGCACTGGTGGTGTTCCTCAACAAGAAGGACATGGTCGACGACGAGGAGATCCTCGAGCTCGTCGAACTGGAGATGCGTGAACTGCTCAGCAGCTACGACTTCCCCGGCGATGACATCCCCGTGGTGGCTGGTTCAGCCCTGAAGGCTCTGGAGTACATCCAGGCTGGCAACAAGGCTGAGCGTGGCGCCGACGAGTGGGTCGACAAAATCCTCGACCTGATGGATGCGGTCGATGAGTCGATCCCCGAGCCCGAGCGCGAAATCGACAAGCCGTTCCTGATGGCCATCGAAGACGTCTTCTCGATCACCGGTCGTGGCACCGTGGCCACCGGTCGGATCGAGCGCGGCAAGGTGAAGGTCGGCGAGACCGTGCAGATCGTGGGGATCAGGGACACCCGCGAAACCACCGTCACCGGCGTGGAAATGTTCCGCAAGCTCCTCGACGAGGGCATGGCCGGGGACAACGTGGGCCTGCTGCTGCGCGGTGTGCAGAAGGAAGACATCGAGCGCGGCATGGTGCTGGTCAAGCCCGGCTCCATCACCCCCCACACCAAGTTTGAGGGTGAGGTGTATGTGCTGAAGAAGGAAGAAGGCGGCCGCCACACCCCCTTCTTCGCTGGCTATCGCCCGCAGTTCTACATCCGTACGACCGACGTGACCGGCCAGATCACGGCCTTCACCTCCGACGACGGTGCGAACGTGGAAATGGTGATGCCCGGTGATCGCATCAAGATGACCGGCGAGCTGATCTGCCCAGTGGCCATCGAGCAGGGCATGCGCTTCGCCATCCGTGAAGGCGGCCGCACCATCGGTGCCGGCGTGGTCTCCAAGATCATCGCCTGAGCCTGAGGTAAGTTTCATGGGGTGGGTCCACCGGGCTCACCCCTTACCAGCACCTCGACAATCCAGCTCCATCAGCCCTCCGGCTGGCCAGGCTTGAGCCCCTTGACGACCGTTCCGAGTCTGATCTCCCATGTCCACCGCCATTGCTCAGCAGAAGATCCGCATTCGCCTGAAGGCGTTTGATCGCCGCATGCTGGATCTCTCCTGCGAAAAAATCATCGAAACCGCCGATCACACCGCTGCCACTGCCATCGGCCCCATCCCCCTGCCCACCAAGCGCAAGATCTACTGCGTGCTGCGCTCGCCCCACGTCGACAAGGACTCCCGCGAGCACTTCGAAACCCGCACCCACCGGCGCATCATCGACATCTACAGCCCTTCGGCGAAAACGATCGACGCGCTGATGAAGCTGGATCTGCCCAGCGGCGTCGACATCGAAGTCAAGCTCTGATCCACGGATCAGGGTTCGAGCCTCCAGGTTCTTTGCCCCTGTCACGCCAGCGCGTGGCGGGGGCATTTTTTCTAGGATGGCTAAGCACCTCCTGATCAAGCCATGGGTGAACTGGCCGTACGGGAGCTGCCACTGTTTCCCCTACCCGACGTGGTGCTCTTCCCCCAGGAAGTGCTGCCACTGCACATTTTTGAGCCCCGTTACCGCATGCTGCTGCGCACGGTGATGGCCGGTGACCAGCGTTTTGGGGTGGTGCGCTGGGATCCCCAGACCCAAACCATGGCCGAAGTGGGCTGCTGTGCTGAGATCCTGCACTGCCAAACCCAGGATGACGACCGCAGCAACATCGTGACCATGGGTCAGCAGCGCTTTCGCGTGCTCGACATTGTGCGCGAGGCACCCTTTCGGGTGGGTCTGGTGAGCTGGATTGAAGATGACCCCGAAGCCGGCCCTGCCGAGCTGGATGAACTGGCTGGCACGGTCGGTCAGGCCCTGCGGGACGTGGTGGAGCTCACGGGCAAGCTGATCGGCAAACCCGCCAGCCTGCCCAACGACCTGCCCGAACTGCCCCGGGAACTGTCCTTTTGGATCGGCGCCCACCTGGGTGGCCCCGTGGCCGACCACCAGCAGGCTCTCCTGGAAATCACCGACACCGGCGAGCGGTTGCGCCAGGAGTATGAGCTGCTCGATCAGACCCGCCGGCAATTGGCCGCCCGCACCGTGCTCAAGGACACGTTCCAGCCTCAGTAATCACAGCCCAAGTAATCCCAGCCCCAGTAAGCGGTTTCATGACCCTCCTCAGCTGGCCCCTGGCCGCCACCATCGGGGCTGGAGCCCTCCTTGCCGCGGCCATCGCCGTGGCCACCCGCTTTTGGCTGCAGCGCAGGCGCCGCTATGAATCCAGCGCCAGCGTGGCCGACGCCTACGACCGCTGGACCAATGACCAGCTGCTGGAACGCCTCTGGGGTGACCACATCCACCTGGGCCACTACCGCAACTCCGGGCGAGCCCCAAGCGGGCACCAGGACTTCCGCGCCGCGAAGGAGATCTTCGTGCATGAATTGGTGCGCTGGAGCGGCCTGGACCGGCTGCCCGCCGGGTCGACGGTGCTCGATGTGGGCTGCGGCATCGGCGGCAGCGCCCGCATCCTGGCCCGCGATTACGGCCTCAACGTGTTGGGCATCAGCATCAGCCCTGCCCAGATCGCCCGGGCCCAGGCGCTTACGCCAGCCGGCCTCAGCTGCCGCTTCGCGGTGATGGATGCCCTGGCCCTGGAGGTGGCCGACGCCAGCGTCGACGCGGTGTGGAGCGTGGAGGCCTGCCCCCACATGCCCGACAAGCAGCGCTACGCCGATGAGCTGCTGCGGGTGGTCAAACCCGGCGGCCTCCTGGCCGTGGCCGACTGGAACCGGCGCGACCCCGCCGATGGCGCCATGACCCGCCGGGAGCGCTGGGTGATGCGCCAGTTGCTGGAGCAGTGGGCCCATCCCGAATTCGCCAGCATCCGCGGCCTCCGCCAGCACCTTGAACAGAGTCGCTACGCCGGCGGGATGGCTGTGGACACCGATGACTGGACCCGGGCCACCCTGCCCTCCTGGATCGACTCGATCGCCGAAGGGGTGCGGCGGCCTGGGGCCATCCTCGGGCTGGGGCCTGGAGCGGTGCTGCAGGGCCTGCGGGAAACCCCCACGATCCTGCTGATGCACTGGGCCTTTGCCACTGGGCTGATGCAGTTCGGCGTGTTCCGCGGCGTCAAGCCAGGTTGGTGATCGGGTAAGCACCGAACAGGGCCAGGTGCTCACAAAGGGGGCCCAACTCGGCCAGGGCCGCCTCAAGGGGCGTGGAGCCCTCGGACAGTTCCAGGTCGACGAAAAAGATGTATTCACCCATCTCCCGTTTCGACGGCCGCGATTCGATGCGGCTCATGTTCAGCCCGCGCTGGGCAAAACAGCCCAGTGCCTCGAGCAGGGCCCCGGGCTGGTTGGAGTGGAGCGAGAAGGCGAGACTGGCCATGGGCCCCTCGGCGTCGCGCGCGCCCCGGCGCAGCAGCAGGAAGCGGGTGCAATTGCCGGCTACATCATTGATCGGGTAAGCCAGCTCCTGCAGGCCGTGCTCCGCAGCGGCCTGCCGTGAGGCCACCGCCGCCCGGAAGCGGCTGCCGGCCACCATGCGGGCGGCTTCGGCGGTGGAACTGGTGGGCAGCTGCAGGGCCTGGGGCAAGTGCTCCGAGAGCCACTGGCTGCACTGGGCAAGGGCCTGGGGGTGGGAGAGCACCTCACTGACCCCCTCAATCGGACCACTGCCCAGCAGGGCGTGGCGGATCGGCAGCACCAGGGCACGGGCCACCGTGAGATCCGGATGCTCCCAGAGCGCATCCAGACAGGCGGTCACGCCTCCCTCCACCGAGTTTTCCACCGGCACCACGGCGGCGTCACAACTGCCCTGGGCCAGGGCCTGCACCACGGCCCGAATCCCGAGTTGGGGCACCAGCTCAGGGTTGGCGATGCCCTCGAGCTCCGCCAATTGCCGGGTTGCCTGCTCGCCGTAGGTGCCGGCCGGGCCGAGGAAGGCAAAACGCATCGTTTCCAGAAACCGAGGAAAGCCCTCGACGGAGGGCCGATAGGATCATGCCGCGCCGGCCCGCAGGCCATGCCCCTGGCCTTCAGCGCCAGTCAGCAACTGCAACTTGACGTAAGCGTCCAGCCCGAACGGCTGGCCTCCTACCTGCAGGATCAGGACCGCGTCGTGAAGGCCCTACTCGACCCGAGCCAGCTCGAGCCCATCGGGCCCGGCCGCTACCGCTATACGGTCACCCAGCTGCAGGTGTTCCAACTGCAGATCAAGCCTTTGGTGGACCTGCGCACCAGTCTGGAGCCAGGGCGGATCGTGCTGGAGGCCACCGATTGCGAACTGGAGGGGCTTGGGCTGGTGGACGATTTCCAGCTCACCCTGGGCTCCTGGCTGGCGGCGGGAGCCCGTGGATTGGAAGGCGAAGCCACGCTCGCGGTGGCGGTGAGCCAACCGCCCCTGTTGAAACTGATCCCAGCCAAGGTGCTGGAGGCCACGGGCCGTTCGCTGCTGGCGGGCATCCTGCTGGGCATCAAGGGCCGGGTGGGCCAGCAGCTGCTCAGCGACTTTCAGGACTGGTGCCAGGAGCACTGAGCGTCAGCCGACCCAGAAAGCTGAGGCGGTGCAGCGGGGTGGGTCCCCATTGCGCCAGCGCCGCACGGTGCTGGGCCGTGCCATAGCCGGCATGGCGCTCCAGTCCGTAGCCGGGGTAGCGCTGAGCCAGGGCGGTGATCAGGCTGTCGCGGGCCTGCTTGGCCAGCACGCTGGCCGCCGCAATCGCCAAGCAGTGGCTGTCGCCGCGCACCAGGGTGGTTTGCTCGCCGCGCCAGCCCCGCAGGGGCAACACCCCATCGACGATCACCAATGCGGGCGAGCGGGGCAGCTTCTGCAGGGCACGGTGCATGGCCCGCTCAGTCGCCAGCCGGATGCCATGGCGATCGATCTCCGCCGCCGACGCCTGGCCAAGGGCCCAAGCCGCCGCCCACTGCTCGATGGCCGGCACCAGCGCCGCACGGCGACGGGCGGTGAGTTTCTTGCTGTCGGTGAGGCCCAGCTCGCCCAAGGGGGCCAGGGCGGCAGCGGGAAGGACCACGGCAGCGGCAAAAACCGGGCCAAACAGGCAACCACGTCCCACCTCGTCCACCCCAGCACAGGCGGCTGGATCCCGGCCTTGCCAGGGATCCGGCAAGGCCAACTCAGCTGGAGGCCGAGGAGCGGCGGCGGCGGCGGCGGGGTTCCCCGGAGTCATCCAGCTCTGGCTCCACAACCGCAACGGCAGTGGAGGTGGCCCCGGTCTTGGCGATCGTCTTGGCAGCTGAGGCTGCCACCGAACTGCGGGTGCGTCCGCGGCGGGCCGGCACCTCCACCTCCGGAGGGGCAATGCTGGTGGTGCTGGGCACCGACACCGTTAGTACCGTTTCCGGTTCGCTGAGTTCAGGCAGGGGCGTGATCTCGACCGGAGCTGGAGGAGCCGCTGCCGAGCTGCTCAGCTGCTGACCCGTGCCGTTGGATGGGGCTTCACCTGCCTGGAAGTCGGACGTCGCGGAGCCACCGCCCCGACCACCCCGCCCCCGCCGGCGACGGGAACCACTCGCCGCCAACTGCTGACGGGCTTCCTCGAGCACCGCGTCCGCATCGACGCCGGGACGCACCACCCGCACCACGACGTTGTCACCGGCGGGGGGCTGCTCCAGCAGCAGGGCGGGGTTGAGGCCCATCCAGCCAAACACCAACTCCTGGTCGGCATCCATCGGCACGGCCACCAGCTCGTGGTCGAAGCGGCGCGGCGCTGGCTCCGTGCTGGCAGCGGCACTGGCCCGTGGGACCTCAACGACAACGGGGGTCTCGAAGCCATCAGGCGCGCTAGTGGCTTCCGACAATTCGGCGCCACCACGGCCGCCACGACCACCGCGGCGGCGGCGGCCAGAACCGGCCTCGGGGGTGCCAGGACTGAGCACCTCAGCCCGGGCCGATGCCGCTGAGCGCACCAGGCCGGTGAGGGTCGCCAGGGGCTGGAGGGTGTCCTTGCCGGGCAACACGGCCACATGGCCCAAGCCACCGCAGCTGGGGCAAGCACGCCCGAACAGCTCGTAGATGTTCTGGCCCTGGCGCTTGCGGGTGAGCTCCACCAGACCGAGCTCGGTGAGCTGGGCGATCTGCGGCCGGGCGGCGTCGTCGCGCACGGCCTGGGTGAAGTGCTCCAGCAGCTGCAGCTGATCGCGGCGCGACTCCATGTCGATGAAGTCGATGATCACCACGCCGCCAATGTTGCGGAGCTTGAGCTGGCGGGCGATCTCCACGGCCGCCTCACAGTTGGTCCAGAGCACCGTCTCGCGGGAATTGGCGGAGCGGGTGAACGAGCCGGAGTTGACGTCGATGACGGTGAGCGCCTCGGTGGGCTCGATGATCACGTAGCCGCCGGACGGCAGATCCACCCGCGGCTTGAGGGCATCGCGAATGGCGGCGTTGACCTTGAAATGCTCGAGGATCTCCGACGACTCGGTGTGGGCCTCCACCAGCACGTTGGTGTGGTCGGAGCCCAGGAAGGCATTGGCCCGAGCAACCGCTTCGGGGGTGTCGACCACGACCCGCACCAACTCCGGGCTGTAGAGATCGCGCAACACGCGATGCACGAAGTCTTCATCGCGGTTGAGCAGCACCGGGGGGTTGGCACTCTCGGCAGCGGTCTGGATGCCCTCCCACTGCCGCAGCAGCGTTTCGAGGTCGTCGATCAGCAGCTCTTCACTGACCCCCTCAGCTTCGGTGCGGATCAACAGACCTGCCCCGGGCGGCTTGATTAGCACCCCGAGGGCCCGCAGACGGTTGCGTTCGTTTTCGCCGTTGATCCGGCGGGAGATATTGACGCCCTGGCCCTGGGGCTGCAGCACCAGAAAACGCCCAGGCAGAGCGAGGTTGCCGGTCAGCCGGGGACCCTTGGTCCCCGTGGGCTCCTTCATCACCTGCACGAGCACCTTCTGGCGGGGCTCCAGCAGCTCGGTGATGCCGGCGGCACCCTTGCGCAGCCGCAAGGGGCCTAGATCCGTGACATGAATGAAACCATTCTTCTCGCTTTCGCCGATGTTGACGAAGGCAGCATCAATACCCGGCAATACGTTTTCAACGGTGCCGAGGTAAACATCTCCGATCTGATAGCGGCCCTGGGCCACCACCAGTTCATCAACACGTTCGTCGTTGAGAACGGCGGCGATCCGCAGTTGCTCGGCAATGACGATCTGCTGGGGCATGGGGAAAGGGAAGGGGCCCGATGGGCCCGACCAGGGGGGAAAGCAATAAAAGGATCTGGCTGAAGCAGATCTAAGGCTGGGCGAGGCGGAACCGGATGGGGCTCGGCCGATCCCGGATGAAGCAATGCGGATTAAAAATGCAGTTGGGCTGCTATCAGCCCTTCAAATCAAGCGGCCTGAACTGAAATGGCCTGAAGCAACCGAGATGTCGGAGGAACCGGACACCCGGGGGCGTTGCTGCGAAAATGCTGTTCTGAATCAGCCGCGCATCAACTGCCGCGGAACAACTTTCAGGAGTGGAACTTCTTGAAAGCGGTGGGGCGAAGACTGGGACAGGGTTGCCCGGGGGCGGTGAAACCAGCGAACCTGGCTACCGGTAGCAGTTGGCATCCGAGAAACGTCGGATTCAACGAGCTAGTCGCCTTAAAACGAAGTTAGCACGGGCTTCAGGAGCAAGGCCTGGCGGCGCAGGGCTGTCAGGGTCAGGGATTGGCCCAGGCGCTCAGCGATCCAGTGCTGCACCTGCTCGGGCCGCAGACTGCGGCCCGAGGCATCGATCGCCGCCCGCAAGCTGCACCGTTGAACGCCGTCTGTTCCTGACGTCATTTGCAGCTCCAACAAAAAGGGGCGGCAGTCCCGGCTGCGGGGGCGGCCTTTTTTATCCGTGTCTTGCCAGATCAAGCTCTCGGCAGCCAGCAGCGAGGCGCGCGCCTGCTGCCACTGCTCCGGCGTTACGTGCTCTCCCGCTTCGGGCTGAAGCACGAAGCTCCACTGGGCGGCCTCCAGCTCCTGGGACAAGCTCACCCCAAACACGGGGACCCGGGCCGCCGAGAGCAGCTGGAATTCGGAGGGAAGCTGCGGTTGCAGCTGCTCCCGCACCGCCGCCTGATCCACCGCTTGCGTGAACTCCAGGTCGAGCCACTCCCCATCCCCCTCCACCCCCATGGGCAACGGCAGGGCCAACTGCAGGCGCGGCAGGGGATGGAAGCCACCGGTGAAGCTCACTGGCAACCCCGAACGGCGCAGGGCCCGCTCCAGCATCCGCAGGGTGTCGAGGTGGCTGATCAGGGCTAGGGAGCCGGTTTTGGTGAAACCGATCCGCAGCCGGTCCACCCGCTCGCTGGCCGGGGCGCGCTGGAGCAACGCGGCCGGAATCGCCGGCGGCGGAATCACCACGTTGTGGCCAAGCTCCGGACCACACACGCCGCAACTGCTGCATCCCTCGAAAGAACAGTCGGGCACCACCGCCGCGGCCAGGGCCCGCTGCAGATCTTCGGCCAGCCAGCGCTTGTCGAGGCCGGAATCGATGTGGTCCCACGGCAGGCTCTGGCGGCAGAAGGCCTCCAGATCCGCCGTCTCCATCGCCTCAGCCGCACTCCAGGCGCCGAGCTCCAGCTGGCGGTAGCGGCCACCCACGCCGGCAGCCTCGATCGCGCCGGTCCAGGCGGCGTAGCTGCGCTCGGCCGACTCAAACCATGCATCCAGCCCCGCCCCAGCCCGCCAGGCTGCCTCAATCACCGCAGCGAGGCGCCGGTCGCCGCGGCCCACAAAATCTTCAACCGCCGAGAGGCGCACATCGGTGAAGTTAGTTTTGAGGCCGCGCAGCTGACGCAAGGCCCGGCGCAACAACTCCTGACGGCGCCGAAACTCCTCGGTGCTGACGCTGTGCCACTGGAACGGCGTGTGGGGCTTGGGCGTGAAATTGCTGATCGTCAGATTGAGCTCCAGCCTGCCTAGATCCGCGCATTGCCGCTGCAGGGCCTGACAGGTGTCGGCGATGCCGAGCACGTCGGCGTCGGTTTCCCCCGGCAGGCCGATCATGAAATAGAGCTTGACCTTGCGGTAGCCGTTCTCCATGGCCGTGCGGATGCCGGCCAGCAGCTCGGCATCGGTGAGTCCCTTGTTGACGATGTCGCGCAAGCGCTGGCTGCCGGCCTCCGGCGCAAAGGTGAGCCCGCCCTTGCGCGCCCCGCCAATGATGTGGGCGATGTTGGCGTCGAAGCGATCCACCCGCTGGCTCGGCAGGGTGAGGCTCACGTTCTTGTCGGCTAGCCGGTTGCGCAGCTCGACGCCCACCGCCGGCAGGGCCAGGTAGTCGGAGCAGCTCAGCGACAGCAGCGAGAAATCGCTGTAGCCGGTGCGGCGCATGCCCTCATCCACCGCTTCCACCACCGCCTCGGGCTCCACGTCGCGGGCGGGGCGGGTGAGCATGCCGGGCTGGCAGAAGCGGCAACCGCGGGTGCAGCCACGGCGGATCTCCACCGTGAGCCGGTCGTGCACCGTTTCGATGTGGGGCACCAGGCCCATGGCGTAGTGGGGCATGGGCGTGGCGGTGCGCCGCTGCACCCGAGCCGGGGCGCCTGGTTCGAGCGGCTCGAGGCTCACCCCATCGGGCCCGGGGCCGTAGAGGCTGGGCACGTAGACCCCCGGCACCTGGGCCAGATCCCGCAGCAGCGCTCGGCGGCCCAGACCGGCAGCCCGGGCTTCAGCCACCACCAGGCCGATCTCCGGCAGCAGCTCCTCGCCGTCGCCAAGAGCCACAAAGTCGAAGAACGCGGCGAAGGGCTCGGGGTTGCTGGTGGCGGTGGGCCCGCCGGCAAAGATCAGCGGTGGCGCATGCGGATGAGCCAGGGGCAGGTCGCCGCGGGCGTCCGCCCGGATGGGGATGCC
This sequence comes from Cyanobium sp. Alchichica 3B3-8F6, assembly GCF_024346435.1. Classification (NCBI taxonomy): domain Bacteria; kingdom Bacillati; phylum Cyanobacteriota; class Cyanophyceae; order Synechococcales; family Prochlorococcaceae; genus Cyanobium; species Cyanobium sp. Alchichica 3B3-8F6. The sequence continues at coordinate 6,386 of NZ_JAGQCZ010000013.1, read as the reverse complement.
GGCGAGCTCCAGCATCTCCAGGATGTTGGTGCCGCCCAGCTCGTAGCTGAGCGAGAAGCCGAGGATGTCGAAGGCCGCCAAAGGCCGGCGGCTCTCCACTGCAAACAGGGGCGCGCCGCGTTCGCGCAGGCGGGCGGCCAGATCCGGCGCCGGCAGGTAGCTGCGATCGCACAGCTGGCCGGGAACGGCATTGAGGATCGAATAAAGAATGATGTGGCCGCTGTTGCTGGCACCCACCTCGTAGACCTCGGGGTAGGTGAGCGCCCAGCGCACCCCGGCTGAGGGCCAGTCGGCGTCCCAATCCCGCTCGCGGACCCCCAGCTCATTGCCGAGGTAGCGAGCCGGCTTGCTGATGCCCAGGTCGACCAGAGCGGCAAAATCGACGGGTGCGTCGACGGGAACGGCGACGGTCACGGGCGCTGGCGGCTGGGGTGCAGCCTTGATCGTATGGAGGCCACCGCCGCATAGGACAATCGCCCCAACGTTCAACGGGCCCGGCGGCGGCCCACACCGCAGCAATGGCCCAGGTCAACGGCAACTACCTCAAGCTCAAGGCGGGCTACCTGTTTCCCGAGATCGCCCGGCGGGTGAAGGCCTTCAGCGAGGCCCACCCCAGCGCGCCGATCATCCGCCTGGGCATCGGCGATGTCACCGAGCCGCTGCCCGAGGCCTGCCGCACTGCCATGAAGGCCGCCATCGATGAGATGGGCACCCGCGAGGGCTTCCACGGCTACGGCCCCGAGCAGGGCTACCTGTGGCTGCGTGAAGCGATCGCTACCAACGATTTCCAGGCCCGCGGCTGCCAGATCAGCGCCGAGGAGATCTTCGTGTCGGATGGCTCCAAGTGCGACAGCGCCAACGTCCTCGACATCCTCGGCTCGGAGAACCGCATCGCCGTGACCGACCCGGTGTATCCGGTGTATGTGGACAGCAACGTGATGGCGGGCCGCACCGGCGACGCCGATGACGCTGGCCAATACGGGGGCCTCACCTACCTGCCGATCCATGCCGAGAACGGCTTCACCGCCGAGATCCCCGCGGAGAAGGTGGATCTGATCTATCTCTGCTTCCCCAACAACCCCACCGGTGCGGTGGCCACCAAGGAGCAGCTGAAGGCCTGGGTGGATTACGCCCGCGCCAACGACGCCCTGATCCTGTTTGACGCGGCCTACGAGGCCTTCATTCAGGACCCCTCCCTGCCCCACTCCATCTACGAGATCGAGGGCGCCCGCGAGTGCGCCCTCGAATTCCGCTCGTTTTCGAAAAACGCCGGCTTCACCGGCACCCGCTGCGCCCTCACCGTGGTGCCCCGCGGCCTGATGGGCACCGCCGCCCATGGCGAGCGCGTGGAGCTGTGGGGCCTGTGGAACCGCCGCCAGTGCACCAAGTTCAACGGCGTCAGCTACATCGTGCAGCGCGGCGCAGAAGCCGTGTATTCACCCGAGGGCCAGGCCCAAGTGAAGGCCCTGATCGCCTTCTACATGGAAAACGCCACCATCATCCGCCGCGAGCTCAGTGAGGCAGGCCTGCAGGTGTATGGCGGCGAGCAGGCCCCCTACGTGTGGCTGAAGACACCGGATGGCGTCGATTCCTGGGGCTTCTTCGATCTGCTGCTCAACAAAGCCAACGTGGTGGGCACTCCCGGCAGCGGCTTCGGCGCCGCCGGCGAGGGCTACTTCCGCCTCTCGGCCTTCAACAGCCGCGCCAATGTGGAAGACGCCATGCGGCGCATTCGGGCCCTTTAATGGAGCCGTCGTCATGACACCAGCGGCCATGACCTCCGTAGCCAGCGACCAGCCCTTAGCTAGCGACCCACCCATCGCCACCCAGACCCCCAGCCGCGAAAGCGGCGGCGCCGCCGTGCTGGAGAAGGCTCCAGAACGGGTGCGCCAGCCCCAGCGGCGCTACAAGGTGCTGCTGCACAACGATCCAGTGAACTCGATGGAATACGTGGTGTCCACCCTGCGGCAGGTGGTGCCCAGCCTGAGCGAGCAGGACGCCATCGCTGTGATGCTCGAGGCCCACAACACCGGCGTGGGCCTGGTGATCGTGTGTGACATCGAACCGGCTGAGTTCTACTGCGAGAGCCTCAAGGCCAAGGGCCTCACCAGCACGATCGAGCCCGAGGAATGAAGCCCCATTGGTGGGGCACGCTGCTCTATGTGCCCGTTTTGTACGGGCTGGGCTGGCTGGCCAGTCGCCCCCTGCTGCTGCTCGCCCCCAGCTGGCGCACCGATCAGGTGGACCTCGCCGGGCTCGCCGTCTCGCTGTTGCTGCTGCTGCTGACGCTGCCGCTGCGGCTGCGGCGCGTGTGGCAAGACCCCCAACCCTGGCAGCGTCTGGGGCTGGCGGTGCCATTGGCATTAGCCCTGCGCAGTGGAGTGCGCGGCCTACTCAAAGCGCTGGTGCTGTTGCTGCTGGTGGCGGCGGCCCTGGTGCTGGCGGGCCAGGCCCAGTGGCTCGGGGAGCTCAACAGCGCCCTGCTGATCAACGGGCTGCTGTTGCTTGTGGGGGTCGGATTTGCCGAAGAGCTGCTGTTTCGCGGCTGGCTCTGGGGTGAGCTGGAGCTGCAGGTGGGGGCCCGCCGGGCACTGCTGCTGCAGGCGCCGATCTTCGCCCTGCTGCACCCCTGGTACCGCGCTCCGGGTCTGGAGGCGGTGGGTCTGCTGGGAGGACTGATCCTGCTGGGGTTGGTACTGGCCCTGCAGCGCCGCGCCGATGGCGGCTCCCTCTGGGGCGCCGTCGGCCTGCATGGCGGCCTGGTGGGGGGCTGGTTTCTGGTGCAGAAGGGGCTGCTGCAGATCTCCCCGGCCGCGCCCGGCTGGTGGGTGGGGCCCGGCGGCGCCGACATCAACCCGATCGGTGGTCTGATCGGCTGGATCGGCCTGGCGGCCCTGCTCTGGGCGCGGCGGCACTGGTGGGCCCAACCCCTGCCATAATTGCTATCAAAGACGCTATCAATCAGAGCCATGGCCCAGGTGTTGATTCGTCAGCTCGACGATCAGCTGGTGGAACGGCTACGGCAGCAAGCCAAGCGACGCGGGCTCTCCCTCGAGCAATCCCTGCGGGACATCCTGCGCCAAGCAGCCGCCGAGCCCGCCCAACTGCTGGACGACCTGGCCCGGCTACGCAGCCAAACCCCAGCCACCGGACGGGAGCTCGACGTAGCAGAGCTGATTCGTGAGGGCCGTGAGCAGCGCTAAGGCCTTGGTTTTGGATGCATCGGTGCTGTTTGGCTGGTTTGCCAACTGCCGCACCACCGCTCCTGCTCTTGCGTTGTTGGAAGCCACCACCGTGGAGCAACGGCTGGCGCCCGATCTGGTGCTGATCGAGCTGCTCAATGCCGGCTGGAAAAGCCACCGCGCCGGAGTGATCACCACCGAGCAGTTTGAGGCGATGGCCACCCACACGCCCCAGCTCCTGGGAGCCATCGTGCCCAGTGGAGAGCTTCTGGAGGCCGCCTGGCGCTGGTGCACAATCCTCGACCACCCTGCCTACGACTGCCTTTATCTGGCCTTGGCCGAACGTCGGCAAGCACCCCTGATCACCGCCGATCAACGGCTCCTGCAACGCCTCAACAATCTGGGAGCTCCAAGCGATCTGGCGATCGATCTCAACGCTTGGGCCCTGCCCATCGCGTAATCAACGCAGCCACCCGCTTCAACGCACAGCCGTAGCCAGCGCCCGCCGCCCCTCCACCGGCGCATGCAGCGCCTCCTCAAGGGGCGCCAACCCGTAGTCGCGCTCCAACAGCGCCATCACCGTGCGGCCGAAGTCGCCAGGGTTGGTGTCGAAAGCCTCGAGGCAGATGCGACCGAAGGTGCTGCCCATCGGCTCCGGGTTCCAGAGCATCTTGCGGGCGTTCCAGGGCATCATGCTCATCGGGTTGTAGCCCGGCTGGATCAGGCCCTGATCGAAGCCGTATTGCTCCAAATGCGTGTGGGGCTGCAGGCCGATGAAGAAGATCGCCGGCTCCACCTTGTCGGCCCCGAAGATGCGCTCCAGCTCGCGGTGATAAGCCACAGTCTGGCGGATCGTTTCGGGCCGCTCGTCGATCACGTTGAACGAATAGTTCACCGACACGTGTTCACGAAAGCCCGCCCGCGCCAGCATCCGACAGCTTTCTAAAACAGTGCGCAGGTTGTAGCCCATGCGCATCTTGCGCACGAGCTCCTGGGATCCCGAGGTGATGCCGATCTCGAAATAGTCCATGCCCGTGGCCACCATCAGTTCGGCCAGCTCGGCATCGAGGTTGTCGGCGCGGATGTAGGCGGCCCAGCGGATGTCATCCCAGCCCTGGGCCTGAATCGCGCGCAGCAGCTGCTTGGCATCCTCGATGTAACGCCGCGCCGGGATGAACTGGGCATCGGTGAACCAGAAGCCCCGCACCCCTTTGGCGTAGAGCTGGGCCATCTCGGCGATCACCTCCTCCACCGGGTTCACCCGCACCGCCTTGCCTTCCACCACCGTGTAGACGCAATAGCAACAGTTGTGGGGGCAGCCGCGCTTGGTCTGCACGCCCACATAGAAGTCGCCACCGTCGAGATACCAATCCAGCTGGGGCCAGATCTCGGCGATGTAGGCGTAGTTGCAGGCAGTTTTCTCCATGCCCGCCGGTTGCTCGTGGATCAGCCCCGGCCGGGGCTCTTCACCCACCACAAAGCAGCGCTCCCCCGCCAGAGAGTCGCCGCGGATCAGCTTCTCCAGCAGCGGCTCCCCTTCCCCTACCGACACCACCGTGCCCTTGGGCAACCGGCGACCCAACTGCTCATAAAACACACTCACGGCGCCCCCGCCGAGCACAGCCGTGGCCTGGGGCTGGTAGCGCCGGGCCCGCTTCAGACCACGGCGCACCAGGCGCAGGTTGCGCCACAGCTCGCCATAAAAAGAGCCCATCAGGCGCAGGCCGCCGAGGGCACCGCGCAGGCGCTTGAGGGGATTGGCGGCATAGAACACCTCAAAGGAGTTCTGCAGCGGATTGCCGCCGCGCCCGTCCACCGGCGCATAGATCTGGATGTCGCGCCAGGAGAACACCAGCAGGCTGGGGCGGAACTGCTCCACCGTGGCCAGCAGCACCCGCTCCACATCCAGCAGCGGCACGGCGGCCAGATCGAGAATCCGCTGCGGAATCGCCGGAAACTGTTTGTGGATGTGATCGGCCAGGTACACCGGGCCGATCGGGAAGATGGGGTTGCAGGGCAGGCGCACCAGCAGCACTCGCTGATCGCGCGTGGCGCTCACGGCCATGGACTCGTGGGTCCGGAGGAGCTGGACGCTAACAAGTGTGCTTCGGTGCGGTGGGCCTGGCGCTGCAGGGCCGGCGGCAGCCAGTGGCGCCAGGCAGGGTGCACGCACAACCTCGGCACCAGGCTGAAACCGGCGCGCTCCAGCACAGCCGCCAACCGTGCCGGGGTGGGCTGGGGATAGGCGCGGTTGATCACATCGCTGCTGTCGATCCCGCCGAGATCGTCGATGCCGGCGGCCAGTGCATCGGGCAGGGCCTCCAGAGGCCAGAGGTTGGGGGGCAGTTGCAGATGCACCTCCGGCGGCAGGATCGCTCGGGCCTCCGCGATGGTGACGAGCAGGTCGGCCTGCTCAGCAGCGGTGAGCAATTCGGCTGCGGCACCGTCGGGCCGAAAGGGCTGCAGGATCACCTCCTGCAGATGTCCCCAGCGTTGCTGCAGGTGGGCTAGCCGCTCTAACCCCGCGCGGCGGTCGGCGTGGCTCTCGCCCACCCCGAGCAGCAGCCCGGTGGTGAAGGGAATCCCTAGGCGGCCAGCCTGTTCCAATTGGCCGAGGCGCACGGCCAGCCGTTTGCTGGGGGCGTACCGGTGCAAGGCGTCGTAGGCGGGGCCGAGGCCCTCCAGCATCAACCCCATCGAGGCGTTGAGGCGACCCAGGGCGGCCATCTCCACCAGCGACAGGGGGCCAGCATTGGTGTGCGGCAATCTCCCCTGCGCCCACGCCAACCGGCTGAGGGCCAGCAACCGCTTAAACCAGGCACGCCGCTCGGTCGCATGGGGCGCCACCTCGCCGCTGAGCAGCAACACCTCCGTCGCCTCGGGCCGAGCCACCAGAAGGGCCTGGGCGGCGGCATCGCTGAGGGCATCAGCGAGGTTGTCCGCAAGGGGGCCTGCGGGGTCGGGCGGGCGCCGAAAACTGCAGTAGCCACAGGCGTTGAAGCAAAACCGGGTGGGCACCAGGGTGACGCTCGGGCTCCACGTAATCGGCCGTGCCACCGACCTCAGAACTCCCGGCTCATCAGCTGCGCTAATCAGAGTCATCAGCAGCCCTGCGGCATCCAGGCCGCGGCTTTCTCACCATCACCGCAATCTTCCGTTACAGTTGCGAGCGACGGGATTCCGTCCGGCTGTTTTCGCTTCTGC
>NZ_JAGQCZ010000012.1:0-77233 GCF_024346435.1 Cyanobium sp. Alchichica 3B3-8F6 | reverse complement strand
TCCGGATGCCTTGCTGTGCCGCAAATCCAAGGCCCATCCGGCGTTGCCCAGCTACCGGGGGCACGTGCTGATGGACAACCGCCATGCACTGGTCGTCGATTGTCAGGTGACGAAAGCCACGGGCACCAGAGAGCGGGATGCGGCCAAAGAAATGGCGGCTGATCGTCCCGGTGCCCACCAGAAGACTGTTGGTGCCGACAAGGGTTACGACACCAAGGGCTTTGTCGCCGAGATGCGCCGCATCGGCGTCACGCCGCATGTGGCGCAGAACACCGCACGCACCGGCGGCTCCGCCATCGATGGCCGCACCACCCGCCACAAGGGCTACGCCCAATCGATCAATGCCCGCCGCGGCATCGAGAAGGTGTTTGGCTGGATCAAACAGTGGAGCGGGCTGCGCCAGTTCAAGCTGCGCGGCACAGACAAGGTGAGTGCGGTGTTTAGCCTGCACGTGATCGCCTACAACCTGATCCGGCTGGGCAACCTGCTCAAACCGGCGATGGCAGCGGCATGAGCAGGTGGTTGCCCAGAGGTGTGCCAATGAGGCGGCTTCCAGGAAGCCCCAACGGGGCAAAACGCCTGAAATCTGGCGTTCTGAACCGCTGAATCAGCGAAATCCAGCCCGAACAGCAAGTAATCAGATCGCGAGAGGGAGGAACGCGGCGTTTCTGACGGTTTTTCCGCAAACTCCTAGAGACGGGCCGCCTGGATCCAACCCGCCCGAGGATCGGCGCTGCGGGCAGCCCGCAGCTGCTCCAGCAGCTGGCGCTCCTCGGCACTGAGCTGGTCGGGCAGCTTGAGCACCGGGGTGAGCAGCAGGTCGCCGCGGCCCTCCTTGAGGGGCCACCCCTTGCCCTTGAGCCGAAGGCTGCGGCCCAGGGTCATGCCGGGCGGCACCTGCACGGAGGCCTCGCCATCGGGGGTGGCCACCCGCACCTCACCGCCGAGGGCCAGCTCGTCGAGGCTCAGGGGCAACTCGGCCCGCAGCTGATCGCCATCGAGTTTCCACACCGGATGGTCCTGCAGCTGCAGGTTGAGGTAGAGATCGCCGCGGCGTCCCGTGCCGGGCTGCAGGTTGCCCTTGCCCTTCAGCCGCAGCCGGCTGCCGGCCTTTACGCCGGGGGGGATGCGCACCTGCACGCGCTCGTCGTTGACCGCCAGGGTGCGCTCCGAGCCGCGGAAAGCATCGGCAAAGGAGAGGCTGATGCTGGCCTCGGCATCGAGATTGATCGGGGCGCCACGGCCAGCCCCACCCGGTCCACTAAAGCCAGGTCCACCAAAACCAGGTCCACCAAAACCGCCGGGAAAACCGGAGCCAAAGCCAAAGCCACCCGGTGCCCCGCCACCGCCGCCCGGGCCGCCAAAGCGTCCGAGCAAATCGTTGATGAAGTCGTCGAAGTTGCCGTAGCGGCCGAAATCCACATCGACGCCGCCCATGCCGGAGCCGCCGCCAGCCTGGCTCCAGTACTGGCCGAACTGCTCATAGCGACGGCGCTTCTCAGGATCGGAGAGCACCTCGTAGGCCTCGCTCACCTCCTTGAACTTGGCCTCGGCCCCCGCATCACCGGGGTTCACATCCGGGTGGTACTGACGGGCCAGCTTGCGAAAAGCGCGCTTGACCGCGTCGGCATCGGCACCGCGCTCAACCCCAAGCACCTTGAAGTAATCGCGGTAGCCGTTTGCGCTCATCGACCAAGGCTCCACCGCTACCGACCAGTGTCTCAGCCGCGAGGGGGATTCGCAGGCGCCTGGAAGGGCGGAAGGCCGAACGCCACACCGAAAACAAGGCCAGAGAACAGGCCTGTGGTTTTGCGCACATCCGGGTGAAAACGCCGCGCAATCGCCCTACCCTCGAATCCTTCCCTGCTTGGTTCATGGCAGCTTCCAGCTCCCTGCGCTCCGGCCTGTTGATCGCCCTGAGCACGGCGCTGCTGGGCTTTGCGGCCACGGCCAGTGCCGGCAGCGGCGCCAATGCTCCGGCCGCCTCCACCACTCCCACCCTTGGGGAGGCGCTGGCGGCCTCCACCCCTGAGCAGAAGTCCCTCAGCGCCCATCTGCGCGCCAAGGGCGCCATCTTTTACGGAGCCTGGTGGTGTCCCGCCTGCTTCCAGCAAAAGAATCTGTTTGGCAAGGAAGCCGGCAACCGCCTCCCCTATGTGGAGTGCGACAAAACCGACGACGGTCGGGATGTGTGCATGGCCGCCAAAATCCGCGCTTTTCCCACCTGGGAGCTGGCCGGCAAGCCACGCCTCGAAGGGGTGCAGACCATCGCAGAGCTCAAGGTGTGGAGCGGCTACCAGAGTGGTGGCGACCACAGCCAGCACTGATGCGGGCCATGCGGCGTTAAGGGGCTTTAGAGGGCTGGCCGCGAATCCGCGGGACGCGAACGATCAAGCGGAGCCTGCCAGCGCGAGCGCTGCAGATCCCAAACCGCCAGCAGGGCCGCCAGCGACACCAGCGCCGCCAAGCCCAGTCCCAGGGACAAGCGGTGGGGGTTCACCCTGATGCGCCGCCGCCTAGACGGCTGGGCCCTGCCCAACGGGCGGGCGCAGCGTCCACACACCAGTCGTCCAGCCAGGCCGCGATCCGCCTTAACCGACCAACTGCCACAGTGGGGACACGCCATCGCTCAGCCAATGAAAAGGCCCCTTCCAGGGCCCATGGGTCATTTGGGTGATAAGGCTGACCTCACCCCATCTCCCTTAAAGGGTCAGGCAGCCACAGGGGCGGTCTGACGGGAGAAACGAACGATGTTGTTCGCTGTTACGTGTTTGCTCTTACCGAGCAGGCTTCAGTCACCCTCCTCATACCCCGTCGAAACCATTGCAGCCCCATGAAGTGGAGCTGAGCGGAATCGAACCGCTGTCCGAAGCACCGGTGTGGATCACCTAGTCCGGCCGAAACCGGACTCATGCATTGTGGCAGCAGCCAAAGGTGGACGCAGGGGTGGGCATCACCGAACCGATCAACGGCGGACCAATCAATGGCGTGGCAGTGGTGCCACCGGGCCTCGAAAACGCCGCGGCGTCCGAGCTCACGGCCTTGGGCTGCCGAGCCGTTTCACCCCTACTCCGGGCCGTGCGCTTCCAGAGCGATCTGGCCGGCTTCTACCGTTTGCACCTGCAAGCCCGCCTGCCCTTCCGGCTGCTGCGCCAGCTGGCCCACTTTCCCTGCCGCAGCAAAGACGAGCTCTATGAAGGCGTGCAGCGCGCCGTCGACTGGAGCCGCTGGCTGCCCCCCGGCACCAGCTTCCGGGTGGATGCCACCGGCACCGCACCCGGCCTCAACCACAGCCACTACAGCGCCCTGCAGGTCAAAAATGCCCTGGTCGACCTGCAACGCCAGCAGTGGGGCGCCCGCTCCTCCGTCGACCTCGACGATCCCGATCTGGCCCTGCACCTGCACCTAGGCGGGGGCGAGGCGAGCCTCAGCCTTGATGGCAGCGGCGGCAGCCTGCACCGCCGCGGCTACCGCGCCGCCATGGGCCTGGCTCCGCTGAAGGAAAACCTCGCCGCCGGCCTGATCGCCCTCACCGGTTGGGATGGCAGCGTGCCCCTGGCCGATCCCCTCTGCGGCTCAGGCACCCTGCTGATCGAAGCGGCACGGCTGGCCCTGGGGCTGGCGCCGGGGCTGGGCCGGCACTTCGCCCTGGAGCGCTGGCCCGACTTCGACCCCCAGCTCTGGCAGCAGGAGCGACAGGCCGCCACCGCCCTGGCCCTCGCCAGCGTCGATCCCCTACCGCCAATCGTGGGCATGGAGCAGGATCCCGCCGTGCTGGAGCAGGCACGCAGCAATGCCAAGGCCGGCGGCGTGGCCGAGGCGCTCGATCTGCGCCTGGGCGACTGCCGCGATTTTCAGCCGCCCGCGGGCCCCGGCATCCTGGTGTGCAACCCGCCCTACGGCGAGCGCATCGGCGAACGGGACGCCCTCGAACCGCTCTACGCCGATCTGGGCCGAATGATGAAGGAGCGCTGCAGCGGCTGGAGCCTGTGGCTGCTGAGCGGCAACCCCGAACTCACCGGCGCCCTGAAGATGAAGGCCAGCCGTCGCATTCCGATCAGCAACGGCGGCATCGACTGCCGCTGGCTGCACTACGAGATCCGCTGACTCAGGGCTTGTAGTTAAGGGGCTTGTGAATCAGGGCCTGTGGATCAGCTCCCCAAAGAGGCCACGGGCCCAAACGGGTTTCAGAGGTTGTTGAACAAGTTGTTCAACACTTGCAAAACAGCGATTCAAGCCACCCACCCCGGCACCCCCCAGCTCAGCGGCCCAGGATCGCGCGGGTGGTTTTGCTGAGGCCGGCGGTGGTCTGGGGCAGATAGGGGCCCTTGACCAGCTGGCCGCCCACCCGCACAAACACCCCGGCCAGCACCAGATCCAGAGCCGCCACGGCCAGAGCAGCGTGGATCCAGCTGAGCCCCTGGGCCTCACGCAGCCACAGCAGCAGGGCCAGCTCGGCGCCGATCAGGGCCAGCAGCAGCAGGGCCAGTCCCCCGCTGAGCAGCAGGGCGCCACTGATCAGCCGCCGCTTCTCCCGGTCCACCTCCTGCAGGGCGATCCGCACATGCAGATCCATCACCGAGGTCATCAGGGCGCCGACCCGACCGGCCGCCACCCTCGCCACGCCGCTGCGCGCCTCCCGCTCCTGGGAAGGCCCCGGCTCGTTCTGATCCGTCATGCCGAGCGCCGGCCCGAAGCCAGCAGCAGACCCAGCAACACGCCCACGCCCGTGGCGATGCCGATCGCCATCAGCGGACGCTCCCGCACGGGCTTCTCAATGCGGGGTCGCAGTGAGGCATTCAGCTCATCGAGCAGGCTCTCGAGCTGGGCTTCCATCGGCGCCAGGTTGTCGGCCAGGCGGCTGGTTTGGTCACCGGCCACCTCCAGCAGCTCCAGCAGCTGGTCCTTCACAACCGTGGCGGTGCGGCCGCTTTGGCTCGCGATCACCTCCACCACCTCATCAAAGCTGCCCCGGGTGGCCTCGAGGGTCTGACGGGCCACGGCGGGCCACTCCCGCTGAATGGTGGGAATCAGGGTCTCAAATCGGTCGCGGAAGCCCTCGGGGCTGGCAACGCGGGGAGGCGTCTCGGCGGTCATGGAGAGGGAGGCGACAACGCAACGCAGCCCTCAAGCTAAGGAGGGGGTTGAGCTTTCGAAACCCTCCGCTACATTTCTGCTGCTCGGCGCACGGGCCTGTTGGTTCACATCAATCAGGTCGAGCTCACCCATTTCAAGTCCTTTGGCGGGTCGATGACGATCCCGCTGGAAGAAGGATTCACGGTGGTGACCGGGCCGAACGGCTCCGGCAAGAGCAACATTTTGGATGCGGTGCTGTTCTGCCTCGGCCTGGCCAGCAGCCGCGGCATGCGCGCCGACCGCCTGCCCGACCTGATCAACAGCGCCATGTTGCGCGCGGGCAAGGCCGCCGAAACGTCGGTGAGCGTGCGCTTCGACCTCAGCGAATGGCAGCCCGATGAGGCGGAAACGGGGCTGGAGCCGCCCGAGGAGGGCCCCTGGATCAAGCCCGGGCAAACCGAATGGACCGTGAGCCGGCGCCTGCGGGTGGCGCCGGGCGGCACCTACGCCAGCAGCTTCAGCGCCGATGGCGTGCCCTGCAACCTGCAGCAACTGCAGAGCCAGCTGCGGCGCCTGCGGGTGGACCCGGAGGGCAGCAACGTCGTGATGCAGGGCGACGTGACCCGAATCGTCTCGATGAGCGCCCGCGACCGGCGCGGGATCATCGATGAGCTGGCCGGCGTGGCCCTGTTCGACAGCCGCATCGAACAGACCCGCGGCAAGCTCGACGAGGTGCAGGAGCGCCAGGAGCGCTGCGCGATCGTGCAGCAGGAGCTGCTCAGCTCCCGCCAGAAATTGGAGCGCGACTGCGCCAAAGCCCGCACCTACCAAGACCTGCGCCAGCGCCACCACAGCGGCCGGCTGCAGGAGCAGGTGCTGGCCTTCGAAGCCGCCCAGACTGGCCTGGCGGCCCTGCTACGCCGCCGCGAAACCCTCACCGCCCAGCAGCTGAGCGAGCGGGAAGCGATTGCAACCGGTGAGGAGGCACTGACCGCCGCCGCCACCGCCCTCGAGCAGCTTCAGGCTGAGGTGAAGGCCCTCGGCGAAGACCAGCTCCTGGCCGTGCAGGCCGAGTTGGCGGGTCTGGAGGCCAGCGGCCGCGAACTGGCCCGCCAGGCCGAGAAACACCAGCTCGACGCCGAAGCCCTGCAGCGCCAACGCCAGGAGCTGGCCCACAGCCAGGGCGACCTGCGCGAGCAACAACAGGCCCTCGACGACAGCGCCGACCAGGCCGAACTCGATGCCGCCGAGGCGACCTGCCGCAGCGCCGAAGCCGCCGTGGAACTTTCCCGCCGCCGCCTGGGCGAGGTGGCGGGCCGCTCCGGCAGCTGGATGGAGGAGCAGCAGCAGCGCAGCCTGGCCCGCCAGCAACTGGCCGACCAGCTGGGCCCCCTGGAAGCGGAGCGCCAGCAGCTGCAGGAGCGGCTGCGGCAGCACCAGGAGCGGCTGGCCGAACTGCAGAAGGAGGAGCAGCAGGAGGGCCTCAGCCATCGCAGCGGCCAACAGCAGCTGGAGGCCACCGAGAGCGCCTGGCAGCAGGTGCTGGAGGCCACCCGTCAGGAGCAGCAGCAGGTGCAGGAGCTGGCCGAAGCCCTGGCCCTGCAGCAGCGCACCCGCAGTCGCTTGGAGCAGGAGCAAGCCCAGCTGGAGCGGGAGATCGCCCGGCTCGACAGCCGCCGCGAAACCCTGCAGGAAAGCCGCGGCACCGGCGCCCTGCGGGTGTTGCTGGAGGCCGGCCTCGACGGCATTCACGGGCCCGTGGCCCAGCTGGGCGAGGTGGAGGAGCGGGTGCGCCTGGCGCTGGAAGTGGCCGCTGGCGGGCGGCTGGGCCAGGTGGTAGTCGACGACGACCGCATCGCCGCCCGGGCGATCGAGCTGCTCAAAACCCGCCGGGCTGGCCGGCTCACCTTCCTGCCGCTCAACAAAATCCGGGGGGGCTCCGGTGGCGGTGCCAGCTCAGGAGCGGCACTGCAGCGGGGCGGCGCTGGGGCCGGCGGCACCGGACTGATCGGCAAGGCGGTGGATCTGGTACGTCACGAGCCCGTCTATGCCGAGGTGTTCCGCTACGTCTTCGGCGACACCCTGGTGTTCGACAGCCTGGCCAACGCCCGCCGCGAGCTGGGCAGCTGCCGGGCCGTGACCCTCGATGGCGAATTGCTGGAAAAGAGCGGCGCCATGACCGGCGGCAGCCTGCAGCAGCGCGGCGGCCAGCTCAGCTTCGGCCGCGCCCAGGAGGGCGACGAGGCCGCTCCCCTGCGCCAGCGGTTGCTGGAGCTGGGCGAGAGCCTGCTGGCCTGCCGCCGCAAGGAGGCCGAGCTGGGCCAGCGGCTCGAGGCCCTGCGCCCCCAGCTGCTGCAGCACCAGCAACGGCAGGCGGCCCTCGAGGCCGAGCGCAGCGCCGCCCAGCGCACCCTGGCCCCCCAGCTGCAACGCCAGCAGCAACTCGGTAGCCGCCTCAGCCAGCTCCAGGCCACCCTGCATGCGGATCTGCAACGCCAGCAGGAGCTGGAGGCGCTGCTCATCCCCCTGCAGCAGCAACGCGCCGCCCTCGAGCAGGCCGAAGCCGCGGTGCAGGCCTCCGGCGATGCCGCCCGCTGGCAGGGGCTGCAGAGCGAACTGGAAGCCGCCGACGCCGCCCTGGCTGCCGCCCGGCGCCAACGCGATGAACTCCTGGCCGCCCGCCGCGAACGGGCCCTCGCCGCCGAGCGGCTGCGCAACCAGCTCGAGGCCCTCGCGGCCGATGAGCAGCGGCTGGTGAGCGCCGTCAACGCGCTGGTGGCAGAGCGGGCCCGCTGGAAGGAACAGCACCAGGCCGACCAGGAGCGCCGCAGCACCCTCGAAGCCCAGCAACAGGAGCTACAGACCCGTTTCGGCGAGCGGCGCCGGGCCCGCGATGCGGCCGAAGCCCAGCTGGCAGCCCAGCGCCAGGCCCTGCAACAGCGGCAGTGGGAGGTGCAGCGCCTGGGCGAGGAGCTGGAGTCGCTGGCAGAGCAGCTGCGCGGCGACCAACTGCGCCTCGCCCAATTGGAGCGGGAGCTGCCCGATCCCCTGCCGGAGATCCCCGAGGAGGTGCGCGAAGCCGGGCTGGAGGCTCTGCAGACCGAGCTCCGCAGCCTGCAGGCGCGGATGGAGGCCCTCGAACCGGTGAACATGCTGGCCCTCGAGGAGCTGGAGCAACTCGAAACCCGGCTGGCGGAGCTGGAGGAGCGGCTGGAGGTGCTCAGCAAGGAGCGGGAAGAGCTGCTGCTGCGCATCGAAACCGTGGCGACCCTGCGCCAGGAAGCCTTCCTGGAGGCCTTCACGGCGGTGGATGGCCACTTCCGCACGATTTTCGCGGGTCTCTCCGACGGCGAAGGCCATCTGCAGCTGGAAAACCCCGAGGCTCCCCTGGAGGGCGGCCTTACCCTGGTGGCCCACCCCAAGGGCAAGGCGGTGCGGCGCCTCAATGCCATGAGCGGCGGCGAGAAATCCCTCACCGCCCTGAGCTTCCTGTTTGCCCTGCAGCGCTTCCGCCCGTCGCCCTTCTATGCCCTCGACGAGGTGGACAGCTTCCTCGATGGGGTCAACGTGGAGCGGCTCGCCGCCCTGATCGCCAGCCAAGCCGACCAGGCCCAGTTCATGGTGGTGAGCCACCGGCGCCCGATGATCGCCGCCGCTACCCGCACCATCGGGGTCACCCAGGCACGGGGCGCCCACACCCAGGTGGTCGGGTTACCGCCCGCCGCCTGAGCCACCGCCCCCTTCCCCGTCGAGCCAGGTGGGCCACAATGGGCCGACTGGGCCACGGGCACGACCCTTTCATTGACCTCCTCCATTCCCCCCTCTGCTGATCTCGGAGCAGCCGCGCCGAGCGATCGCCTCTGGTTGCGCTCCGAGCTGATGGGCACCCAGGTGATCACCCGCGACACCGGCCGGCGGCTGGGGGTGGTGGGTGAGGTGGTGGTGGACATCGACCGGCGCGAGGTGGTGGCGCTGGGCCTGCGTGACAACCCGCTCACCCGTTTCTTGCCGGGCCTGCCGCGCTGGATGCCCCTCGATCGGATTCGCCAGGTGGGCGACGTGATCCTGGTGGATTCTGCCGATTCGCTGGCGGAGGGTTTCAACCCCGACCGCTACGGCAAGGTGATCAACTGCCAGGTGATCACCGAGGCGGGCGACCAGCTGGGACGGGTGCTCGGCTTCAGCTTCGACATCGAAACCGGCGAGCTGGCCACCCTGGTGATCGGCGCCCTGGGGGTGCCCCTGCTCGGCGAGGGCGTGCTGAGCACCTGGGAGCTCACGGTCGAGGAGATCGTCAGCAGCGGTCCCGATCGAATCATTGTTTACGAGGGCGCCGAAGACAAGCTCAAGCAACTGGGCTCCGGCCTGCTCGAGAAGCTCGGCATCGGCGGGCCCAGCTGGGAGCAGGAGGAGCGGGAGCGCTACCGCAGCGGCATGGTGCCGGTGGAAAACCAGTTAGCCCCGGGTCAGCCGGCGGTGCAGGAACAACGCCGCATCCAGCCGGCCACCAGCCGGGCCATGGAGCCCGAAGAGGAGCTTGATTACGTCGAGCTCGATGCCCAGCGTCAACGGGAGCCGCTGCGCCAGCGCCGCTACCTCGATGAGGAGGAGTCCCGCTACGAGCAACCCCGATACGAAGAACCCCGATATGAGGAGCCCCGATATAAGGAGCGCCGGCGGCCGCTCGAGCCCGAACCCATCGCCCCAGAAATCCGCGCCTCCGAGCCCCGCCCCGTGGAGAGGCGGCCCCTGGAGGCCCGTCAACCGGAACGTCGTCCAGCCCCCACGCCTACGCGCGAACCGCTGGACGTGGACGCCGAGGACCTGGCCGACCCCTGGTGAGGGGCTGCGCTGAATCGTGCCCCCTCAGCCGCCGCTCAGCGCTCGCGGAATGCCAGCGACGCTGAGTTGACACAGTGGCGCTGGCCCGTGGGGGCCGGCCCATCATTGAACACGTGACCGAGGTGGGCGTCACAGTTGGCGCAGCGGATTTCGGTACGCACCATGCCGTGGGAGCTATCGGTGTGGGTGCTGATGGCCCCCGGCTTCACCCCATCCCAGAAGCTGGGCCAGCCCGTGCCGGAATCAAACTTGGTGGCACTGCTGTAGAGCTCGGCATCGCAGCAGATGCAGTGGTACATCCCGTTGCCCTTGTTGTTCCAGTAGGCACCGGTGAAGGCCCGCTCGGTGCCGCCCTGGCGCGCAATCCGAAACTGCTCGGGGGTGAGCTTCTGGCGCCACTGCTCCTCGCTGGCCCCGCGGGCCAGGCCGCTGTCGAGGCCGCAGGCCGAAGGGTCGGGGGTGCTGGCGGCATCAGCCATAGGAACGATCAGAACGCTGGTGGCAACCCTAGGCACCTGGACCGGGGCCCCTCGCGTCAGGGGGCAGCAGTTCCTGCACCAGGGCCGCCAGGCTGGCCACCGCCCCGGGCTGGCCGCGCAGGCTGCGCAGATCGGCCCTCATGCCCTCCAGGCGTTCGGGTGCCGCCAGCCAGTCGGCGGCCTCAGCGGCAATGCCCTCCGGCGTGATCCCCCCCACCCGCTCGGGCACCAGCATGCGGCCGGCGGCAATGTTGGGGGAGGCCAGAAAACCCCGGTGCCGCAGTCGCCAGGCCGTGAGCAGCACCCCAAACAGCCAACGCAGCAGCGGCAGGCGCCCCAGCAGGCCGGCCAAGCCATCCCAGGCCTGCATCACGTGCAGGTGCTGGGTGGGCACCAGCACCAACATCGGCACCCCCAGCGCCGCCAGTTCCGCCGTGTTGGCCCCCACGGTGGTCAGGGCCAGGGCGCATTGGCTCAGGGCACTGTGGGCTGGATTTTCAAGCACCAGCTGCAGGCGGGTGCCGGCCTGCGTCTCCAGTAGATCGGCACCCAGCAGCCGGGGCACCCCGGATCGGTAGGCCCGGGCGATCGGATTGGCCGCACCGGCCTGGGCGAGCAAATCCTCCACGCTGGTGGTGGGGGCCAGGGGCAACAGGAAACGGCAGTCCGGTCGTAGCGCCGCCAGGCGATCGGCCGTCTCCAGCAGGAACGGCACGCCCACACGCAATTTGGCCCGCTTGGAGCCCGGCAGCAGGGCGACCCACTCGCCCTCGGGAAGCGGCGCATCGCTGCGGGCCGACTCCGACAGATCAGCCATCAGATCGCCGACCACCGTGCAGCGCTCGGCCCAGCGCGGCGCCAGCCGACCGGCCGCCAGGGGCCCCATCGCCGCAATCCGATCGTTCCATCCGGGCCATCGGGCCACCCATTCGGCATAGGTGAGGTGCCGGTAGCCGAGGCGCGCCGAGAGCAGCACCGTCCAGAACTGATCCCCCCCTAAAAACACCACCACCCCCTGACGGCTCCAGGGGCCGAAGCGCCGGGGTTGCAGCAACAGCTCCCAAAACTGCCGAGCCGGCACGATGCGCTCGAACAGCCCCCAGCTTCCGGCGGCGTGATGTTCCCGGCCGGTGCCATTCGGGCAGGGCACCAGCACGAGCTGCAAGCTGCAGGCGGCTCCAGCAACGGCCGGCCGCAGCGGCATCAAGCGCTGCAGGCGCAGGGCCAGGGGTCGTACCCAGGTGGAGAGCTCACCGGGCCCGTTGCTCACCAGCACGATCGACACCGGTGCCGGATGCATCAGCTGGGAGAGCCGGAAAAAAGAAATGCGGATGACGAGACTTGAACTCGTAAGGCCGAAGCCACACGCCCCTCAAACGTGCGTGTCTACCAATTCCACCACATCCGCATGTGGTACGGATCGCTGGAGGCGCTCCGATCCGAGCAATATACCCATTGGACCTCCGGGAACCCCCTGGAAAGCGGGCTCTAGCAGCACTGATAAAGTCCGCATTGGCCTGGTTCTGCTGAGTCGTCGCGGATGTCCATCGGCAAGTTGCTGATCGCCAACCGTGGCGAAATTGCCCTGAGGATCCTGCGCACCTGCCGGGAGCTCAGCATCCCCACCGTGGCGGTTTACAGCACGGTGGACAAGAACGCGCTGCACGTGCAGCTCGCTGATGAAGCGGTGTGCGTGGGCGAGGCGCCCAGCAGCAAGAGCTACCTCAACATCCCCAACATTCTGGCGGCGGCCACCTCCAGAGGTGCCGACGCCATCCACCCCGGCTACGGCTTCCTGGCCGAAAACGACCGCTTCGCCGAGATCTGCGCCGACCACGGCCTCACCTTCGTGGGCCCGTCGCCGGAGGCGATCCGCTCGATGGGCGACAAGTCCACGGCCAAAGCCACCATGCAGCTGGTGGGCGTGCCCACCATCCCCGGCAGCGAAGGGCTGTTGCAGAGCGTGGACGAGGCCCGCCGGCTGGCGGCTGAGATGGGCTACCCGGTGATGATCAAGGCCACCGCCGGCGGCGGCGGCCGGGGCATGCGCCTGGTGCCCGGGCCCGAGCAACTCAAGAGCCTGTTCAAGGCCGCCCAGGGCGAAGCCGAAGCAGCCTTTGGCAACCCGGGGCTCTATATGGAGAAGTTCATCGACCGGCCCCGGCACGTGGAAGTGCAGGTGCTGGCCGATCGCCACGGCAACGTGGTGCACCTTGGCGAGCGCGACTGCTCGATCCAGCGCCGCCACCAGAAGTTGCTGGAAGAGGCCCCAAGCGTGGCCATCAACGCCGACCTGCGCCGCCAGATGGGCGAGGCCGCCGTGGCCGCCGCCCGCACCATCGGCTACGAGGGCGCCGGCACCGTGGAATTCCTGGTGGACCGCAGCGGCGCCTTCTACTTCATGGAGATGAACACCCGCATCCAGGTGGAGCACCCGGTCACCGAAATGGTCACCGGGGTCGACCTGATCGCCGAGCAGCTGCGCATCGCCGGCGGCGAACCGATCTCCGTGACCCAGGAGCAGATCAAGCTCTGCGGCCACGCCATCGAAGTGCGCATCAACGCCGAAGACCCCCGCCAAAACTTCCGCCCAGCCCCCGGCAAAATCACCGGCTGGCTCCCCCCCGGCGGCCCCGGCGTGCGGGTCGATAGCCACGTGTACACGGGCTACGAGATTCCGCCCTTCTACGACTCGCTAATCGGCAAGGTGATCGTGTGGGGTACGGATCGCGAACACGCCCTCAAGCGGCTGCGGCGGGCCCTCTCCGAGTGCGCCGTCACCGGCATTCCCACCACGATCGAGTTCCACCTGCAGCTGCTGGACCGGCCAGAATTTCTGGCCGGCGACGTGCACACCAAATTTATTGAGCAGGAGATGCTGCCCCCGGCCTGAACTCAGCCGACCAAACCGGCCTGGGCCCGCATCAGCACCTGGCTGACCAATCCCTGCTGGCCCACCAACAGCTCGCGCACCAGGCTCAGCAGGCCTACCCACACCACCGGGGTGACATCCACCCCGCCAATCGGCTGGATGAGGCGCCGCGTGGCAGCCAGCACGGGCTCGGTCGGGGCGCCGACCAGCCGCATCGCACCGCGGCTCAGATCCACCTGGGGGTACCAGGTGAGCACAATCCGGAACAGAAACAGCAGGGTCCAGAGCGCCAGCCCCAACCCCAAAACCAGGTGCAGCCCTGACAGCACCGGCAACCAGGACGGGGACGTGGGTGGCAGGGCCGTCACAAAGCTCTAAGCAGCTGGGCCTGCAGCGTAGGAAGCCGCCGCCACTGCTTAGGATTTCGTGACGCTTGATGCCTGAGAGCTGGCCCCGCCATGACGCCTTCCCTCGCCAACTTCCTGAGCAGCCTCGTTGCGGGTGCAGTGATCGTGGTGGTGCCGATCACCATCGCCCTGGTGTTGATCAGCCAGAACGACCGCCTCGATCGCAAGCTCTGATCCCCCTGGCCTGGCTACCTACAGTGGCGCAACGGTCCGACGGGTGAAACACCGTGGTTAATGCCAGCCTGAATTGGGCCAGCATCGTGGGCATCGTGCTGGCGGTAGGCGGTGCGCTGCTCTACTTCATGCGCAGCTTCAAGCCCGCCCTCGCACGCGACTACGACGTCTTCTTTGCCGCGGTGGGCCTGCTTTGTGGCGGCATCCTGTTTTTCCAGGGATGGCGCCTCGATCCGATTCTGCAGTTCGGCCAGTTTCTGCTCGCCGGCACCACCGTCTTCTTCGCCTACGAGAGCGTGCGGCTGCGGGGGGTGACCACTGAGCAGGCCCGGCGCTCGTCCTACTTCGACGACGACGAGCCGGTGCCGGCGCCAGGCCCCTATCGCCCGCGCATGGGTGGACGCCCCTGGGGCGAGAGCGACGTGGATCGCTTCGATGAGCCCCAACCGCTACGCCGGCGCATTCCTACCCGCGAGGATGAGTCCGACGACGACGACTTCTACCGGGCCCGCCGCCCCAGCCGGGCCGCCATCCCCGAACGGGCCGCCAGCCGCCGCTCCGCCCAGGATGATTGGGCCCCCCAGGCCCAGGCCGGCGAAAGCGCAGACCGCCCTGACCGCAGCCGCTACAGCGCCGCCGGCAGCACCACGCGCCCTGCTGCTGATTTTGGTGCCCGCCGGCGCGAACGCGACGGTGCTGCTGAGCCCCGGCGCGGCAGCCGACCGGTGGCCGCCAGCGAGGCGATGCCCCGCTCAACCCGACGCCCCACCAGCCCCGAAGGCGCTGGTCCCTCCATGGCCCCTCCGTCCCGTGGGCCTGCTGGTGTGCCCCAGGGTTCGCCGATCAGCAAGGCTGAGTCCATCAGCGACGCCGACTTCACCCCGGTGAAGCCCCCCACCAGTGCCGAGCCCCGCCCGCGGGACAACAGCTCCCGCTTCGACGACTGACCGCCTCCGCTGCGAACCGTCGGCCTGGGCCAACTCGGCCCTCCTCCATCACGCTGCGGCAGCAGCTGACTTCTGGACTGGCGGCTGGCCTGATGTGTGTGCTGGCAGGCTGTGACGCCGGGGCTTGGTTGCCACGCCGCAACGCCGGACCCGCCGGGGTGCTCAGCGCCACCAGCCGCCAGGAGCCTGCCCTCAGTGGCCAGGGACGCTGGCTGGCCTCTGTGGTGGAGCGCGGCGGTCGCGCCACGCTGCTGCTGCAGGAGCAGCCCAGCGGGCGGGTTGTGCAGCTGCGCCACTTCCAGAATCACCAGCCCCACAGCTCCCCCTCGCTGAGTTGGAACGGGCGCTATGTCGCCGCCCTGGTGCAGCAGGGCAACCAGCGGCTGCCGCTGATCGAAGACCGGGCCACCGGGGCCCTGCATCGGCTGCCCTTGCCCGCCGATCGCACCGCCGTGCGGCTCAGCCTGGCGCCGGAGGGGCGCCGGCTGGCCGTGCAGGTGGCCCAAGGAGGCCAGTGGCGGGTGCAGCTGTTTGACCTGAGCAACCTGCTGGAGCCCGACCTACCCGGCGGCATCGCCCTCCAAGGCGGCGGGCTGGATACACCCCGATGAAATCGCTTCTGCCCACCACCGTGCTCGCCCTACTGCTGGCTGGCTGCCTGGGCCCAGTGCCCATGCCGATCGGGCCGCTCAACGGCCGGATCGAAGCCCTGGGCGCCAACCGCGATCCAGCTCTGTCGGGACGCTGGCTCGCCCTGATCAGCGGTCGGGGCGGGCGTGAACAGGTGCAGCTGCTGGATCTCGAGCGCCAGCAGCCCGTGCCCGTGCCAGGGCTCAACCGGGCCGATGCCCAACCGGTGAGTGTCAGCATCGATGCGGCCGGGGAGCGGATCGCCCTGGTGCGGCAGCTCGAAGGACGCACCGAGTTGGTGCTCTACCGGCGCTCACTGCAGAGCCTGCAGCCCATCGCCATGGTGCCGAGCGGCGTTCCCCGCCAGGTGCAGCTCCAAGCGGATGGCCGCCAACTCGCCGTGCAGGTGAGCCGGGGCGGCCTCTGGCAGGTGGACCTGGTGCAGATTCCCTGATCAGGGGATCAGGCCAGCCCAGCGCAGGAAGGTGTCGCCGCTGAGGGCTTCGATCAGCAGCACAGCCGCAAAACCCACCATGGCGAAGCGGCCATTGACCCGCTCGGCGTAGCCACTCCAGCCAAAGGCCGGCACGTCTTGGGTGGTAGCACTGGTGGTGGTGGCACTGGTGGCCGGGGTCGCATCAGACATCGGATCAGGCGTGGCGGCCAACGTCATAGCCGGCCGCGGGCAACAGGCGCCAATTGCCACAGCCATCCAGCTCCAGCACGGTGTCGTGGAAGGCGGTGAGGGTGGGGCGGTGTCCCACGCTCACAAAGGCCATGTCGCGCTCGGCTAGCAGGGCGTAGAGGTGACGCTCGGTGGCCACATCCAGGGCACTGGTGGCCTCATCGAGCACCACAAACCGGGGGGAATTCAGCAGCAGCCGGGCGAAGGCCAGGCGCTGCTGCTCGCCCAGGGACAGCAGCCGGGGCCAGTCCTGAATGATGTCGAGATCGGGATAGCGCTGCACCAGGTCGGGCAGCCGCACCTGCTCGAGCACGTGGCGCAGCTGGTCGTCGCTGAACCGATCCGGCTGCAGGGGGTAACAGAGCTGTTCCCGCAGGCTGCCCAGCAGCATGTAGGGCTTCTGGGGGATGAACAGCAGCTCCCCTTCGTTGGGCCGCTCCACCCGGCCGGCCGCCGGCGGCCACAGCCCGCTCACCATGCGAAGGAAGGAGGTTTTGCCGCAACCAGAAGGCCCCACCACCAACAGGCGCTGGTGGCGATCCACTTCGAGGCTCAGATCACGGATCAGGGTGCGGTTGGTGCGAGGCGGCACCAGATCCACGTGGCTCACCAGGATCGTGCCGTCGTCGCGACCGCGGCTGGTGGCGGCGAGCTGCACCGCCAGGGCCGCTGCTTCCGTGCCGATGGAATCCACCTTGCCCTGGAAGCCCTCCAGACGGCTGATCGAAGCGGAGAACGCGGCCAGTCGATCGATGTTATTGACGATGTAGCTGACCGAAAACAGCACCTGACTGAAGGCGATGCTGGCCTGGCCAAACACACCGAAATCCACCTCCTTGGCGAAATAAATCGGCGCGATCACCAGCCAGGGCAGAAAACGGGAGAAGTAGTCGTAGGAGCGCTGGATCACACTGATCAGCGCTTCCCAGATGATCAGGCGGTCGTAGTTGCGAATCGCTCCACCCAGCCGGCGCTCCGCCTCCCGGGCTTCCTGCTGTTCACCGCGATAGAAGGCAATCGACTCGGCATTGTCACGAATGTGGACAAGCCCGTAGCGAAAGTCGGCCTCAAGCTTGAGCTGCTGATAGTTCAGGTTCACCAGCTTGCGGCTTGCAAACACAATCAGGGCCGTACCACCCACGGAGTAAACCAACAGCACCAGCGCCAACTGGTCGCTGATGGTCCAGAGCACGATGATGAAACTAACGAAGGTCAACAGCGCCGAGATGATCTCAACGGTGACACTCAGACTCGTACCAGTGAAGCTCGCCGTGTCCTGGGAAATCCGTTGATCAGGGTTGTCGATTTCCTCCAGCGATTCGTCATTCGGGTTGAGAACGTAGTAGGCACGGTTGGACATATAGCGGCCCAGCAGACGCCCACTCAACCATTCCCGCCATAGCAGGCCGAGCTTCGGGATCAGATAGCTCTGAATCGCCCGGATCGGCAAGGCTAAAACCAGGCAGAAGGCGTAGATAGCAACGATCTTCCAGAATTCTTCTGCGTTATAAGCAACCAGAGCATTTTCAATGTTGCGAGCAATAAAGCTAATGCCCACATTGATGCCATTGATCACCAGGATCAGCAAGGTGATCACCCCCATCAGCAGCCACGGCAGCCAGCGCCCCTGGCGCAACTTGCTGCGCAGGGCCACAAAACAGCCCAGGCCCCCGGCCAGTAGCACCATCACCAGCGGGCCGATCGGGCTGCGCCAAATGGCGGCCACCTGCTCGGGCACCCCCGGCAGGAAACGGCTGCGCAGCTCGGGGATCAGGGCCCCGCTCAGGGCCAACACACCGGTCAGCAGCAGCAGGGTGCTGCCGACCACCACGGCGAGCAAGGCCACCACAAGCAGCAAAAACTGCCAGCCCTGGCTGTCGTCCACCGGCAGGAAGTAGGGCTGGGCCAGGCGTTGCAGCTTGGCCAGCTGAACGCGAAGGGCCTTGAAGGGATTCATGGAGCGGATCAGATCAGGTCATTGTGGCTGGGCCGGCAGCTAGCCCGGCGGCCAGGCCAGGGGACGCCCACCCATCACATGAACGTGCAGGTGAAACACGGTTTGACCCGCCTCGGCGCCACTGTTAATCACGGTGCGGAACGACTCCAGCCCCTCCTGGCGCGCCACCCGCGCGGCCACCAGCAACAAATGGCCCAACAACAGCTCATGCTCCTCCGAAGCCTCAGACAGCTGGGTGATGGGCTCGCGGGGGATCACCAGCACATGCACCGGGGCCTGGGGGGCCACATCGCGAAAGGCCAGACAGTACTCGTCGGCATACACCTGATCACAAGGGATCTCACCGCGCAGGATGCGCGCAAAGATCGTGTCAGTCGGGGCCGGATCGGCGGAGCTGGCCATCGCTGCAGGGGGCGTCGCGGAGTGGTCGGGGTGAGACAGCTCGGGCACTAACGCTGTAGTGGCCGAAGGCGTGATGTTGGCACGGTGCAAGACCGCGTCTCTGCGAGGGCTGGACGCCAGACCCGTGCTGGTGGAGGTGGATCTCGCCCCGGGATTGCCGGGCCTGCAGCTGGTGGGCCTGGCCGACGCAGCGGTGCAGGAGGCCCGGGAGCGGGTGCGCTCCGCCCTGCGCCACAGCGGCCTGAAGGTGCCCCTGACGCGGGTGGTGGTGAACCTGGCCCCAGCCGACCTGCGCAAAGAGGGGCCCGGCTTCGACCTGCCGATTGCCCTGGGGCTGCTGCTGGCCAGTGGCCAGCTGGGCGAGGCCTGCTGCGATGGGGTGTGGAGTGCTGCAGAGCTGGGCCTCGACGGAGCGCTGCGCCCAATCCGGGGTGTTCTCGCCATCGCCATCGCGGCCCGCCAGCATGGCGCCAGGGCCCTTGTGGTGCCAGAGGCCAATGCCTGGGAGGCCGCCCTCGTGGAGGGGCTGCAGGTGTGGGGGGCGAGCGATCTGGGCCAAGTGCTCTGGCGGCTGCAGCACCCCAAAGCCCCCAATCAAGCCTGCAAAGGATCCTCCACCCCCCAGCTGGCCTCGCCCGAGCCGGCGGCCAAGGATCTCGCCGACGTCAAGGGACAGGCCCATGGGCGCCGTGCCCTGGAGATCGCTGCTGCCGGAGGGCACCATCTGCTGCTCTGCGGCCCGCCTGGCAGCGGCAAAACGATGCTGGCCCAGCGCCTTACCCGGCTGCTGCCGCCCCTCGATCCCACAGAAGCCCTCGAGCTGACGGCGATCCACTCGGTGGCCGGATTGTTGGACAGCAGCCAGGGCCTGCTGCAAACCCGCCCCTTTCGAAGCCCCCACCACAGCTGCTCCGCCCCGGGGCTGATCGGCGGCGGCGCCCAGCCCCGGCCTGGGGAACTGGCCCTCGCCCACCATGGGGTGCTGTTTCTCGATGAGCTGGCCGAATTTCGGCGGGCAGTGCTCGACCAACTGCGCCAGCCCTTAGAAGACGGAGAGGTGTGGATCCACCGCGCCCGCCAACGCACCCGCTTCCCCTGCAGGATCACCCTGGTGGCCGCCGCCAACCCCTGCCCCTGCGGCTGGTTTGGGGATCCGGAACGCAGCTGCACCTGCGGCGAAGGGCAGCGGCGGCGCTACTGGGGCCGGCTATCCGGGCCGCTGCTGGATCGTATTGATCTCCAGGTGGTGATGCGCCGGCCATCCAGCGAAGCCCTCACCGCCCCCTTCCGCAGCCAGGGGGGCACTGAAGGCCCGGCAGCCGGCAAGACGACCGATGCCAAGGCCGAATCAACGGCCGTCGTGCGGGCACGGGTGCAACGAGCCCGCTTGCAGATGTCCAGCCGCAACCCCTTGGGCTGCACCAACAGCCGCATCCCCGGAGGGCAATTGGAGCAGGTGGTGCAGCTCGACAGCGAGGCCTTAAACCTCTGGGAAGGCGCTCTTCAGCAGCGGCAGCTGAGCGCGCGCGCCGGAGCGCGGCTGTTGCGGGTCGCCCAAACAATCAGCGACCTGGCCGAACAAGAGCGGATCAGCGCAGAGGCCATTGCCGAAGCGCTGACCTACCGCTCCTTTGACCAGGGGCATTGATCGAGAGAGGGGGCTGCTCCGGCTCCGCGCCAATCAGCGGCGGCGGCGGCGCTGCTGGGCCTTGCGCTTGTACTTCTCAACGGGGGTCTCGTGGTGCCGCAGACGCTTGAGGTCGGCAAAGATGCCCGCCTTGGACACCTGGCGCTTGAAGCGGCGGAGGGCCGATTCAATCCCTTCGTTTTCGCCGACAGTGACCTGGGTCATGAAGCGCTGCATTGCTCACAGAGTCGGCCAATGTAGCAACCGCTTGTCCCAGGGCCCACTCGGGCACAGGCCAGACTCAGTCGCCAGCGGCACCACCAGAAGCCGGGCGGGCGGAGGGAGCAGCCTGCTGAGTCAGGGCCTCGGGCCAGGCTTCGCGGTAGATGTACACGTGGCCAAGGGCTCGGCCGCCATAGGCCCGGCGCTTGAGCTGCCAGCCTGGTTCAAACACCAGCTGCAGGAAACCGGTGCCTGGACCCTGGGTCCGGGCTACCACCATTTCTGGCCCCGCGCCGACCTTGGTAGGGAAGGCCAGAAGAACGTTGTCGTTGCTCTGGCGCACCACTGTGAGCCGATAGCTGGCGGCCAGATCGTCGCCCCCAACCCGCACCGAGTAGCCATTGGCGTCGATGAAGCGGCTGCAGATCCCGCTGAAATCAAATGTGGCCAACAGGGGTTCGACGGCCGCAGGCGCCCCGGGAGCAACCACAAAACAGGGGCGAGTGGGCTTGAGCTGTTCGTAGATGTTGAGCTGGGCGCGGGTGCCATCCCCGATCGGCGCCGCCACCAGCACGAAGCGCTCCTGACTCAGGTCGACCGCCTCAAACAAGGCGCTGGCCATCGCCGGACTGACGCTGCCAGCACTCAGCACAGCCGCACAGGCAGCCAAGGGGAGCGAACGGGCGCGCAGAACTGGCAATCGCATCACGGCATCCGGGAACTTGGTGAACGCAATCGTATGCAAAGCGGCCGGCCAGAGCTAAGCCGGCTTGTTGATACGGATGGCCAGCACCAGCGCCACCACGGTGCCCGGCAGGCTCATGCCCAGGATCCAACGGGTGGTGGACACCCCAAGGTCGGGATCGCCATAGGCCAGCTCAAACACCGACCCGGTTGAAGCAATTCCCAGCAGGCACGCCAAGGCCAGGAACAGGCCAGCCAGCGGTTTCATCGGCATGGGTCGTGGTTAGCGAATGGAGTGGACGTCGGCACGCTGGAAGCCCTTCTCCTGAAGGCCCTCATTGAGGCTGAGCTCATCGGTGACCCGATCGACGAACAGCACCCCATTGAGGTGATCCATCTCGTGCTGGATGCAGCGAGCCAACAGGCCATCGGCCTTGACCCGTTGGGGCCGGCCCATCTCGTCGCGGTAGCTGACCTCAACGGCAGCCGGACGCACCACGTTGAGATAGACCCCGGGGATGCTCAGGCAGCCCTCCTCATAGGTCTCGATGGCGGCCCCGAAGGAGCCGATCTCCGGGTTGATCAGCACTATCGGCGGCGTGGCGGCATTTTCGGGATCCAGATCGATCACAAGCAGCTGCTTGTGCACCCCCACCTGGGGGGCGGCCAGGCCAATGCCGTGGGCGCTGTACATGCTGCGTAGCATGTCGCGGGCCAGATCCCGCACACTCTCATCCACCTTGCTGATGCGCTTAGCAGGGGTGCGGAGCACTGCATCGCCAAGGGTGTGGATGGTGAGGGGGGGCTCATCGAGAGCCACCTTGGGCACCTGAACACTGCGGGTGGCCTGCACGGCGGAGCGAGCCATCTGGGCAAAGCTGCCGGCGGAACTGCGGGCCAACGGGATACTTAAAACGTTGCACATCATCCTAAGGCGGCCGGCCGGAGTCCCTGGCTGAACGCCTGGTGGGCCCTGGCCGGCAAGCCCTGTGAAACGCCCTGTGAAACGCTCTGTCAAACGCTTTTCAAACACAGCCTCAAACGCTCCCCCGCTCAGCTCCGTTGAACCCAACCTCGAGCACCACGTTGAGCACTGCCGTGACCCGCACACGCCGCCCTGAACCCTTGGCCGCGGCGCTGGTGGAGGGACGCACCCCCAGCCTCAAGGAACCGCTGCTCCGCGATGGGCGGCTGCTGTGGCTGGAACAACGCCCCCAGGAGCAGGGCCGCACCACCTTGATGCTGCGGCCGGCGGCGGGCGGGGTCGCGGTCGAGCTCACCCCGAGCCCCCACAACCTGCGCAGTCGGGTTCACGAATACGGCGGCGGTGTCTATGCCGTTGGGGGCAACGATCTGGTGTTCGTCGACGACAGCGACCGCTGCCTCTGGCACCTGAATCTGCCCGGCGCCCCGCGGCGGCTCACCACCCCTGGGCCACGGGCCTTCGCCGATGGACTGATCGATGCTCCCCGCCGGCGCTGGCTCGGCGTGATGGAAGCCGAGGGCCGCGACCAGCTGGTGGCGGTGCCCCTGGCCGGCGGCGAGCCGCAGCGGTTGCATCAGCCGGCCGACTTCTGCGGCTACGCCGCTCTCAGCCCTGATGGCGGCCAGCTGGCCTGGGTGGAGTGGCAGCAGCCGTTCATGCCCTGGCAGCGCAGCCAGCTATGGCTTGCGGCGGTGAATGACGACGGCACGCTGGAGGAGCCCCGGCCGGTGGCCGGCTCCGGCCCCAACGCCACTGACACCGACACTGACACCGACGCCGCAGCGATCTCGGTGTTTCAGCCCCTCTGGATCAGTCCCAGCGAGCTGGTGGTGGCCAGCGACGCCTCGGGCTGGTGGAACCTGCAGCGACTCGACACCGCCAGCGGCGCCTGGCAGCCCCTGCTACCGCTGGAGGCCGAATTCGCCATGCCCCAGTGGGTGTATGGCATGCGCACCACCGCCTGGGACGGCCAGCAGCTGATCGCCGCGGCCGCTCAGGAGGGGGCTTGGCAGCTTGGGCGGGTGCATCTGACCCCAGACCGGGTGGGCACGCCGGCCGCCTGGGAGCCCCTGGACCAGCCCTTCGACGATCTGGCCGGCCTGAGCGCCGAAGCCGGGACGCTGGTGGCACTCGCCAGCAACCCCACCAGTCCGGAGGGGCTGCTGGAGCTGAAACTCGACACAGGCGTTTGGCGTCACACGCCGGTGGCCCCCTGCCCGCTGCAGCCTGAGGCGATCAGCCAACCCGAGCCACTCTGGTTTGCCGGCCACGGCGGGGCGCCCACCCACGCCTGGTTTTATCCCCCGGCCGACGGCGCCCACGCCGAGGCGCCCCTGCTGGTGAAGGGCCACAGCGGGCCCACCGCCATGGCGCGGCGGGGCCTGAGCCTGGGGATTCAATTCTGGACGTCGCGCGGCTGGGGCGTGGTGGATGTGAACTACGGCGGCTCCACCGGCTTCGGGCGGGCTTACCGCGAGCGGCTCGATGGCCAGTGGGGCGTGGTGGATGTGGCCGATTGCGCCGCCGCCGCCCAGGCCCTGGTGGCGGCGGGGCAAGCCAGCCCTGCGCGCATCGCCATCGAAGGCGGCAGTGCCGGCGGCTTCACCGCCCTGGCCGCCCTCTGCTTCACAGACGTTTTTCGCGCCGGCGCGAGCCGCTACGGCGTCACCGACCCCAGCGCGTTGGCGAGCGAGAGCCATCGCTTTGAAGCCCGTTATCTCGATGGCCTGATCGGCCCCTGGCCCGAAGCGCGCGCCGCCTACGAAGCCCGCTCACCCCTGGCCCACGCCGATCAGATCCGCTGCCCGGTGGTCTTTTTCCAGGGTCTCGACGACCAGGTGGTGCCGCCCGAGCAGACCGAGCGCATGGCGGCGGCACTGGAGGCGAACGGCATCCCGGTGGAGGTGCACCGCTTTGCCGGCGAGGGCCACGGCTTCCGCAGCGGCAGCGTGCGGATCCAGGTGCTCGAGGCCACGGAGGCGTTCTTCCGTCGCCACTTCCAGCGATGAGCGCCCTGCACGGCCCCCTGCTGCTGGCCCTGGCAATGGCGGTGCTGGGGGGGCTGGTGGCGCTGGGACGGGCGATCGGTCCGGCCCTGGGGCTGCAGCGGATCGGCCTGCCGGCAGCGCTGGTGGCCGGCGTGCTGGGGCTGCTGCTGGGCCCCTATGGCCCCTGGCCGGTGCTGCCGGCTCCGGTGGAAACGCTGTGGGCGCGGTTGCCGATGGTGCTGCTCACCTTTGTGTTTGGCACCTTGATGCTGGGCCGGCCCCTGCCGGATCTGGCCAAATTGTGGAAGCCGGCGGCCGCCCAGACCCTGCTGGGCCTGACGCTGGGCTTCGGCCAATACCTGGTGGGCGCCGTGGCGGTGCTGCTGGTGCTGGGCCCCTGGCTGGGGGCCGATCCGCTGATGGCCTGCCTGATCGAGGTGGGCTTCGAAGGCGGCCACGGCAGTGCCGCGGTGATGGGGCCGATCTACGCCGATCTGGGCTTTGCCGGCGGCACCGACCTAGGCCTGGCCATGGCCACGGTGGGGCTGCTCAGCTCCACCGTGGTGGGCGGCCTGCTGGTGGTGTTGGCTCAGGGGCAGGGCTGGCTGCTGGCCGCCGAGGCCGGCGCACCGCTGTGTGTGCTGCCCGAGCCCACCGCGGCTGCGGTGGCGGCAGGCCCCAGCTGGGCGGAGCGCCTGCGCCAGCTGGCCACCAACCTGGCTCTGGTGGGCATCGCCGTGGGCATCGGCGTGGTGCTGCTGGCAGGGCTGGAGCGGCTGGCCGAACCCACCGGTGGCGTGCTGCGCACCGTGATCGATGCGTTGCCGGTGTATCCCCTGGCCCTGGCGGGCTCGCTGCTGGTGCGCTTGGCGCTGGAACGCAGCGACCGGGCCGAGCTGGCCGTGCCGGCCCTGCAGAACGGCCTGGGCGCCCTGGCCACCGACCTGCTGATTGCGGCGGCCACCGCCGGGCTCAACCTGCCGCTGCTGCGGGCCAACTGGCTGCCGCTGCTGGTGCTCAGCGGTTTTGGGCTGGCCTGGAACCTGCTGGTGATCCTGGTGCTGGCGCCGCGGATCCTGCCGGCGGGCTGGTTTGAGCGGGCGGTGATCGAATTCGGCCAGGCCACCGGTGTGGCGGCCAGTGGCCTGCTGCTGCTGGGCATGGCCGACCCCGATGGCCGCAGTGAGGCGATCCCGGCCTTTTCAATCAAGCAGCTGCTGCTGCAGCCGGTGCTGGCCGGCGGCGTGGTCACGGTGGCGGCACCCCTGGCGCTGCACAGCTGGGGCTTGCCGCTATGGGGCGGGGTGTGCCTAGGGCTCACGGTGCTCTGGGGCGGCCTGGCGCTGGCATTGGGAGCGGGCCGGCCATGAAATTGTTTGATGTGCTGCTGGCCTTCGCGGCCCTGAGCCTGTTGCTGCTGCTGGCCACGGCTCTGCGCCAGCGGCTGCGGATCCTGCAGCGGCTGGGCCTGCCGGAAGCCCTCATCGCCGGCCTGCTGGGGCTGGCGATCGGGCCCTTCAGCCCACTGCGGCTGTTTCCCGAGCGGGTGACTGCGGTGTGGAGCCAGACGCCGGGCGTGCTGATCACGGTGGTGTTTGCCACGTTGTTTCTGGGCCAGGCCCTGCCCAGCCCGCGGCAGCTGTGGCAGCGCAGCGCCAGCCAGGTGGCCTTCGGCATGGTGCTGGGCTTCGGCCAATACCTGGTGGGGGGCTTGGCGTTGCTGCTGGTGCTCGGGCCGCTGCTGGGCACCAACCCGCTGATGGCCTGCCTGATCGAGGTGGGCTTCGAGGGCGGCCATGGCACCGCCGCCGGCATGGGGCCGAGCTTTGCCGAGCTGGGCCTGGCCAGTGGCGAGGCCCTGGGGCTGGCCATGGCCACCGTGGGCGTGTTGGCAGCGGTGCTGCTCGGCAGCACCTTGGTGGTGATCGGCCGGCGGCGGCGCTGGCTGGTGAGCACGGGCGCGTCGGGGGCTTCGGCCGACCTGGCCCTCGAGGAAGAGGCTGTCCGCCGGCCGCTGCTACCGGCTGGCCCTTCGCCCACGATCGATGCACTCACCGTGAACCTGGCCCTGATCGGCGCGGCGGTGGGGCTGGGGGTGCTGCTCAAGGAGGCGCTGGTGGCCAGCTGGCCGCTACTGAAGGCCTTGCCGCTGTTTCCGCTGGCGATGGTGGGCGGGCTGATCGTGCAGCTGCTGCTGCAGCGGGCCGGCAAACCCCAGCTGGCCAGTGCGCCACTGCAACACAGCCTGGGCGCCCTGGCCATGGATCTGCTGATCACCGCCGCGATGGCCAGCCTCAACCTGCCGCTACTGGAGGAGGCCTGGCTGCCGTTTGTGGTGCTGGCGCTGCTCGGGCTTGCCTGGAACCTGGCGGTGTTCTGGTGGCTGGCACCGCGGCTGTTTGCCGATGCCTGGTTTGAGCGGGGCCTGGCGGATTTCGGCCAGGGCACCGGCGTGACCGCCACAGGGCTGCTGCTGCTGCGCATGGCCGATCCCTACGGCCGCAGCGGCGTGCTGGAAGCGTTTTCGTTCAAGCAGCTGGTGTTTGAGCCCTTTCTGGGTGGCGGGCTGGTGACCGCCCTCGCACCCATTGCCCTGGTGAGCCTGGGCCTACCGCTCTGGACCGCCCTGGCGGCCCTGCTGACGCTGGCGGCCCTGGGACTGGGGCTGGCGATGCGGAAACAGGCCCAGGGCTAACCCGCAGCTCCGAGGGCCCCGTAGTGGCGCAAGCGCATCTGCTCGGCCACCCGTCCCATTTCGGCTTCGCTCAGGAGCGGCGGCTCGCCCAGCTGCAGCGCCGCCAGATACATCTGCGCCAGGGTTTCCACCTCGATCGCCAGGGCCAGGGCCTGCGCCAGCGTGGCGCCCAGGGTCACCTGGCCGTGGTGCGCCAGCAGACACGCCTGGCGGTGCTCCAGGGCCTGCCCCGCCAGATCCGAGAGTGCCTGGCTGCCGAAGGTGGCATAGCCGCCGCAGCGGATGTCGGGCCCGCCGGCCTGCACCACCATGTAGTGGAAGGGTGGGATGCCGCGGCCATGGCAGGCCAGCGCCGTGGCGTGGATCGAATGGCAATGCACCACGGCCTGGATCTCCGGCCGCTGGCCCAGCAGATCGGCATGCAGGCGCCACTCGGAGGAGGGGCTGCGGCCAGGCACCGTCGCCCGGCCCGCCAGGGGCTGACCTTGGTGGTCGATCGCCACCAGATCCTCAGGCCCCATCTGCTCAGGGGGGACGGAGCTGGGGGTGATCAGCAGGCCGCCCTCGATCCGCACCGAGAGGTTGCCGGCGGTACCGGAATTGAGCCCGGTACTGCTCAGGCGCCGCGTGGCCGCCAGCAGGTCCTGGCGGGCTTGGTCTTCGGTGTTCAACTCAGCCACGGCCGTAGAGCTCCCGTAGCCCCGCCTCACTGGCCTCGGCCACACCCCGCTCGGTGATCAGGCCTGTCACCAACCGAGCGGGGGTCACATCGAAAGCCGGGTTGAAGCCAGGGCTGCCATTGGGGCTCAGCTGCACCTGGGCGATCTCCCCGGCGGCGGAGCCGGTGCTGATGCGGCCCTGGATCTGGGTCACCTCCTCGGCGTTGCGGGCCTCGATCGGGATCTCGGCCACGCCGTCATCGATCGTCCAGTCGATGGTGGAGGCGGGCAGGGCAACGTAGAAGGGCACGCCGTTGTCGCGGGCGGCGAGGGCCTTGAGGTAGGTGCCGATCTTGTTGCACACGTCACCGCGGCGGGTGGTGCGGTCGGTGCCGACGATCACCGCATCCACCAGGCCGTGCTGCATCAGGTGGCCGCCGGCGTTGTCGACGATCACGGTGTGGGGCACACCCTCCTTGCCCAGCTCATAGGCGGTGAGGCTGGCTCCCTGGTTGCGGGGGCGGGTTTCATCGACCCACACGTGGATGGGCAGCCCGGCGCGGTGGGCCTTGTAGATGGGGGCCAGGGCCGTGCCCCAGTCGACGGTGGCCAGCCAGCCGGCGTTGCAGTGGGTGAGCACCTGAAGCGTGGCGCCGGGCTTGCGGGCCGCCAGCTGCTGGAAGAGCGCCAAGCCGTGATCGCCGATGGCCTCGCACATCGCCACGTCTTCATCGGCGATCGCCGCGGCCTCCGCCTTGGCCGCCTCGGCCCGCTCGGCCGGCGGCAATGGCTGCACCTTGGCCCGCACCCGCTCCAACGCCCAGCGCAGGTTGATCGCCGTGGGCCGCGTGGCATTGAGCTGCTCAAACGCCGCCGCCAGCGCGGCGTCGCTCGGATCCAGCTGCAGGGCCAGCATCAACCCGTAGGCACCAGTCACGCCAATAAGAGGCGCCCCACGCACCACCATCGTGCGGATCGCCTCGGCCGCCTCCTGGCAGCTGCGCAGGCTGCGCGTTGTAAATTGGTGCGGCAGCAGCGTCTGATCGATCACGCCCACCGCGTCGCCCCCTGGGCCGCCATCAGGCTCAAGCCAGATCGTGCGCCAGGGCTTGCCATCGATGTTCATGGGGCGCGTGTGCCAGGTGATCTGATCATCCCTGGAGAAGCGCAGGCGGCCCAACACGATCCAAGGTTGAAGCCTCTGGAAATCTGTACAATTTGCACAGATTTCCAGAGCGTGCTGCACACACCCAGGCGCCCCCATACCGCCCGCTCAAATCAGCTGATAGCCAAACCAATCCGGCACCTGGCTCTGACTGAGACCCTCGGGGTGGGGCTCAGGACACGGAGCAGCGACCCTTGATCTCCTCCAGAAGACGCTCCACCAGGGCAAAGCACACCGACCAATCCAGCTCTTCAATCACCAATTCATCGTCGTAGCGCAGCTGCACCGCAAAGAAATTCAACTCGGTGAGCCCCTCGTAAGCGGCCGGTGTCTCGCCCAACTCCTGCAAAAGATTCAGCAGAGCACCCAGATCGTGGGTGAAGGGAGCCACTCCGCCAGCAGCTTGGATCCAGGCCTTCAAAGCCTTTTCCGCTGCCTGCTGGAGCAGAAAACCAATGCTGCTACTGCGGAATCCAGAAAGCTCCCGCATCCGCCGAGCCTCCTGCAGGTCGGCCCGCGCGATGCGCCAGTAGCGGCTGGCATCGGCGTCAGCCATTCAGCAAAATTCCCTCGCGGCAAGCCACCGTGCTCACCGCTTGGTGACAGGAGCGGCGGGCCTCCACCTCACTCTGGGAATAGAGCAACAGATCGAGGGGCAGGCGATAGCTGGAGAGCTGCCGGCTCAACCGACCGAGCACCTGCAGCCGATTGTGCTGCGCCAACCAGGCATCCGGCACGGTGATCAACAGGTCGGCATCGGAATCAGGGCGCGCCTGACCACGAGCCCGAGAGCCAAACAGACGCACCTCCGCCTGGGGGATTTCAGCTCGAATGGCCAAAGCGATCGATGCAATCCGCGGATCCACGCTCGATGTGACGGTGCCGACTGCCATCTGAACAGTCTGAGGCAAAAGGACAGCTGCAGCCAACTCAGATCGGCCGGTAGCCAAACCAATCCGGAACCTGGCTCTGGCTGAGGCCCTCGGGGTGGGGCTCCAGCTGCACGTGCCAGCGCTCACCCCCCAGCAGCTCCAGCTGCTCGATCGCCAGGCAATCGTCCACCGCGGCCAGATCGTCCTTGTGCTGCTGCAGCGCGCCCCGCAGCCATTGCCGCTTGGCCGCCGCCTTGGCCGCCAGGAGCGAACGGGCCACCACCAGGCCGAAGTGGTGCAGCTCGGCGAGGCAATCGGGGCGGTAGGCGCCCAGGTTCACAAACCAGAGCCGCTCGAGCCGGGGCGCGGGCGGCTCGCGCCCCAGACGCACCGCCCAGCCATCCACCGCCCGCACCGCCAGATACGCATCGAGGTGCAGGCCCTCACGCCTCCCGAACCACTGCCGCCGCAGCTCCGGCATCGCCGCCTCAATCGTGGCCCCTGCCACAAAGCGCACGTCGTGGAGCTCGATGTGGCAGCCAGGCGCGCGGCCGCCCAACACCACCATCCACAGCTGCGGGATCACCGGGTTATTCGCCATCCATCTCGGGCCCGGGGCTCGATCAGGATGGCGCCATGGACTTCTTTTCGCAGCAGTGGGCCACCTACCGGGCGGTGGTGAGCCACGACCTGATGGAGCACCGGGCCGTGGCGCACGCCACAGCCAACGCCCTCGAGGGCTGGCTGGCCCAGCGTCCCGTCGCTGCGCCCCCGCCGGCGATGGTGGATCTGGGCTGCGGCGATCTGGCCCAGCTGGCGCCCGTGCTCAGGCGCCTGCCCCTGGGCGGCTACACCGGCCTGGATCTCACCGCCGCCGTGCTGCCCCTGGCCGAGACGGCCCTGGGCCCCATGCCCTATCCCTGCGCCTGGCAGGAGGGCAACCTGCTGGCCTGGAGCCAATCGGAGGCTCCTCCAGTCGACATCCTTCATTCGGCCTTTGCCATCCATCACCTCAGCGACGCCGAGAAGACCACGTTTCTGCAGGGGGCACGCCAGCGCATCGCCGCCGATGGGCTGCTGCTCTGGGCTGATGTGTTCCGCGAGCCGGGCGAAACCCTGGAGGCCTACCAGCAGCGCTACAGCGCGCGGATCCGACAGGGCTGGGCGGCGCTAACCGCGGAGCAGCAGAGCCAGGTAATCGAGCACCTCAGCAGCTTCGACATCCCGGCCGAGCGGGGCGCCATCGAAACGGTGGCCCAGGAGACAGGCTGGCAGTGGCAGTGGGCCTGGCAGGGCCAGCACCGGGCCGAAGCCCTGGCGGTGCTGACGCCGCTCTAATTAGCTGTGCTCGCGCAGAAAGGCGATCGTGCCTTCGAGCTCCTCGGCGAAACGGTCGATCTCCTCGGGGGTGGTGGTGAAGCTGAGGCTGGCGCGAGCCGAGCCGGGGATGCCGTAGAGCCGGTGCAGGGGCTGGGTGCAGTGGTGGCCGCTGCGGATGCAGATGCCGGCTGAATCCAGCAGGGCGGCGATGTCGTTGGCATGCAACCCATCCACCGTGAAGGCCGCCAGTGCGCCGCGATCAGGCTGCTGCTCCGGCGAAGGACCCAGGATCCGCACCCCCTCGATCGCCCGCAGCCGATCGAACAGCTGGCGGGTGAGCACCTGCTCCCAGGCGTGGATGCGCGCCAAGCCCAGGCCGTTGAGGTAGTCGAGGGCGGCGCCCATGCCGATCGCTTCACCGATGGCCGGCGTGCCCGCCTCAAACTTGTGGGGCAGCTCCGCCCAGCTGCTGTGATCGAGATACACGTCTTGGATCATCTCGCCGCCGCCCAGGAAGGGCGGCATCCCCTCGAGCAA
The DNA here is from genome assembly GCF_024346435.1 of Cyanobium sp. Alchichica 3B3-8F6. Classification (NCBI taxonomy): domain Bacteria; kingdom Bacillati; phylum Cyanobacteriota; class Cyanophyceae; order Synechococcales; family Prochlorococcaceae; genus Cyanobium; species Cyanobium sp. Alchichica 3B3-8F6. Next base: position 46,008 of record NZ_JAGQCZ010000012.1, on the reverse strand, counting down.
CGCCTCCCGGGCCCAGAGGAACCCCATGCCCGTGGGGCCGCAGAGCTTGTGGGAGCTGGCGACCAAAAAATCGCAGCCCAGCTGGGCCACATTCACCGGCAGGTGGGGCAGGCTCTGGCAGGCATCCACCAGCACCAGGGCGCCGGCGGCGTGGGCCAGGGTCACCACCTGCTCGATTGGATTGAGGCAGCCGAGGGTGTTGCTCACCTGCACCAGGCTCACCAACTTGGTGCGCTCGCTGATCTGGCGGCGCAGATCCTCCAGATCCAGCTCGCCGCTCGCAGTAAGCCCCGCGTGACGGAGCACGCAGCCGGTGCGCGCCGCCAGCAGCTGCCAGGGCACCAGGTTGGAGTGGTGCTCCATCACCGTGAGCAGCACCTCATCACCGGGGCCGAGGTTGGCCTCACCCCAGCTTCGGGCCACCAGGTTGATCGCCTCACTGGCGTTGCGGGTGAACACGATCTCCCGCGGGCTGGCCGCCCCCACAAACGCGGCCGCCTTGGCGCGGGCACCCTCGAAGCCCTCGGTGGCCCGGGCGCTGAGCTGGTGGGCGCCGCGGTGCACGTTGGCGTTGTCGTGGTCGTAGTAGTGCTGCAGGGCTGCCAGCACCTGACGGGGCTTCTGGCTGGTGGCGGCGTGATCCAGGTAGATCAGCGGCTGGCCCAGGCAGGCCGTTTGCGCCAGCAGGGGAAAGTCGGGCCGGGTGAGGGCCGCGAGGTTGCCGGCAGATGGGTTGGACGGGTGCAGGTCGGATTGCACCGGGGAGGCGGTCATGGTCATGGACGCTCCCGAAGCAGCAGCTGCAGGGGATTCAGGGCCGCCGCAGCCGCCGGCAGCTCCCGCAGCACCTCCTCGCAGTAGCCCCGCAGCAGCAGTTTGGAGGCCTGATCGGCGCCGATGCCACGGCTCTGCAGATAGAAAAGCTCGTTCTGCTGCAGCCGGCTCACGGTGGCACCGTGGGCGCACTTCACGTCGTCGGCAACGATTTCCAGCTCGGGCTTGGTGTCCACCCGGGCCCGATCCGAGAGCAGCAGGGTGCGGCTGAGCTGGGCGGCGTTGGTCTGCTGGGCCTTGCGGGGCACCTGGACAGCGCCATTGAACACGCTGCGTCCAGCCCCATCGGCCACCACCTTGTGGAGCTGGTCGAGCTCGCCATCGGGACCCTCAAATCGCACGTGGCTGTGGGTGTCCGCCAGGTCTTGGCCGTCCACCAGCTGCAGGGCCCGCAGACGGGTGTGGGCTGCCCCTGCCACCTGACAGATGCGAGGCTCCAGGCGGCTCAGGGCCCAACCGCCCACGGCCGTGGTGAGCTGCAGGGCACTGGCAGGAGCCTGGCTGATGGCCAGATGACTGAGCAAGCTGGCGCGGCAATCGCCCGGGGCCAGCACCCCCAGATGCAGCCGGGCGCCATGGCCGAGTTGGGCCACGGTCAGCTGGCTGGTGGCATTGGCAGCATTGGAGCTGTGGTGTTGCAGCAGCTCCAGGCTGGCCCCGTCCTCCAGGATCAGCAGCAGTTGCAGGGCCAACAGGCCCGGAGCAGTTCCGGCATCGATGCTGAGCTGCAACGGCCCCGCCGCCCCGCTCACCCGCAACGCCAGGCAACGGGGCGAAGCGCCCTGATTGAGTTGCACCGGCCAAGCAGCTGAGCTGCCGGTGGCTTGCAGCACCTGGCTGCGCAGCTGCTGCGCTTCAGAGGGCTCGAGGCGAGTGATCCCATCGGGGAGCGCAGCAAGGGCAAAGGGATCCGGGCCAGTCCAGGGCTCTGGAGCCACGCTTTGCAGCGGCGCCAGATCGGTGAAGCGCCAATCCTCATGGCGGCGACCCGGCAGCGGTGAACCGGCCAATGCGGCCAACCACTCAGCGGTTGCCGGTAGCGCAACGGCAGGCATCAGGCCACCTCCACCGTCTCGGGCTCCAGGCGGGCGAGTTCCAGGTCCACCCAGTCGTACCCGGTGCGCTCCAACTCCAGCGCCAGCTCCTTGCCACCCGTGCGCAGGATCCGGCCAGCAGCCATCACATGCACGTAGTCGGGGGTGATCAGATCCAGAAGCCTTTGGTAGTGGGTGATCAGCAGGGTGGCGTTTTCGGGGCCGGCCAGTTGGTTGACACCATCGGCAACGATGCGCAGCGCGTCGATGTCGAGACCGGAATCGGTCTCATCGAGGATGGCCACCAGGGGCTCCAACAGGGCCATTTGCAGGATCTCGTTGCGCTTCTTCTCGCCGCCAGAAAAGCCTTCGTTGACACTGCGCCCGAGGAAGGCCGGATCCATCTGCACCACCTTGAGCCGCTCGTGCACCAGGTCCTCAAAGGCGAAGGTATCGAGCTCCTCATCACCCCGCTCGGCGCGGCGGGAATTGGTGGCCACCCGCAGAAATTCCAGATTGCTGACTCCAGGAATCTCCACCGGATACTGAAACCCCAGGAACAGACCGATCCGGGCCCGCTGCTCGGGATCCAGCTCGAGCAGATCGGCCCCGCGGTAGTTCACCGATCCAGCCGTGACGGTGTAGGCGGGATGGCCGGCCAGCACCTTGGACAGGGTGCTCTTGCCACTGCCGTTGCGCCCCATCACGGCATGGATTTCACCAGCCCGGATCGACAGATTGACCCCCTTGAGGATGGGCTGATCCTCCACAGAAGCGTGGAGATCGCAAATGTCCAGCAAAAGTGGGGCGTCGGGGCGAATCACAGCAGAAAAATCAAATGGAAAAGATCGGAAGCGGACTCAAAACAGCTAAGTAGAACAAATTAGGGGATTCTGGCTAGTCACCCCACCGATCCCTCGAGTTTGAGAGCCAGCAACTTGTCGGCTTCGGCGGCAAACTCCATCGGCAGCTGATTGAACACATCGCGGCAGAAGCCGCTCACCATCATCGAAACCGCTTCTTCAAAGCCGATCCCCCGGCTTTGGAGATAGAAAAGCTGATCGGCGGAGATGCGGCAGGTGCTGGCCTCATGCTCAACCACCGCATCGGGTTGCTGGGAGCGGATGTAGGGGTAGGTGTTGGCGGCCGCCTGATCGCCGATCAGCATCGAGTCGCACTGGCTGTAATTCTTCGCTCCCAGAGCCTTTGGGCCAATCTGCACCAAGCCGCGATAGCTGTTGGAGGAGTGGCCAGCGCTGATTCCCTTGCTCACGATCGTGGAGCGGGTGCGGGGCCCCACATGAATCATTTTGGTGCCGGTATCCGCCTGCTGATGATTGTTGGTGAGGGCGACGGAATAAAACTCGCCCACCGAATCAGCACCCTGCAGTACACAGCTGGGATACTTCCAGGTAATGGCTGAACCCGTTTCCACCTGGGTCCAGCTGATGCGGCTGCGCGCACCGCGGCACTGACCACGCTTGGTCACGAAGTTGTAGATACCACCCACACCATTTTCATCACCGGCATACCAGTTCTGCACGGTCGAATACTTGATAGAAGCATCATCCAGTACCACCAACTCCACCACGGCGGCATGGAGCTGATTGGTATCAAACATGGGAGCGGTGCAACCTTCGAGGTAGCTCACCGAGGCCCCCTCTTCAGCCACGATCAATGTGCGCTCAAACTGACCCGTGTCAGCGGAGTTGATGCGGAAATAGGTTGAAAGCTCCATCGGGCACTCGACGCCCTTCGGAATAAACACGAAGGACCCATCACTGAAGACAGCGGAATTGAGGGCCGCAAAGTAGTTGTCATTGCTGGGCACTACCGTACCCAGATAGGCCTCGATCAGCTCAGGATGCTCCTTCACAGCTTCGCTGATGGAGCAAAAGATCACCCCATGCTCCGCCAGCTTCTCCTTGTAGGTGGTGGCGATCGAGACGCTATCGAACACCGCGTCAACAGCCACGTTGGAGAGACGCTTCTGCTCGCTCAGTGGGATCCCGAGCTTATCAAAGGTTTCCAGCAGTTTGGGATCCACCTCATCGAGGCTTGCCTTTTTCTCCTGTTGCTTGGGAGCCGCGTAATAGATGATATTCTGATAGTCAATCGGCGGATATCCCAAAGCCGCCCAATCGGGCTCGGCCGTCTGCAGCCACTGGCGATAGGCCCGCAGCCGAAATTGCAACAGAAAATCAGGCTCGTCTTTTTTCGACGAGATCAGCCGCACCACGTCCTCACTGAGGCCCTTGGCGATCTTTTCAGTTTCAATGTCTGTCACGAAGCCGTGTTTATACGGCTGCGAAACAAGATCGCCAACGGTTGCGGTACTCATGGCAATTCAGCCGAATCAGCCGGCAGTAAGGGCTTTCACGTCGTCAAGAGAAATCGTCTGCTGCTCACCGCGGAACGGATTGTCTTCTGTGAGAAACAGCATGCAGTGGCACTCCTTGCGCTCCCGCATCGGCACACAGGGGCAGTTCCAAAAGGCCTGGGAGACCTCGGCTTCTTTGTCTTCGTAGTGACGGCAGGGGCAGAGAGCCCCACCGAGCTCGTCCTTGTGCTTGGCGAGGCCTGCCAGCACGACCGCGGTGACACCGGGATCGCTGCAGAAATAGGTGCCCGTGCGCTGAGCGTAAGTTTCGGCAAACTTCCCAATCACCTCGAGGCTGTCGGAGGTCGGGCTGGCCGCGGCGTCGGACATGGCTCGGAGGGGGTGATGGTCAGATCGCACTGGAAGGAACAGGACCGCGCAGTGCAACGGCCAGGATCACGGAATCCCAGTTACGAAACTTTTTGGTTTCGTTTCCTATCGAGCTTAGAGCACCAGCGATGGGCCTTGGGGCTCGACCAGAAACCTCATTGTGCCGGGCCGACCCCCAACCGCCGGCCAGGCGTGGCATCGTGATGAAGTTCGGCGTCGGCCATGAGCGCCACACCCCAGATCTCCCGCCAACATGCCGACCCGGCGTCCACCCGGGAAGCGGTGTTCGGCCTGTTGTTGCGGCAGGGCGAGGCGACCGCCGGCGAATTGGCTGAACACCAGTCGGTGTCAGTTCAGGTGATGCGCCGCCATCTGCGCAGCCTGGAAGATGAAGGTTTTGTGGAAGCCAGTCCGGCTTCCGAGGGTCCCGGTCGACCCAGCAATCGCTGGCGCCTTACGGCCAAGGGACAGGGGCACTTTCCCGATGGCAGCGATCACTTCGCCCTGGGCCTGCTGCAGTCGTTGGCCGGCAGCCTGTCCTCCGAAACCCTGCAGGAGCTCCTCAATCAGCAGGCTCTCCAGCAAGCGGGCGTGTATCGGGGCCAAATCGGCGAAGGGGAGCTGCAACAACGGCTCGAGCGGCTGGTGGAACTGCGCCGTCAGGCGGGATACATGGCCGAATGCGCCCAGGATCCCGACGACGACCAGGCCTGGGTGGTCAGCGAATTCCACTGCTCGGTGATGCGCATTGCCGAGCAGTTCCCCTGCGTTTGCGATCAAGAGCTGCAACTGATCCGCCACACCTTTCCCGATTGCCAGGTGGAGCGGGTCCAATGGCGCCTGGAAAAGGGCCACTCCTGCGGCTTCCGCCTCATTCAGGGCCGTGACGCCTGAGCCGGACGGGCCTGCCGCCAACAGCCCGCTGACCCTGGCCGAACTGGCGGAGCTAGAGGCCACCCTGCTGCCGGCACTCGAGCGTCACCACCTCAGGCTCCTGGCCCATGGCCTGCGCACGCTGCAGGCCATCTCCCGTTCAACGGCAGCATCCCTTGAGCCCGGCCCCCTGCCGGATCGTGCAGCTATCGGCGCCTGGGTGCGGCAACAACCCCCAATCGCCGACGACGCCGCATTCCAGGCGGCCTTGGTTGAGCAACTGGTGGCAACGGGCGGCCAACTGGAGCACGTCGCCGGCACGCTGGGCCGGGCGCCGCTGGCCCTGGAGCTGGCTGACCTGAGCACCTGGGCCACACGCCAGGCCGATCGACGCCTGGGCCAGGGCGAGACCAGCCGGGGCTAGGGCAGCGCCACCAGCACCACACCCAGCACCGCCAGCAGGGCGGCCAGCACCCCTGGTGCCCCGGGGCGATCCCCCTCCAGGGGCGCCAGGGGCACCGCCATTACCGGGGCGGTGGCCAGCAGGGCCACGGCCAGCCCGCCGGGAAGTCGGGCCAGGGCCAGCTGCTGCAGACCGATGCCCGCACTGGTGCCCAGCAGGGTGGCCGCCAGCACCAGGAGCCAACGCCGGCCCGGCGGCCTGGGTCGAGGCCGGCGCAGATGGGTCATCAGCCTGCCCAACAGGGGCAGCAGCACCAGCGTGGCGGCCAGCAGCCGCAGGGTGGCGGCATGCCAGGGATCGAGGCCCGATGTGCGCAGGGCGGCACGGGCCAACAGGGCACCAGCACCGCCACACAACAGGGCCGCCAGAGCCAGCACCACCCCCAGGCGCTGGTGAGCCTCCAGACCACCCCCCGCCTCGGCCATCGGCCGCTGCCGGGCCACCACCACCACCGCCAGGCTGATCAGGGCAATCCCCAGCCACTGGCGCGGCCCAGGCCACTCGGCCAGCAGCAGGCAACCGGCCGCGGCCGTCACCGCCGGCCCGCCGGCATCAAAGGTGAGGGTGCGGCGGGTGCCGAGCCGTCGCAAGGCGGCGAAGTAGAAGCTGTCCCCCAGGGCAATGCCCAGCACCCCGCTGAGCAGAAGCAGGCCGGTGGGCCCAAGCGGCAGGGCCTGGGCGCTCCCCAGCAGCAGCGGCAGCTGCAGCGCCAGGGCAATCAGATTTTTGAGCAGATTCAGCTCGGCCGGACCCAGCGACGTCGGCAGCCGACGCCACAAACCACTGGCCAGGGTCCAGCAGAGGGCGGCGGCCAGGGCAGCAGCCACACCGATCGCCACCGCCGCTCCCCACCACGCCTTGCGATCATCGCCACAGCCACTGCACCCCCGTGGACGACATCCGCCCCGCCTCGATCGCCGATGCCCTCAGCTTTTTCCGGCTGAGCTGCGGCCGCTGGCGCTCCCAGCGCAGCAGCCACCACCTGCTGCACCGGCGAGCTGAGGCGGGAGGCTCCTTCATTGAGGTGGTGGAAATCGCCGCAACCGACCCCCGCCTGATCGCCATCGCCGAGCTCCACGGCGAAAATCCCGCTGGCCTCGTTGGGGGCTGCCGGGTGACCTGGAACGCCTCAATGGCGTGGGATAAGGCAGGAGAAGCCCACGAGGGGGAAAGCGTTTTCGGCTTGATCCCCACCGATGAGCTCGGCCGGTCCGGTCTGCTGCTGCGCGACCGTGGTTACGCCGAAACCGCCCCCGTGGCAGGTCATTTCGCCATGGACGAGCGCGACGGTCTACTGCTCACCACCGGCTACGAAACCATGGCCAGCCTGGAGCGATTCAGCTTTGCCGGCCCCAATGTGCGTCTGCGCACCAGCACGGTGGAGGGCCTCTCCAATACGGCGTCCTTCTGCGTCGAGACACGGCTGCTAGACAGCCCGGAGCCTGGGGCCAAAACCCCTGCCCAAGAGCCCGTCTCCGAGCAGCCCCTGTCTCCCCTGGGATGGTGACGAACGTTACGGACTGTGAGCCCTGTCTCGGCCAGCCGAACCCGGCCGCGGCTGCACTTCTACGATCAGCAACGACGGATGATGAAGTTGTGTGGCCCTGCCCCTCCTGAAATACGCGCCCACTACCCAAAACTCGCGGGTTAACCCGCTGCGGGTGGGTTCGGATGAGGACCCCAAATCCATGTCCATGGACAGGGCTATGGATCCCAAAGACCTAAATCTGCTCATTGAGTCGTGTTATCGACAGATTTTCTTTTATGCCTTCAAGGTCGACCGCAACCTGACATTGGAGAGCCAGCTGCGCAACGGCCAAATGAGTGTGCGGGATTTCATTCGCTCCCTGTGTCTCTCAGACACCTTCACCCGCAGCTTCTACAACCTGAACAGCAACTATCGGGTGGTGCGCCACCTGGTGGAAAAGCTTCTGGGTCGCCCCACCCACGGCAGGTCTGAGGAGATCGCCTGGGCGGCCGTGCTGATGACCCGCGGGGTCAAGGGCATGGTTGACGACATCCTCAACGGCCAGGAATACCTGGACGCCTTCGGTTACGACACCGTTCCCTTCCACCGCAACCGCGTGGTGGGCTCCAGGGATCTGGGCGAAACCCCCTTCAACATCACCACTCCGCGATACGAGGCCTATTACCGGGGCATCTTGGGCTTCCCCCAAGTTGTGTACACCGGCACCGCCAAAACGATCCCCGCTCGCTCCCGTCAGCGCCGTGGGGGCTTCCCAGAGGACTACCTCCCCTGGGTGCGCAATCTGCCTGCCATGCGCAGCCAAGGCGGTGCATCTAGCAACACCAGCATGGACTACTTGGCCAAGGTGCCCTACCGCAGCATTGGACGTTGAGCTCAGCAACCAATCCATCAAGGGGCGGCCTACGGGCCGCCTTTTTTGTGCCCGTCAAACGCTGGCCCTGATGCACCAGCCGTCAGCATCCACTGACGGCTCAAGGCAAAAACAACCGGCAATGGGAGAGTTGACCACGCTGATCCCAAAAGAAATCTATCGCCGTGACCCAAGCCCTTACTTCGTTGGCACGCATGACCCTGCGGCAGCTTCGGCAGGTGGCCAGCGATCTTGGGGTGAGCTTGTACAGCCGCAAGTCGAAGGATGAGTTGCTGGCGGCCATCAACCGGCGACAGGACGACAGCCCCCGCACTCTCAAGGCGATCGAAGCGGAGTTGCCTCCGGCACCACGCCCTTCGGCGTCCAGCACCAGCGTGGTGTTCCTGCCCCGGGATCCCCAGTGGGCCTACGTGTTCTGGGAGATCTCTGAAGCTGATCGGGGCGAAGCGCTGGCCGCCGGGGCGTCCCAGTTGTGCCTGCGGGTGGCCGATGTCACCGGACTGGCGGGAGGCTCTGCCCACCCCCACACCCTGCAGGAGGTGGTGGTGGATAGCCATGCCACCGAATGGTATTTGCCGGTGCCCCTGAGCGATCGCGACTACCGGGTGGAACTGGGCTACCGCAAAGGCTCCGGCGGCGGCTGGATCTCGCTGGCCTTCTCGTCGGTGGCCCGGGTTCCGGCCCTGCACCCCAGTGAGCAGATCCTCGACCAGTTTGTGCCCTTCTCGCTCGACACCGCTCCGGCCACCCTGCCCACACCCATGGAACCGGCTGACGCCGGTCTGCATGAGCGCCTCTACCAAACGGCAACGGCCCGTTGGCGGCGCCTTGGCCGCGGTTCCGAGGCCTTCCACGAACTCGAACAAGCCGGTCTCGACACCAGCGAACTGAACGCCTCTGGGGCCGGAATCTGGGCTAGCGGTCGCAACGAATCCGGCATCGGCGGGGTGGCCTCACGGCAACGTTCTTTCTGGCTGGTGGCCGATGCCGAGCTGATCGTCTACGGCGCCACCGATCCAGCCGCGCGCCTCACCATCGGCGGCGAAGACGTGCCGCTCTCCGCCGATGGCACCTTCCGCGTGCAGGTGCCGTTCCGCGATGGTCAACAGCTCTATCCGATCGAGGCGGTGGCCGCAGACGGCGAGCAGAAGCGCAACATCACCCTCGAATTCAACCGCTCCACCCCGGAAGACAACAGCAACCCTGCCGACAAGGCCATCAGCGAATGGTTCTGAAACGCGCTGGATCTCTCAAACGAGCAACCGTGGCCCTCACCCCACTCGCTGGGGCCCTGGCCTTTCCGCTGATCGTGCCCGTGGTGTTGATGCGCGTGGGCCTTCCGGCCGCCATGCTCAGCGCCGTGCTGATCGGCACCGCCTGGTTTGTGCTAATGCTGCGCACGGCCGAGATGCCTGGCCACCACTGACCAGTAGCCCAGCCTCAACCAACCATTGGACAGTCGGTGGGAAGACTGAAGGCAGCCGCAGCAGGTCGCCATCACCCATACCGCTCGTCACCGCAACCCCCTGAGGCACCCGCTCGCCTGGGTCGGTGCCCTGGGTCTAGCCGTGGCCAGCTGCAGCGCCGAAGCCCAGCTGCTGGGGCAGCCGACCCCACAAAGGCCCCTGCCCGAGGGCATCGAGCTGGTCTTCAACCACAACGAAACCAGCCGCTACCGCAGCCCGATCAGTGGCCAGTGGCGCCAGGGGGACGATCTCGAAGCCTTTGTGCTGGCCAGCATCCGAGGCGCCAAAAGGGAAATCCTGGTGGCGGTGCAGGAGCTGTCGCTGCCGAAGGTGGCCGAAGCCCTGGCAGCGCGCCACCGCGATGGACTGACGGTGAAGGTGGTGCTGGAAAACACCTACAGCACCCCCTGGAGCCAGCAGCACCCTGCCGATCTGACCCCGCACCAGCGCAGCCGCCACGAGCAGCTCAAGGCCCTCGGCTGGGGGGATGCGGTGGCGATCCTGCAGCGGGCCGGGGTGCCCCTGATCGACGACACCGCCGACGGCAGCGCCGGCAGCGGCCTGATGCACCACAAGTTCATGGTGGTGGACCGGGCGGTGGTCGTGACCGGCTCGGCCAATTTCACCCCCTCCTGCATCCACGGCGACCCGGGAGCTGATCGCACCCGCGGCAACGTCAACCACCTGATGCGGCTCCACAGCCGCGAGCTAGCCCATACCTTTGTGAGCGAATTCGAGCGGATGTGGGGCGACGGCCCAGGGGGTTTACCCAACAGCCGCTTTGGGCTGGGCAAGGGCGGCGGAGCCGCCCAGCAGGTGCACGTGGGTCAAACGCCGGTGACGGTGCTGTTTGCACCCCATCGCCGCCGCGATCCCCACCAGGGCCTGCTGCTGCTGGAGGAGCTGCTCGCCGGCACCCACAAGCAGCTCGACATGGCCCTGTTCGTGTTCTCAGAGCAGAGCCTGGCCAATGCCATGGCCCAGCTGCAGGTGCGGGGGGTGACCATCCGGCTGCTGGCCGATCCCGGCTTCGCCAACCGCTCCTTCAGCGAAGTGCTGGATCTGCTCGGCACCCAGTTGCCCGACCACCGCTGCGGCTTGGAGGCCGCCAACCGCCCCTGGCAACGCCCCCTCGAGACGGTTGGCACGCCGCGGCTGGCCAGCGGCGACAAACTCCACCACAAGCTGGCCGTGATCGACAACCGCACCGTGATCACCGGCTCCTTCAACTGGAGCCCCAGCGCCGCTCACCGGAACGACGAAACCCTGCTGGTGTTTGACTCCCCCCTGCTAGCGGCCCACTTCAGCGCCGAGATCAACCGGCTCTGGAAAGGCGCCGAGCTGGGCATCACCGAGCGACTGGCGCGGAAACAGGAGCGGCAACGCAACCGCTGTGGCAGTGGGGTGCAGCGGAGGTGAGCCCTTTGGAGCACTGCGGCACCCCATTGACCAGCCACTACTGGTGGACGGCGGGGAAGCCCACTACACCACATCTAGGGATTCGCGCCTACCATCCAGCGGTCTGCAGGATCCAGAGGCCCCATGAAGACCCTGGTGAAGACCGGCGGCCTGGTGAAATCCCTGGCACACTCCCTGCTCCTACCGGCCGAGGACACCACCACCCCCGTGGCACCAGTGGTGTACACCACAGCGATCCGCAGCGAGGGGTGCCTCAGCGAATCCCTGGCCGGCATCACGGAGCTGGCCCACGAGCTGGGCTTCACCCATGCGCCTGAAACCATCTACGCCGCCGATGGCCTGAGCGCCGCCTTCCACGCCGATCACGGCGAGCGCGCAGTGAGCCTGGCGGTGGAATGCAACCCCCGGCAGCAGACCGTGTCTTTGGCGGTGAGCGGACTCGACAACCACGACGCCTTCGAAACCTTCCACCAGGTGTCCAAAACCCTGTTCGGCGACTGCTGAGCTGCGCCAGGGCTCCTACGCTGAATTCCTGTCTCCGCCCCAGGGCCATGGATTCGCTGCAGGCTTCCCGCACCACCTCCGCCACCCTGGATGCGATCCAGCTGATGCTGCGCGACCTCCACACCCGCCACGACGAGATCCGCCACCGTGCCGCGTTCCGGGGTTGCACCAGGGAGCTGCTGGCGGTGCAGCAGGAGCTGGTGAATTACCTGTTGGCCAAGAAGAGCCAGCTGATGGGGCATGTGGATCCGGTCAGCGGCGGCACCCGCAACTACAACTCCTTCGTTTGAGTGACCCGTTGAACTCTGGCCCCAGGGTCCTGGTCGTTGGAGCTGGTCCAGCCGGGGCCAGCCTGGCCCTGCTGCTGGCCCGTTCCGGCGTCGCCGTCACCCTGGTGGAAGCCAGCTCCAGCCTGGCGCGCCAGTTTCGCGGCGAAGCGTTGATGCCCTCGGGCCTGGAGGCCCTGGCTGCCATGGGGCTGAGCCACCTGCTGGCGGCTGTGCCCCACAGGCCCCTGCAGGGCTGGCGCTTTGTGGTCAATGGCCGGGAGCTGTTCCACGCCCACGAACCCCTCAGCGGCGATCCCCAGCGGCCCTGCACCCTGGTGAACCAGCCCGCCCTGCTGGAGGCCCTGCTGGGGCAGGCGCAATCCTGCCCATCATTTGTGCTGGAGCGGGGGCAGCCGGTGTCTGATCTGCTCTGGAGCCAAGGGCGGGTGGCCGGAGTGCGGCTGCGCAACGGGCGGCATTTGGAGGCCGAGTTGGTGGTGGCCTGCGACGGCCGGGCCTCGCTGCTGCGGCAGAAGGCTGGACTGGTGCTGGTGGAAGGAGTCAACTCCATCGATCTGCTCTGGTTCCAACTGGCCTGCCCTTCTCCTTCACCGCTGCAAGGCAGCTTCACCACCCTGGTGGGGCCGGAGGGGGTGTTCAGCGCCTTCGACAGCGCTGGCGGAGGGGTGCAGCTGGGCTGGCTGCTCAACAAGGGCGAGCGGGTGCCTGCATGCTCCCCAGACGACTGGATCGAGCGGATGGCTCCGCTGAGCCCACCGGAGCTGGCGGCCTGGCTACGGCAGTGGCGAGCCGGCCTTGGCGAACCCAGCCGGCTGGCAGTGCAGGTAGGACTGGCAGAGCGCTGGTGGGCACCCGGCCTGCTGCTGCTGGGCGATGCGGCCCATCCGATGAGTCCGGTGCGAGCCCAGGGGATCAACATGGCCTTGCGGGACGCCTGGGTGGCCAGCGCCCGGCTGTTGCCACTGTTGCAGCCGCTCTTGCGGCCCGCGCCAGCACCACAACAGCCACAGCACGGTGCCCCTGGAGCCAAAACCACAGCCATCACCGGCCTGGATGCGGCGCTCGCCGCGATCGAAGCCGAGCGACGGCCGGAAATCACCACGCTGCAGGCCCTCCAGGCCGCCGAAGCGGCCCGAGGAGACCAGCTGCGCCGCCAGAGCTGGCTGCGTCGCGGCCTGGCCCTGGCGGCTCCTCTGGTGGGGCCGGCGATCGCCGCCCACTGGAGCCATCAGCAGCAACCGCTGCGCCAGGGACTGTCTGAGCTGCCGGGGTCGCCATGATGGGAGCCAACCCGACAGAACCATGGCTCCCTCCTGGATCAATCCTGCCCTGAGGGGCGGCTCCGCCCTAAGCGCTGGCTTGGCGCTCGGCCTGATGGGTCTGCTGGCTTCCCCCCTGCAAGCAGCGCCTAAAGATCCGCCCTATCCCTCCATGGATCAGCTGCGGGAGCTGCAGCTCCACACGTTCGCCTGCGGCCGGGAGAACACCGCCGAGAGCTGCACCAAGGCGCGCACCATGGCCGATCCGCTGATGGACCATCCCCGCCTCGGGGCAAGCTGCAAAGACGCGATCTGGACCATTTGCCAACGGGCCCAGCCCGCCGCCGCCAACAGCTTCGAGCGCCGCGAAGCCCTCAATCGCGCCGGCCAGGATCTGCTGCCCTTCTGCAAGCAGCAAACCCGCACCGTGGCCCCCAGCAAAACCGAGGCCAAGCCCCAGGAGAAAAAGGGATTCGGCCTGATCCCAGGCTTCTGAGCCTGACAGCTCCCACCCCTGCTGGCGCTCAACGCCCCTTTGGGGCCTGAATCAGTTGCAGCACCTGGTAAGCGGTGCTGTCCATGAACGCCAGCGACCAGCCCGTCTGCACCACCGCCTGATCGGCCAGAGCACACAAACCGCTGCCCTGACCGGTGGCCTCGCAGCTCGCCGAGAGACCCAGCAAGGCGTTGGTGAGCTTGCCGCGCTGACAGGATTCCGTGCCGCGGCGCTGAGCGACGGCCATTCCTGCCTGGCGTCCCAGCGCCACTCGGCAAGCTTCGCGTGCAATCCCCGGCTTGTTTCGGACGCTAGCCCGTTCTGGGCGGCCGCAAACCAGGGCTAATTTGGTGCCCCCAACGCCCCGGTGGATCAGCCGATGACCAGCAGCAATCCTGTGAGCATCCGGCACATTCCCCTATCCCAACTCTTCAGCGACCAGAAGCCCGGCACCTCGGGGCTGCGCAAGAGCAGCCGGCAGTTCCAGACGCCCCACTACCTCGAGAGCTTCATCGAGGCGAGTCTGCAGGTGCTGCCCGGAGTGGCCGGCGGCACGCTCGTGGTGGGCGGCGATGGGCGCTACGGCAACCGCGAGGCCATCACCGTGATTGCCCGCATGGCTGCGGCCCACGGCGTGGCACGGCTGATCACCACCACCGGTGGCATCCTCTCCACCCCCGCCGCCTCCCACCTGATCCGCCAGCACGGTGCCGTGGGTGGGGTGATCCTCTCGGCCAGCCACAACCCCGGCGGCCCGGATGGCGATTTCGGCGTCAAGATCAACGGCGCCAACGGCGGCCCCACACCGGAATCCATCACCGACGCGATCTACGCCACCACCCTGCAGCTGGATGGCTACCGGATCTGTGAAGGCGGCAGCGACCCCGACCTCTCGGCGCCTGGCCGCTGCCACATCGGCAACCTGCAGGTTGAGGTGATCGACGGCGTCGACGACTACGTGGCGTTGATGCAGAAGCTGTTCGATTTCGATGCGATCGGCGATCTGCTGCGGGGCGACTTCCCGATGGCCTTCGATGCCATGCACGCCGTGACCGGCCCCTACGCCAGCCGCATCTTGGAAGGGGCCCTGGGGGCGCCCGCGGGCACCGTGCGCAACGGGATCCCGCTGGAGGATTTCGGCGGCGGCCACCCCGATCCCAACCTCACCTACGCCCACGACCTGGCTGAGCTGCTGATGGGCAGCGACGCCTACCGCTTCGGCGCCGCCTGCGACGGCGACGGTGACCGCAACATGATCCTGGGCCAGCGCTGCTTCGTGAACCCCAGCGACAGCCTGGCGGTGCTGACCGCCAACGCCACCCTCGCTCCCGGCTACGCCGATGGCCTGGCCGGGGTCGCCCGCTCGATGCCCACCAGTGCCGCCGCCGATGTGGTGGCCAAGGAGCTGGGCCTGGCCTGCTTCGAAACGCCCACGGGGTGGAAATTCTTCGGCAACCTGCTCGATGCGGGCCGCATCACCCTCTGCGGCGAAGAGAGCTTCGGCACCGGCAGCAACCACATCCGCGAAAAGGACGGCCTCTGGGCCGTGCTGTTCTGGCTGCAAATCCTGGCCAAACGGCGGGAGCCGGTGAGCCGGATCATGGCGGAGCATTGGAATCGTTTCGGCCGGCATTACTACTCCCGCCACGACTACGAGGCGATCCCCAGCGATGCCGCCCAAGGCCTCTACGAGCGGGTGAAGACCATGCAGCCCTCGTTAGTGGGCCAGGCCTTCGCCGGCCGCAGCATCGCCACCGTCGATGACTTCGCCTACACCGACCCGGTGGATGGTTCGCTCACCAGCGGCCAGGGGCTGCGCCTGCTGCTCGACGACGGCAGCCGGGTGGTGTTGCGCCTCTCCGGCACCGGCACCCAGGGGGCGACCCTGCGGGTGTATCTGGAGAGCTACGTGGCGGCCGGCGGCAACCTCAACCAAGACCCCCAAGTTGCCCTGGGCGACCTGATTACAGCCATCGACCAGCTGGCCGAAATCCGCACCCGTACGGGCATGGAGAAACCCACGGTCATTACCTGAGTCAGGCGGTCGTCTCCTGCTTGGCTTCGGGGAACCAGCGGGCCTCGAGGTTTTTAATCACCACATAGAACGGTGGCACGACGCCGAGGGACAACACCGTCGCCACCAGCAGGCCTCCGAAGATCACCGTGCCGAGCGACTGCTGACTATTGGCACCGGCAGTGGTAGCTACAACCAGGGGCAGGAAGCCGGCCAGGGAGGCGATGGCGGTCATCAGGATCGGCCGCATGCGCGATTCGGCTGCAGCCATGGCCGCCTCGGTGGCAGCCATACCCACTTCCATGTGCTGCTCAGCCACCTCCACGATCAGGATGCCGTTCTTGGCGGCCAGGCCGATCAGGGTGACTAACCCCACCTGGGCATAGATGTTCAGATCGATCGATCGAATCGCCAGAAACACCAGCGCCCCCAGCATGGCGAGAGGCACCGTCATCAGAATGATCACGGGCGTGACGTAACTCTCGTACTGGGCCGAGAGCACCAGGTAGACGATCAGGATGCCCAGGCCGAATACCAGGATGCTGGCGCTGCCGGCCGAGAGCTGCAGCGAAGCCAGGCCGGTGAAGGCATAGCCAATGTTGTTGAATTCCAGCTGCTTAAAGATCTGCTGAATCGCCGCCAAAGCCTGGCCTGAACTTTTGCCGATCCCCTCAGCACCCTGCACAAGCACGGTGCGATAGAGGTTGTAGTGGCTGATCACCGGAGGTGCACTGGTGAGCTCCGACGAGGCAAACTCACTCACCTGCACCAACTTGTTGTCACGGTTGCGCACGTAGTAACTGAGCACATCCTCCAGGGTGCTGCGCCCAGACGCCTCTGACTGAACATAGATGTTGCGCACCTGTCCATTTTCATAGGTGAGGCCCGAGTAATTACCACCGGCTAGCACGGCAATCGTCTGCATCGCCTGCTGGAAGTCGATGTTCAAAGCCCCCATGATCGAGCGATCGATCTTCAAACCGAAGGCCGGAGCACTTGGGATGAACTGGGTATACAGACTGGAGAACTGATCCGAAGCCGTCCCCGCTGCCACCAGCTGCTGGGCCAGACCATCGAGCTGGTTGAAGCTGTACGCCCCATTGCTCAGATCATTGAACTGGAAGTAGAAACCACCCTGGGCCGAAAAGCCAGGAATGGCGGGCGGCTGAGCCGCCACCACAAGCCCGCTGCTGATCTTCGAGAGCTTGGTATTGAGGCGATCCACAATGGCGGGGGCCTTCTGATCAGCACCACTGCGCTCCTCAAGAGGCTTCAGTCCGAAGAAAAACACCCCTTGATCGGGGCTGGAGCCATTGAAGCCATAACCGCTCACCACCGCAGCAGCCACAATGTCTGGCTCAGCCTTGAGCACCTTGGCAATCTCTAGGCCGGTCTGCTGAGTTTGGCTCAGGGAGGCTCCATTCTGGAGTTGGTAAATGCCCAAGCCGTAGCCCTGATCTTCCTCAGGAATAAAGGCCGATGGCAGGGCTGAAAAGGCCAAAACCGTGAGCACGATGCCACCAGCAAGGCCAGCCAGCACGAATTTGCGCTTACGGATCAGCACCTCAAGCAGCCGGGCATAGCTGGTCTGCAGCCAGGCAAAAAATTGGTTGAAGCGATCGAAAATCAGGGCGAGTCGGCTGCCGGCCAGGCCGAACACCACCACACCAAACAGATAGGAGCCAACTCCGAAGGACGCCGCACTGAATCTGCCGAACGCCAGACCCACCACCACACCGCCAACCGTCCAACCCCAGCCCTTCGGCTTTGGGGGTTGCTCGGATTTAAGAAGCAGAGCCGACATCATCGGCGAAAAAGTCAGGGCGTTAAACGTGGAAATGGCGATTGAGAAAGCGATTGTGAGCGCAAACTGCTTGTAGATGATGCCGATGCCACCTGGGTAGAACGCCACGGGCACAAACACCGCCATTAGCACCAACGATGTGGCAATCAGGGCGCCGATCAGCTCACCCATACACTCCATCGCCGCCTTGCGTGGGCTCATGCCGCGCTCAAGATTTTTGGAGACGGCCTCAATCACCACAATCGCGTCATCCACCACCAGACCCGTGGCGAGCACCAAACCCAGCAGGGTGAGCTGGTTGATCGAAAAGCCGAACGCCTTGATAAAGGCAAAGGTGCCGATCAGGGAGATCGGAATCGCCAGGCTGGGAACCACCGTGGCGCGCCAGTTCTGAAGAAACAGAAACAGGATCACCAGCACCAGCACAATCGCCAGACCCAAAGCATCGGTGACGCCCTCCACGGCCGATTCGATGAACTGTCCGATGTTGTAGATCTGCGTCACAGTGACGCCGGGGGGCACCGCCTGGGAGAACTGGTTGATCACCGCCACGACGGCTTCCGACACATCGAGAGCGTTGCTCTCAGGGGTTTGGAACACCGCAACGGTGATCGATGGGTAACCATCGAAACTGACCGCCTGCTGGGCAAAGGTGTTGAAGCCATAGGTAGCCTGGCCCACATCCCGAAGCCGCAGCAGATTGCCCTGGGGAGACTTGCCCACGATCAAATCGTTGAGCTGCTCAACTGACATCAGGTTGCCGTTGTCGGCCACCAGAATCGGATAGGCAAACAGCTGGTCGCCTCCAGCCGGTGGACCACCCACCAGACCACCGATGGCGATGCTGTTTTGGCTCTTCACAGCATTGACGATCTGGTCTGCCGTCAGCTGATTCGCGGTGAGCTTGCTGGGGTCGACGAACAGCCAAAAGGCGGGATTGCTGCCGCCCAGCAGGTTCACCTGAGCCACACCCGGAACCCGCTCAAGCTGGTAATAGAGCTCCTCGTAGATGAGGCCGTTGATGTAGGCCGCATCAAATTGGCCCTGGGTCGAAGTGACCTGATAGGCCAGCAAGATCGAGGGAGTGTTTTGCATCACCGACACACCCGTGGCCGACACCTGCTGCGGCAACTGGGGCATGGCCAGAGAAACGCGGTTCTGCACGTTCACCTGGTCAATATTGATATCGGTGTCTTCGTCGAAATAAACCTGAATAATGCTCTGACCGGTGTTGGAGCTGGTTGAAGAAATGTAAGCCGCACCAGGCACACCATTGATCTGCTGTTCCAGCGGATTCGTAACGGCCTGTTCGGTCACCAACGAGTTAGCCCCGCCGTAATTTGCCGTCACCTGAATCAGCGGCGGCGCGATATTGGGCAGGTTTTCAATCGGCAGGCTTGGGATCGCAATGATCCCCATCAACACGATCAGAATGCTGCAGACGGTGGTCAGAACCGGCCGCTTGATGAACTTATCGGAGAGTGACATGGGTGGTCCTCAGTTCACACCCTTCTGACCAGAACCAGCCAACTGCACCGGCATGCCGGAACGCAACAATGCGGTGTTGCTTACCACCACCCGATCACCGGCGGTCAGGCCCGAGAGCAACGGGTAGCGATTGCCCTCCAGCATCCCCAGCTGCACAGGGGTCTGAACCACAATCGGCGTGTCTGGAGGCAGGGCTTCCAGCTTCTGCTTCTGGGCGTCTGGGATCTCGGTGGACGCCCGAATCTTGGCCAGCACTTGGCTTAGGCGGAAGACGCGGTAAACAAACGGCTGCTGGGCCTGCATCATCACGGCCTGCACCGGCACCGAGAGCTGACGGCTACTGCCGGTGATGATTCGGTTGCGCACAAACTGACCGGTCTTGAGCTTGCCGGTGAGATTGGGGAAGGACGCCTTCACCAGCACGGTGTTCGGCGATGAGTCAGTGCCACTGACGCCGTAATAGGGAGAGATGAAAACCACCTTGCCGGTGTTGGTGACGGGCGGATTCCCCTGGGACTGGAGCTGCACAGACTGGCCCAGCTTCACCCGGGAAGCCTGGGTCGCGGGCACATCCATCAGGGTCCAGAGATCCCGGTTGTCAACGATGCCGGTGATCGCCTGGCCTTGGCGCACGTAATCCCCGAGCTTGACGGTGTCGAGATCGCCGATCTCCCCACTGATCGGGGCGGTTACATACTTGTAGCCGAGATCAGCCGCCTTGGCTCGCGCCTGGTCGCGGGCCTGAATCGCCTGGGTGACGTAAAAATCGCGTTCCTTGGTGGACACTGCCCCCTGCTGGTTCAGAAAGATGTAGCGCTCGGCGTTGACGAGATCCTTACGGGCCTCGGCCTTGCTGGCATCGAGGCTGGCCGATTGCTGCACGTTGTCGAGCACCAGGATGGGCTGGCCCGCCTTCACCTGCTGCCCCTGGGTTGCCAGGATCTTGACGACCCGTCCATCCACTTCGGGCCGCAGGGCCACATCGGCGGTGGATGCCAACCGGCTGATCACCTCGATCGACGGGCTGAAGCTGGACTCAGCAATGGTTTCGGTCTGCACCACCAGGGGCTGCCGTGCCACCGGCTTGGCTCCGCACCCGACCAGCAGCAGACCCGCCAAAGAAAGCGCCGAAATCGCTCGGGCCACACAGTTTGAGCATGAGCCCGCAAATTAAATGACTATCCAGAAATTGCTTGCCTCATGGGGCTTTTGAGACGGAGTTCCCCGCCAGCTGCACCGGAGCGCCGTGGCGCAGGTTGAGCAGGCCAGCCGTGATCACCCGATCACCCGGCTGCAGGCCCCGCCGCACGGGATAGCGATTGTCCTGCAAATCGCCAAGTTGCACCGGTGTCTGCAGGGCAAAGCTGGTGCCTGGTGGCAGTTTGCGCAGCTCTGCCATGGGTGCCTTGCCAGGTTGCCGTTCCAGATCCGCCAGACTTCCCACCATATAAACAAATGACTGGCCCGCCAGTTGGGTCACCGCCGTGAAGGGCAGCGCCAGCTCCTCACGTCGGTCGAGCACCAAGCGGGTGCGGCTGCGCTGGCCGTTGCGCAGGTTGCGGCGGGGATTGGCAAACGCGGCTTTTACCAGCAACGTCTGGGTGGAGGCCGTCACCCCCGGATCTACCGAGCTCACCTGACCCTCCGCCAGGGGCTGGGAGCTGGCGGGATCGAGCAGCAGCACCCGCTGGCCCGTCCGCACCTGCCCGGCGTAAACGGCCGGCACATCGATGCGGGCGAGCAGGCGATCGTTGCGAATCAAGCGAGTGAGGGGAACCCCCGGCTGGATCACGTCGCCTTGCTTGACGCGCAGATCGGCCACAATGCCGCTGATCGGAGCCCGAAGGTCTTTGAAAGCCAGATCCGCCTGCCGCGCCACCAGCGCCTCCCGCGCGGCGACGTAAGCCTGCCGGAATTCATCCCGTTGCAGGGCGCTGGCGGCACCTTGGCGGGCGAGCTCCTGGTAGCGCTGGTAGTTGAGCTGGTTGGTCTGCATCTGGGCGCGGAGGCTGGCCACCTCCGCTCGCAGCTGGGTCTGGTCGAGCACCAACAGCAACTGGCCCTGGCGCACCGAATCGCCCTGGCGCACCAGCAACTGCTGGATCCGCCCTCCGGCCTGGGCCGCCAGATTCACTTCGGCAGCTGCCTCGAGGGTACTCACCGTGTCGAAACTGGCCTGAAACGCAGCCGGCTCGATCAGCTGGCTCTGCACCAAAGGCAATCGCCGGGCCGATTCAGGCTCCTGGCGGCAGCCCAGCAATAACCCGGCTGCCACTGCAGTTGATAGGGCAGTCGCCAGCCCGGCCCCGAGGGCGGAAGAGCGCACGATGGAGCAGGCAAACCGCATGGCCGGAGCGTATCGCCAGCGGGCCGATGATGGGTGGCGGCGGGAGTTGCCGCGAATCCCCGTGAGCGCCCTTGAGCGACCTGTTCAGCCATCAACGCGACATCACCCTGGAGAAGGTGGCGCCCCTGGCCGACAGGCTGCGCCCCCGCAGCCTCGACGACTTCGTGGGCCAGGAATCGATCCTGGGCCCCGGCCGCCTGTTGCGCCGCGCCATCGCCGCCGACCGGGTCGGCAACCTGATCCTGCACGGCCCACCCGGCGTGGGCAAAACCACCCTGGCCCGGATCATCGCCGGCAGCACCCGGGCCCACTTCAGCAGCCTCAATGCCGTGCTCGCCGGCGTCAAGGATCTAAGAATTGAGGTGGACGGTGCCAAGGAGCGCCTGGCCCGCCACGGCCTGCGCACCACGCTGTTCATTGATGAGGTGCACCGCTTCAACAGCGCCCAGCAGGATGCCCTGCTGCCCTGGGTGGAAAACGGCACGCTCACCTTGATTGGCGCCACCACCGAAAACCCCTACTTCGAGGTCAACAAAGCCCTGGTGAGCCGTTCGCGGCTGTTTCGGCTGCAACCCCTGGAACCACCCCACCTGCACCAGCTCCTGGATCGGGCCCTGCGGGACGCCGAAGTGGGCTATGGCGACCGGTCGATCCGGGTGACCCAAGAGGCCGCCGACCACCTGGTTGATGTGGCCGGCGGCGATGCCCGCAGCCTGCTCAATGCCCTGGAGCTGGCGGTGGAAACCACCCAGCCCAATGGCGACAGCCAGATCGTCATCGACCTGACGATCGCCGAGGAGTCGATCCAGCAGCGGGCAGTGCTCTACGACAAGCAGGGGGATGCCCACTTCGACACGATCAGTGCCTTCATCAAGTCGCTGCGGGGCTCCGATGCGGATGCGGCCCTGTTCTGGCTGGCCCGGATGGTGGAAGCCGGCGAGAACCCCCGCTTCATCTTCAGACGCATGCTGATCGCCGCCGGCGAAGACATCGGCCTGGCCGATCCCCAGGCGGTGGTGGTGGTGGAAGCCTGTGCGGCGGCCTTCGAACGGGTGGGCCTGCCCGAGGGGCTCTACCCCCTTGCCCAGGCGGCCCTCTACCTGGCTGGAGCGGAAAAAAGCAACAGTGTGCTGGGCTTCTTCGACGCACTTAAGAGCGTGCGGGAAACCAACCGGCAACAGGTGCCGTCCCACCTGCGGGATGCCCATCGCGATGGCCAGGCCTTCGGCGATGGGGTGGGTTACCGCTACCCCCATGCCTACGCCGAGCACTGGGTCGCCCAGCAATACCTACCCAACTCACTCCAGGGAGAGGTCTTCTGGCAACCCGGCAACCTGGGTTGGGAGGGCCAACGGCGAGAACGGCTGCAGCAAAGGCGGGCCGCCCAGCTGGCCGCCGCGGCCGAACTGGCCGCCGATCAGGGTGATGTGCTGAGCAGCAGCCCGGACGATCCCCAGCTGGAGCGCTGGCTGCAGCGCCAGGCCACCGCCGAAGGAGAACGGCTCGACGACCTGAGACGCCGGTTCTGGGACGGCGCCCACTGGCAGCGGCACGACCGGGTGCTGGTGCTGGAGGCGCGATCGTTGCTGTGGGCCCTCGACCCGCTCGCCGCCACCCCGGAGGGCGGCGTGGTGATCACCGTGGGGCAACCATCCGACCTGGAGCGGCTGCAAGCCCAGCTGCAGGTGCTCGATGCCCTGCGCCAACCCCAACTGCTGGTGGTACAAGCCGACGCTCCCGCCAGCCTCCGATCCCAACTCGAGCCCGGGGAGGGGTCGCGCTTCGACTGGGCGGTGGCACGGCAACCCTGGCGCGGGCTGAACGCCCAACAGATCGACACGTGGATTGCCGCCGTGGGAGCCCAGATGAGTGCCAACGGCCAATGGCGACTGCTGTTCAGCACCCCCCAACTGGGGCCAGCCGCCGGGCTGCAAGCCTTGAGCCGCGCAGCCGAGCCCGCCCTCCAGCCGCTGCTCGAGGAGCTCAGCGCCTTGGAACGCCAACAGCTGCAACAGGAGCCCAACCCTGGCCAGCTGGCCAGGCAAGCCCTGATCGACCAGGGCTGGCGCGTGGAGCAACAGCACTGGCAGGAAGCCCTCCAGCTGGAGCTATCAACGGTGCTGCTGGCACGCTGGCTGGCACCGGAGAGCACCTATCTGCAGCAGCTGAACGCCATGCGCGGGGCTCCCCTAACCCCTGCCGCGATCGAGCTGCTGCAACAAGGCTTCCAACGGCACCTGGGCCAGCAGCTGCCCCAAACGGTGGCGCACACCCTGCTGCGCGCCCACAAGCGCTGAGCAGCGGGCTCACTTATGGCTGTACCTGCGGAAAAGGAGCATGGGTAGCGCGCATGTCGGCAAAGGGATCGGCCATCTGGTTGGCCTGGATGTAGGCGGGCAGGAACACAAACCCCGACAACATGGAGGTGGGCTGGGGATCACCCTGGCAAGGGCCTTCAGCACGGACACTTTTTGCTCCGGTAGTGGTATCGCAGAAGTCGGCCTGACGCATATCCGTTAACAGTGCATTGATGATGCCGGCCGAGGAGATCTGAGCGTCACGGGCGTCCGCAAGGATCGCCGATCGCAGAGCCTGCATCACGTGGGTATTTAAGCTCCGGGAGGGGAAATAGCTGGCGATTTGGTTGTTGAGGAACTTTTCACCAGCTTCCGAAAAAAGGAAGCGGGAAACACCAATGAAGTCGACGCCATACAATTTTTTCATGCCCTCACGCATCTCTTCAGCGGTCCAACCGGAGCGATTCAAGCCAAGCTCCAGACACCGATTGATGATTTCGCCAGACTCTAAAAACGTATTCAAGGCGTCTTGATTAGTGGGTCGCACCGAACCATGGGGACTCCAGCGAACCGGCAGGTTGTTGTTGCCAGCCGCCAACATTGGCAGGGCCACCACCGAGAGGGCCGTACCCACAAAAAGGGACGACAGTAAACGCATAATCACAAGAATAACGGATCAGTCCATTCAAACTTAGTCAGGCACTGCCGCATGTCAGAAAAGAAGCGGAATGGATGGCGCACATTGGCACAAAAGTGAAAACCTAGTCTGCCATCAGTTGCAACTTAAATATTATGGCAATCGTGCTCTCCTACCGAAGGGCCGAGGCGCTATGCAGGCTGGGCTCGGCACAGCCAGCACCAACCGCGGCCCAACGCCAACCGGCATGCACTGCACTGCGGCAATCCGGCTGCACGCCGTCGCCCAAGTGATGCAATCGCCCGCTGGAATCGTCGTAACACCACTGGCTGAGCTCGGCCGCCAAACTGCGCTGGCGCCATTTGATGGCGGCTTCCTTGAGCACCCAGCTGGTGAGCACCGCCTGCCGCAGGTCCTCCCCGGCCAGGCCCTGCAGTCGCGCCTGTTCCGCCACGGGATAAAACCGCCGCAGCAGCCCGGCCGCATCCAAGGGGCGGCCTGCCGGTTCGAGATCCACCCCAATCGGCTGCCGGGAGTAGCCGATCAACAGCCCCTCGCCGCTATGGCTGAGGCTGATCCAGCCCAACCCCTGATCGAGTCGGGGCGGGCAGCCGGGCGGGCTGTGCAGGGGAACCTGGACCGGCCCCAGGCCCAGCACGGCGGCCAGTTGCTGCCGTAGTGCTGCCCGGCTGTACCAATAGCGCTGGCGCTGACCCTCGGGCAGCCCCTCGCCCCAGCCCCGCTCCAGGGGCGAGAGGCTGCTGAGATCAGCGCCCCGCAGCGGGCCCAACCAGAGCTGGGGCTGCTGAGGAGAAACCTTCAGCGACCGATCCAAGCCGATGCCTAGGCTCACGTGCGTCTTAATTCTGCGTCCAAGCTGGAGCGTTCCATGGCCCTAAAGATCGGTGTTCCAGCCCCGGATTTCAGCTTGCCCAACGAGGCGGGCGAAACGGTCAGCCTGTCCCAGTTCAAGGGCCAGCGGGTGGTGATCTACTTCTATCCGAAGGACGACACCCCTGGCTGCACCAAGGAAGCCTGCAATTTCCGCGACCAGTGGGACGCCTTTGCGCAGCACGGCATCACGGTGCTGGGCATCAGCAAAGACGGAGCAACCAGCCACGCCAAATTCATCGCCAAATACAGCCTTCCGTTCACCCTGCTCAGCGATGGGGAGCCCTGCCCCGTGGCGACGGCCTACGAGAGCTATGGACTCAAGAAGTTCATGGGCAAGGAGTACATGGGCATGATGCGCCACACCTTCGTGGTGGATGCCGATGGCAAGCTCGAAAAGATCTACACGAAGGTGAAGGCCGAAACCATGGCCGACACCATCCTCAGCGACCTGGGTCTGGCCTGAGGGCTGCCAGGGCCTCGAGCACCAACGCGGGAGCGGGCTGCACCTGGAGGTCACCCTCCACCAACAGCTCCCGCACCAGCGGCAACAACAGCTCCCCATCGCCGCCCGTGATCCAGAGGCGACAGCAAGGAGCTTCCGCCACCGCCTCCCGGGCAGCCTGGGCCACCGCGGCCGCCAACCCCCGCAACACCCCGGCGGCCATGGCCTCAGCGGTGGCACTGGGCCAGCGCTGCTGAGGCAGCGCCACGGGGAGCTCCAGCCCGGGCAAGCCGGCGGTTCCGGCACCCAGGGCCCGCAACTGCAGGGCCGCACCCGCCAGCAGCTGTCCGCCTGCAAAACAGCCCTCGGCGCTGACCCGGGTGAGGCTCAAGGCGGTGCCGGCATCGGCCACCAGCACCGGTGCCCCGCTCTGGTGCCAGGCCCACCAGGCACCCAGAGCACGATCCACCCCCAACCAAGCGGGCAGATCACCCAGGGGCACATCGCCGCTCAGCACGCGTCGCTCCAGCGGCAACCAGGCGGGCACCGGGCCCACGGCGGCCCAGGCCGTTAGCCCTTCAGGCTTCTCCGCGCCTGGAACCCCGCTCCAGCAGCGAAGCGATCCGGGTTGGCCCGTGGCCCAGTGCCATCGGCTGTTGCCGATCAACAGCCAACGAGCCTGCCCAGCCGGATCGGCGCTCAGATGCCCTCGCCCATCAGCCCAGGCAGATGAATGCCGCACTCCTGCTTGAGACCACCGAAGCGGGTGGCCCGGCCGCTGACATCAGCGGCGTCGGGAGCACTGGAGTGCCAGTCCCCCACAGTGGAATACCCCTGCTCAAACAGCGGGTGCTGGGGCAACTGGTGCTCTTCCATGTAGTAGTGCACATCCCGCTTGCTCCAGGACAGCAGCGGGCGCAGCGACCAGCGCTGCCGCACTGGATCGAGCGGCTCCATAGCCCGGCGGTGATCGGTCTGGCTGCCGCGCACCCCACTGGCCCAGCAGGTCACCCCCAACTCGGTGAGGGCTCGGTCGAGGGGCTCCACCTTGCGGATGCGGTGGTAGAGCTCGAGATCTCCCACCTGCTCGGTTTCCCAAAGCCGGCCATGCAGCGCTTCCATCCGAGCCGGGCTGATCGGCGACTGGGCCACCACCAGGTGGAGCTGAAGCTGCTGAACGAGCCGATCGGCGTATTGGTAGGTCTCCGCGGGCAGATAGCCCGTATCCACCCAGATCACCGGCACCGGCAGGCCGGTTTGCTGGCCCAGCGCGCTCACCATGTGCAGCAGCACCGCCGATTGGATGCCGAAACTGGTGGTGAGGGCAAACCCCGCCCCGAAGGTGTCCTGGGCCCAGCGCAGCCGCTCCTGGGCCGACAGCGCGGCCAACTGCTGCCGTGTCGCCGCCAGATCAATCGGCTGACCGGCGCCATCGAGAGGAAGCGTGGGGGCGGAGGCCGACTGCATCAGGACATCATCGCCCTTGGGCTGGGCTGCTGGTTAGGGTTCGATCGACGGTGTTGGCAGTGGACCACAACCAATGGCGGAGTCTGTGGCGACGCCGGCAACAGCCCCGGTGCTGATCGTGGGAGGAGGGTTTGGCGGGCTCTACACCGCCCTGGCGCTTGCCACCCGGCGCCAGCATCCACCGATCCTGCTGATCGAACCGAACGATCGCTTCTTATTTCTGCCGCTGCTCTACGAGCTTCTCAGCGGTGAACTGCGCAGCTGGGAAATTGCCCCCCGCTACGACACGCTTCTGGCCGGCAAAGGCGTGGCCTGGCTCCAGGATCGGGTGGTGCGGATCGACACCGCAGCCTCTCGGGTGCACACCGCCGCGGGGCGAGAGCTCCCCTACAGCCGGCTGGTGGTCGCTACCGGAGCCCAGTCCAACAGTTTCGGAATTCCGGGCGTCACGGAGCACAGCCTCGGCTTTCGCTCCCTGGCCGATGTGGAGCGCCTGCAGCGCCTGATCCACAGCCTCAAGGAGCGCGCCAGGCCGCTGCAACGGCTGGCGGTGGTGGGTGCCGGGGCCAGCGGCGTGGAACTGGCCTGCAAGCTGGCCGATCAACTCCAGGGCAGCGCCATTGTCGAGGTGATTGAACAGGGGCCAGGTCTGCTGCCCCAGGCCAAAGCGTTCAACCGCGAGCAGGCGGATCTGGCCCTGCAGCGGCGGGATGTGCGCTTGCGCACTCACACCCATGTGGAGGCCGTGGAGGTCGGTGGCCTGTTGCTAAAGGGACCAAGCGGACCCGAGCACCTCAGCGTTGATGGCGTGATCTGGACCGCCGGCCTGCGCTTCCAGGCCCCGGAGCTCAGTCCCGAACCTGCTGCTGTGACCGACCGCCTCGGGCGGCTGGTCTGTGAGCCCAGCCTGCAGCTGCGCAATCACCCCCACGTGTTCGCCCTCGGCGATATCGCCCACGTGGATGCCGAGGACGCGGACCAAGCCCTGCCCGCCACCGCCCAGGTGGCCTTCCAGCAGGCCGAGTGCCTGGCCGGCAATCTGTTGAAATCGCTGGCCCAGGAGCCGCTGGAGGCCTTCCACTACACCGACCTCGGCGAAATGATGAGCCTTGGCGAGGGGGAAGCCAGCCTCACGGGCGGGGGATTCACCCTGGCCGGTGCGGCGGCATTCCAGATCCGCAAACTGGCCTATCTGACCCGCCTGCCGGGCCCCTCCCATCAGCTGAAGGTGGCCGCCGGTTGGCTGGCGGACTGGCCGCGATGACGCCGCGCGGCCTGTTGCTCGATGCCATGGGCACCCTGATCGGTTTGCGCAGCAGCGTGGGCGCCACCTATGCCGAGCTGGCCGCCCACCATGGCCTCACGGTGGATCCCGCCGCCATCGATCGGCACTTTCCCCGCATCTACCGGCAGGCGCCACCCTTGGCCTTCCCAGAACTGGCCTCCCCGGCTCTGGACAGCCCAGCCCTGGAGGAGGCCGAGATCGGCTGGTGGAGCGCCCGGATTGCCGAGGTGCTGGCCGCCGCCGGTGCCGAGGGCCAGGGAGAGGACGAGGGCGTCGGCGCGGAATCTGAGCCGCCACCGGAGCTGGGACGGGCACTGTTCCGCCGCTTTGCCCAGGCCGACCTCTGGCGGGTCTACGACGACGTACCGGCCCATCTGGAGGCTTGGCACCGCCGCGGCCTGCGGCTGGCGGTGGTCAGCAATTTCGACAGCCGCCTGCCAGGGCTGCTGGACAGCCTGGGCCTGGGAGAGTGGCTAGAGGCCGTGGTGGTGTCGTCGGCGGTGGGAGCGGCCAAACCCGATCCCCGGCCCTACCAGCAGGCCCTGGCCCAGCTCAACCTGACCGCTTCAGAGGTGTGGCACGTGGGCGACAGCCCGGAAGATGGCACCGGGGCCCACGCCGCCGGCATCCGCTGGGTGAAGGTGCAGCGCCCATGAACCACCTCGCCCCCCTGGCCCACCGGTGGTGAAGCAAGGCGTCCTGGCGGGGCGCACGGCCGGGCTGAGGCCGTCCCAGAAACGGCGCCTGGAGAGGCTCTGCCACCGCCGCCACCCCGACGACCAGGTGGCCGAGCTGCTCTGCCTGCAACGGCTGGCCGGCGAAAGCCGCGAGCTCGAGCTGCCCCTCACCCTGGTGGTGGATGGCCGCGGCCTGTGCCGGCTGCTGTGGGTGGGGCCCCTGGAGCAATCGGGCAGGTTGCTGGAGCGCCTCCCTGGCTCCGACCGCCGCCAGGGCACAGACCTGCGCTTGCTCACCTGCTGCGGCCGCACCAAACAGCTCCAGCCAGGGCGTCAGGAAGGGATCGTGGGGCTGGATCTGGCGCCCCGGCTGTGGCTGCGCTTTGGCGACCAGCCCCAATCCGGGGGACATTGGCCCGCGCAGCTGCTCGTGGCCCAGCCCGACGCCCCAGACCCCTGGGTGAGCGACGACGAGGCGGATCTGCTCCAACTCTGCAACCGCGATCACCTCAGCATCGCCCCTTCCCATGAGCCAGCCGCGACAACGGCGGCTGGCTCCCCCGGCCAGGCCACCTCAGAACGGGTGCTGCTGCTAGTCCTCACCCCCGGTGATCGGGGCGCCGCCCAACGGTTGATCGCCGAACTGGAAGGCTTGGTGGGCAGTGCCGGCGCGCTGCCGGTGGGGGTGGTGGAACAGCGGCGCAGCCAGGTGGCCCCCCAAACCCTCTGGGGCGAAGGGAAGGTGCTCGAAGCGGCGCTGGAGGCCCGGCGCGTGGGCGCCACTCTGGTGGTGACCGACCGGGAACTCACTCCGGTGCAGGCCCGCAACCTCGAGCGCCTGCTCGACCTGCCGGTGAGCGACCGCAGCGAACTGATTCTCGACATTTTTGCCCAGCGCGCCGCCAGCGCGGCCGGGCGCCTTCAGGTGGAGCTGGCCCAGCTGCGCTACCGGCTGCCACGGCTCACGGGCCGCGGCCGCAGCCTGTCGCGGCAGGGGGGCGGCATCGGCACCCGGGGGCCGGGGGAAACCCAGCTGGAGAAAGACCGCCGCGCCATCGCCCGCCGGATCGAGCGGCTCCAGCGCGAGGTGACCCAGCTCGGCGACCACCGGGCCCGCTTGCGCCGCGGCCGCCAGGGCCTGCGTCGACTGGCGCTGGTGGGCTACACCAATGCCGGCAAAAGCTCTCTGCTCAACGCCCTTACCCGCGCCACGGAGGAGCAGGCCGTGCTGGCGGAGAACAAGCTGTTCGCCACTCTGGATCCCACCACCCGTCGGATCGAATTGCCGGAACCGGTGCTGGTCACCGACACCGTGGGCTTCATCCGCGATCTGCCGCCGCCTCTGCTGGAAGCCTTCCGCTCCACCCTGGAGGAAACCCTGGAGGCCGACGGGCTGCTGATCGTGGTCGACCTGTCCGATCCGGCCTGGCCGGAGCAGTGGCGCACGGTGAATGGGATCCTCGACTCGCTCGGGGCCGTGGCTCCACGGCGCCTAGTTGCGAATCAAATCGACCGCTGTGCCGCCGGAGAAATGGAGCGGGCCCGGGCCCTCGAGCCCTTGGCTCTGTTCGTCTCGGCCACCGCCTGCCTGGGGCTGCAGCACCTGCGCCAGGAGCTACGCAGCTGGCCCGTCGATGGCGGCGGGACCACGAACACCACATCCGAGCGCTGAGTTGTGGCACGATCACCTCTTCGTTGCATCTTGCCCTGCAGCTGCCATGGCCCTTCAACTCGGCGACACCGTTCCCGATTTCACCCAGAATTCCCAGCTGGGTCCGATCAACCTGTACGACTTCGCTGGCGACAGCTGGGTCGTGCTGTTCTCCCACCCCGCCGACTACACCCCGGTCTGCACGACTGAACTGGGCGAAGTGTCCCGGCTGCGCCCCGAGTGGCAGAAGCGCAACGTCAAAACCATCGCCCTGAGCGTGGACTCCGCCGAGAGCCACAACGGCTGGATCTGCGACATCAACGAGACCCAGAACACCACCGTCGACTATCCGATTCTGGCGGACGCCGACAAGAAAGTGAGCGATCTCTACGGGATGATCCACCCCAACGCGCTCAACAACCTGACGGTGCGCTCGGTGTTCATCATCGACCCCAACAAGAAGCTGCGCCTGCAGATCACCTACCCCGCCAGCACCGGCCGCAACTTCAATGAAATCCTGCGGGTGATCGATTCCCTACAGCTCACCGACAACCACTCCGTGGCCACCCCGGTGAACTGGAAAGACGGCGACGACTGTGTCGTGGTGCCCTCCATCCCCACCGACGAGGCCCGCAGCAAGTTCCCCAAAGGCGTCACCGAAGTGAAGCCCTACCTGCGCATGACTCCCCAGCCCAACAAGTGAATCGGGCCTGATGCGGGTGTTGGGGTTGATGAGCGGCACCAGCGCCGATGGCGTGGATGCCGTGCTGGCCAGCTTTACCGGCCCACCCCAACACCCGCGTTGGCACCTGGACGCCCATCACTTCAGCCCCTACCCCGCCGAGCTGCAACACCAGCTGATCGGCATCGGCCAGGGGCAACCGTGCAGCACGGCGGAGTTGCTGGAGGTGGCGGAAGCCGTCACCGAACAGCAAGCCCTAGCGGCCCGAGCCTGTGATCCAACCGGCAGGGCCCAGCTGGTGGGCTGCCATGGCCAGACCCTCTGGCACCGACCGCCCCAGGCCGGCCGCCGAGGTGCCAGCTGGCAACTGCTGCAGGGGCCGCTGCTGGCCGAGTTGCTGGGAAGACCCGTGGTGTTCGATTTCCGCAGCGCCGACCTGGCCCTCGGCGGTCAGGGGGCGCCACTGGTGCCCCCCGCCGACCAGGCCCTGCTGGGACGCAGCGGCGGTTGGCGAGCGGTGCTGAATCTGGGGGGCATCGCCAATCTCACCTTGATCCCGCCGGTCAGTGGCCCCCAGCGCCACCTGCCGGTGCGGGGCTGGGACTGCGGGCCCGCCAACACCCTGCTGGATCTGGCCACCCGCCAGTTCAGTGGTGACCAGCTGACCTACGACGCCGATGGGGCCTGGGCCCGCCGCGGCCGGATCGATGAGGCCCTGATCGAGCGCTGGTTGAATGAGCCCTACTTCCAAACGCCGCCGCCGAAGTCCACCGGCCGGGAGCTGTTCGGCCAAGCCGACCTGGAACGGCGCCTCAGCGAGCTCGGGAACCGAACCCCAGACGATGCCCTGGCCACCCTGACCGGCTTCAGCGCCGCCGTCGTCGCCCAGGAGCTGGGCCATGGCCCGCAACCGATCGAACTACTGGTGGCCGGCGGGGGCTGCCGCAATGGCCTCCTGATGGAGCAACTGCGGCAGCGCTGCCGCGGCCTGATCGTGCGCCCCCTGCAGGAGCTGGGCATCGGTGAAGCCGAACGCGAAGCCCTGGCCTTTGCCCTGCTCGCCTGGTGGCACGCCCGGGGCCACCGGGGCAGCCTGCCATCGGTCACCGGAGCCAGTCGGGCCGCGGTGCTCGGGGTCTGCGCCCGGCCCCAGGCCTGAGCGAACGCTCCAGTTCAGCCCGGACGGTGCAGCCGAACCCGACGCGGTGCACCGCGCAGGCGCTGGGGGGTCTGGCCCTGACGGGCTTCCAGCCCTTGGCGGAACAGGGCAGCCTGCAGCTCGGCCTGGGTGCGGGGGTCGGGCGGGACTGGGGCCTGCTCCAGCCTCTCGACCCCCTGCTGAATCAGCACCTTGGCCATGTTGCTGACCGTGCGGGATTCGAGCTCAGCCAGCTCAGCAAGGCGCTGGCAGAGGTCTTCCGGCAACACCACCTGAATGCGCGGCGATTTGGCCTTGCCACTGGAAGAGGTCTGCCGAGTCGCCACGCGGGGATCAGGAAAGAAATCAAAAGCCAGGACCTGCTGGCTACCCAAGAGTGTACAGAGATAGGCAAGGGTAGTATCCAAGACTATACTGATGGCATTCATCCCCTCGGAGGTGCACCCCGTGCCCCGTTCCTCCACAACCCGCTCTGCTGGAGCCACCACCAACAGCCGCAAACGCCGCACCGCCGAGCGCAGCGACGTGCTGGTGTCGGCCGTGATCAGCACGTACCTGCTCACCCACCTGCATCACGTGCTGCAGCGGGCCGAATACGGCGCCGAGCAGGAGGGTCGCCAGGCCCTCGCCGCCAACTACGCCGAGCTGCGCAAAGTGCTCTGCCTCGATGCCCGCAGCATGGAAGACGCCTCCGCCTGCGGCACGCCGGAAAGCGGCGAAGGCCGTCGCGCGGCTTGATGGCACCTGCCCAAGCCGCAATCGCGCTGTGTGCCATTGGTTGAGAGCCAGTAACCTCGGCCCATCGAGCTGTCTGCCATGACTGCCAGCAACGTGAATGCCAGCAACTTGAATGCAGGCAATGCCGCCGAGCTCTATGGCCGGATCAGCGCAGACCAAGAGTTAACCCAGGCCCTGTTCCGGCAGGCCCTGCAGGATCCCAACGGCGCTGTGGGTCGGATTGTCGACCTCGGATCGGCTTTCAACCTGCCCGTCACCGCTGATGAGGTGCGCCGTTACGTCGCCAGCCTCGATGACAGCGACAGCAAGCAGTGGCTGGTAAAGGCCCGGGGCGGCCTCTGAGCTCCGCTCCCGGTCGGGACGCCGATCCCTGTCGCCACCGGCCCAACTGAAGAAGAGCCAGTAACTGACGATCGCCAGGCCAGCTGCGACCACCAGGGCCGCCACCTGCTCTAAGCGCTTGATCATCGCTGGCACAGGAGCTCTCTGAATGGAGTCTGCACCAGGTAGCCCAGCGCCCAGCCCTCTCCCGATCGGCCACCAGGGATGATGGTTTGGAGCAGCTGGCCCGGTTGCCCGCCCCTCGCCTTTCCCAGACTCCGTGCTCCGCCTCGAACGCATCGGCAAGATCTATCCCACCGGTGAGGTGCTGCGGGACGTCACCTGGGAAGTGAAGGCCGGCGATCGCATCGGCCTGGTGGGCGTCAACGGGGCCGGCAAATCGACCCAGATGAAGATCATCGCCGGGCTTGAAGAGCCCAGCAGCGGCGCGGTGGTGAAGCAGGGCGAACCCCGCATTGCCTACCTGCAACAGGAATTCGACGTGGATCCGGCCCGCACGGTGCGGGAGGAGCTGTTCCAGGCCTTCGGCGAAGCGGCTGAGGTGCTGATGCGCCAGCACGCGGTGGAGCACGCCATGGCCAGCGAACAGGCGGCCACCGATCCCGACCATCTCGATGCGCTGATCCACGAGCTTGGACAGCTGCACAGCCGCTTCGAAGGCCTGCACGGCTACGAGCTCGATGCCCGCATCGACAAACTGCTACCCACGATCGGCTTCACGCCCGAGGGCGCCGAGCAGCTGGTGGGCGATTACTCCGGCGGTTGGCAGATGCGCATTGCGCTGGGCAAAATCCTGCTGCAGGAGCCGGATCTGCTACTGCTCGACGAACCCACCAACCACCTGGATGTGGAAACGATCCAGTGGCTGGAGGGCTACCTGGTCGAGCAGACCGCAGCCCTGGTGGTGATCAGCCACGACCGCACCTTTCTGGATCGGGTCTGCAACCAGATCGTGGAAACGGAGCGTGGGGTATCGCGCACCTACCTCGGCAACTACAGCCAGCACCTCGAACAGAAAGCCTTGGAGCGCGAGGCCACCCAGGCAGCCTTCGAGCGTCAGCAGAAGGAACTGAGTGCCCAGCAGGCCTACATCGATCGCTTCCGGGCCAGCGCCACCCGCTCCACCCAGGCCAAGAGCCGCGAAAAATTGCTGGAAAAAGTTGAGCGCGTGGAGGCCCCGATTGAGAGTGTCGGCGGTCCGCGCTTCCGCTTCCCTGAAGCCCCCCGCTCAGGGCGGCTGGTGGCAGAGATCCAGAACCTCACCCACAGCTACGGCGACCAGATCCTGTTTCTAGGGGCGGAACTGGAGGTGGAGCGGGGCGACCGCATTGCCTTTGTAGGGCCCAATGGGGCCGGCAAATCCACCCTGTTGCGGCTGATCATGGGCAGTGAGCAACCAGAAGACGGCGCCGCCCGGCTGGGGGAGCACAACGTGGTGGCGGGCTACTTCGAGCAAAACCAAGCCGAAGCCCTCGACCTCTCCAAAACCGTGATCGACACGATCTTCGAGGTCGTTCCCGACTGGACCCAAACCCAGGTGCGCTCCCTGCTGGGCAGTTTCTGCTTTTCCAACGAAAGCGTGTTCAAGGAGGCCGGCAAGCTTTCCGGTGGCGAGAAAGCCAGGCTGGCCCTGGCCCTGATGCTGCTCTCCCCCTGCAACCTGCTGGTGCTGGACGAACCCACCAACCACCTCGACATTCCCGCCAAACAAATGCTGGAGGACGCCCTGATCGACTACGAGGGCGCCGCCCTGCTGGTGAGCCACGACCGCTACTTCATCTCCCGGGTGGCCAACCGGATTGTGGAAATCCGCGATGGCCAGCTGGTGCTCTACCGGGGTGACTACGCCTATTACCTCAGCAAGAAAGAGGAAGAGGCCGAACTGGCACGCCAGGAGGCGGAAGCCCAGCGCAAGGCGGCCAAACAGGCTGCCAACAAAGCTAAGCAGGCCTCCCGCAAACTTCAGGCCAAAGCGAGCTGAAGCCATCGCGCCGCCTGCGCAACACACAACTTCACGGTCCCTTAGGCAGGAAGACTCATTTCAGTGGTGCCCCTGGGTTGGTGTGCATAGGCTGACAAGACGTCGCTTCTGGTGGAGATCATGGGTAAGGGACACATGGGAACCGGAAATCTGGGTGGAGCCCCCCTGGGCAGTGGTGGCTTCGGCATGGAACACGCCGGGATGGCCTCCCACAGCGAGGCCTACAACGCCGGCGATGCGATGGAGGTGTACTTCGAGTGCATCACCACCTGCTCCCTGGACGACGGGGCCTGTGTGACCCGCTGCGTGGAACAGCTGCGCGAGCAGTCCTGAGCTCCGCAGGGCGCCCCCAAACGCACAACAGCAAATCCGCACAGACGCGGCGCCCTGTTGCAACGGCTACGCACGCAACTGAAACACTTTGTAGCGTTGGAACGTCCAACAGCTCCCAGCGGTGCGTGCCATGTCCGAACCACTCGCCCTCAGCCTCGGCCAGCAATTTGAGCTGGAGCGGATGAACAGAGCCATCGAGGCCACCGCCGATCCCCAAGCCCTGCAGGGCATCGCCAAACAGCTCCTGCAGGCCTGGCACAGCCAAAAGGCCGCCACCCAGTGGGTCATGCGCCAACAGCTCGGCGCACCACCCAAGATCCCCACAGGCCTCCCCCACCATTGGGGGCAAGAGGGCTAAGGCGTCACACCCAACTGGGCCGGCACCACCGTGATCTGAATCACTCGTCCGGCCCGGTTGATGCTCAGCGGCAGGCTGCCCCCCACTCCAGCCCGCTCCACCGCGGCCACCAACTGGGGTGGGTTGGCAAGGGCTTGTCCACCGACCGCCACGATCACATCGCCCTGCTGCAGGCCAGCCCGGGCCGCCGGGCTACCTGACTGCACCGACATCACTCGCACCCCCTGGCTCAGGCCCGTGCCATCGCCGGGTCTGACTGCGTCGAGGCCCACGCCGATCACTGGATGGCTAGCCCGACCCGTGGCCACCAGCTGACGGGCGATCTCCCTAGCCCTGTTGATGGGGATCGCAAACCCCAAGCCAGCCCCCGGACCGGAGCGCACCAGGGTGTTGATGCCGATCACCTCGCCGTCCGCGTTGAGCAAGGGCCCGCCGGAATTACCAGGGTTGATGGCCGCATCCGTCTGAATCAGGTCCAGCCGCTTGTCGGTGATGCCGAGCTTGCTGGCATTGCGGTTGAGGTTGCTGATGATCCCCATCGTCACGGTGTTGTCGAGCCCGAAGGGATTGCCCACGGCAATGGCCCATTCGCCCACCTGCAGCGTGTCGGAATTACCCAGGGGCGCCACTGGCCAGGGGCCGCCGCCGGCCAGCTTGACCACCGCCAAGTCGGTGAGGCGATCCAATCCGACCACCGTGCCCTGTAGGCGGCGGCCGTCCTGCATCCCCACGGTCACCCGGTCGCTCTTTTCCACCACATGGGCGTTGGTGAGCAGCAGCCCATCAGCCTGATAGATGAAGCCGCTGCCGGTGCCGCGCTCGGTGCGTTGCGAGGGCTGCTGCAGCTGGGGCATGCCGAAGAACTGGCGGAACAGCGGGTCGTTGAGCAGGCCCCGCGGCAACCCGCCACCGACCCCGGGCACCACCACGGTGCGCTCGGTGTCGATGGTGACCACGGCTGGCCCGGCCCGGCGCACGGCGGCCGCCACAAACGACTGGCGGGCCAAACTCGGCGCGACAACCCCCTGGGCACGGGCGGCACCAGCACCCAGGCCGGCTCCAACCCCACCACCCCCTTCTCCCGCCGACACCAGCAGCCCCGCGGCGAGCAGTCCGGAACACAGCCAAGGCCCAGTACGCAATCCAGCCATCACCACGGCACAACAACTGGCGAAACCCTAAGCAGATCCACCCCAGCCACCAGGGGGAGATCCCCACCAGACGAGCCAGCGACCCCAGCAAGCACGGCGAGCCGCAGCCAGCGCCAAAACCTCTACGATTAATAAATATTTCCATCAAGTCATGGACATGGAGCGGCTCCTGCTTGCATTCCTGGCTTTCGGAGCCGCCTGCACCACCCTGTGGGCCTGGATGCTGGCCAACACCAGCAGCACAGAGCAGGCAATGATGGGGAGGCGACACGACTCCCCTGATCTGCGGCCAACCCCCCGGCCATGAACGCCTTGATCTCCCAGCTCTTCCCGCTTCTGTACGGCGCCTGTTTCCTGGTCCTGCTCTGGCAGGCATTCAAGGTGATGGGCCAGGGCTTTCGGGCCGTGCCGCGCCCCGGTGATCGCGATGCGGTCGGCAGCAGCACCATCACAACGGCAACCGGCAACGACCGCACCGGGCGGCTCACCATCCATCCCGAACTGCTGGACGCTGACGGCCAGCTCACACAAGAAGACTTGCTCACCGTGCGCTTCAGTGGCGACAACGAACAGCCTGCTTACCCCGGTGACCCCAGCTGAATAGGCTCACCGTTGAGCACGTGCTTTTCAGCGGAGACAGACGGTGGATCAACGGACCCGAATCGTGGCTGCAGTGCTGCGCAATCTCAAGCTGCCGCCGCGTTTTCGCCTCAAGCTGATCAAAGAGGATCCGATCCGGCTCGAGCTCAGCATCACCCCCGCCTACGGCAAAGATCCGATCCTGGTGGGCCTGGTGGAATCCCAGGACCTCGTGGCCCGGCGCGACCGCGAAGGCCGCATCCCCCGCGACCTGCAGGGCACCTGGGACTGGACCGTGCGCCACGGCAAGGTGAGCACGGGCGGCTGGAACCCTTACCTCAAAGAAGCCCTGCAGACCATGTTTGAAACCGGTCTGCCGGCGATTGTGTACGAAGAGCTCACCGGCGAGGCCTACCACCCGGTTGATGGCGTTCGCCACGTGCGCTGAGGCGGCCACGCCAGCGCTCCTGCCCATCGATGGCCTGCTGGCGCCCCTGCTGGAAGCCTGCTCCCCGGGGGCAACAGTGCTGCTCCAGGCCCCGCCGGGCGCCGGCAAAACCACCCGGGTGCCGCTGGCCCTGTTGGCCGGATTGGGCTCCGGGCGGATCTGGATGCTGGAGCCCCGCCGCCTCGCCGCCAAGGCAGCGGCTCAGCGGCTGGCGGCCGAACTGGGCGAAGCGGTGGGGGAACGGGTGGGCTACAGCGTGCGGCTGGAATCCCGCACGTCGGCAGCCACCCGCCTGGAGGTGCTCACCGACGGCCTGTTCCTGCGTCGCCTGCAGCGCGAACCCGCCCTCGAGGGGGTCGACTGCCTGATCTTCGACGAGTTCCACGAGCGCGGCGCCGACACAGACCTGGCCCTGGCCCTGGTGCGCCAGGTGAGGGAGCTGTTGCGGCCAGATCTGCGGCTGGTGGTGATGTCGGCCACCCTCAACCTCGCCCCCCTGGCCGTGCAACTGCCGGAGGCCACCGTGCTCAGCAGTGAGGGACGCCGCCATCCGGTCGCGATCAGCCACCAGCCTCCGCGACCGGGCGAGCGGCTGGAGCAGCAGGTGGTGCGGGGGCTGGAGCAGCACTGGCTCGACCAGCGGGGCGATGGCGAAACGGTGCTGGTGTTTCTGCCAGGGCTGCGCGAGATCGAAGCCTGCAGCCGGGCGATCAGCGCCACCGCCTGGGGCGGGGAGATCGACTGCGTTCCCCTCCACGGCAACCTGCACCTGGCCGCCCAGAGCCGCGCGATCGGTCCAGCCCGCCACCCGGCCGGCAAGGTGGTGCTGGCGACCTCCATCGCCGAGAGCTCCCTGACCCTCGCGGGCGTCACCCTGGTGCTCGACAGCGGCCTGAGTCGCCGCACCCGCTTCGATCCCGGCAGCGGACTCGACGGGTTGGTGACCGTGCCCGCCAGCCAGGCCAGTGCCGAGCAACGGGCCGGCCGGGCCGGGCGCCTGGGCCCGGGCCGCTGCCTGCGCCTGTGGTCGCCCGCCGAACAGCAACGGCGCCCCGCCTACGACCCACCGGAGTTGCTGGACGTGGATCCGCTGCCCCTGGCTCTGCAACTGGCCCAATGGGGCGATCCCCTCGGCACCGACCTGACCTGGCTCGACCCGCCCGCACCGGCCCCCCTGCACGAGGCCCGCCAACGCCTGGAGCAGCTCGGCGCCCTCGACGCGCAAGGACGACTGAACGTCCATGGTCAGCAGCTGGCCCAGCTGGGACTGCACCCGCGCCTGGCCCAGCTGCTGCTGCTGGGCGCATCCCTCGGGCAACTCGATCTGGCCAGCGCTCTGGCGGTGCTGCTGAGCGAGCGCGATCCCCTGACGCGCCAGGAGGCCGGCAGTGATCTGCTGCGCCGCCTCGACTGGCTGGGGCAGGCGGGTGGCGCCGATGGGCCACGTCGACGCCTGCGCCAGCTGCAGGCCCAGCTGCGCCGCCAGGTGCGCCAGCTGCCCTCCCAGCAGAAACCTCCACCACAGACCGCAGCCGCCCCCACCGCAACGACGTCCAACGCAACCACGTCCACCGCAACCACCGTGGCCCAACTGGTGGCCGCGGCCTTTCCCGAACGGCTGGCCCTGGCACGCCCCGGACAAGCCGGCAGGTTTCTGCTCAGCGGCGGCCGCGGGGCCGTGCTCCACCCTGACGACCCCCTGGTGGCCTGCACCGCATTGGCAATCGCCCAGCTGGATGGCCAGGGCCAGGATGCCCGCATCCAACTGGCCGTGCCCCTCGTTCCCGAACAGCTGCGGGAGCTCGCCGAGCAGCCTGGCGGCCAGGGGCGCACAGTGCTGGAGGCTCGCTGGGATGGGGAGAGCCAGCGGGTGCGCTGCGAACGCAGCCTCCGCCTCGGAGCCCTGGTGCTGGAGCGCCGCCCCTGGGCAGAGGCCGACCCCGAGCGCATCCGCAGCGCCCTACTCGACGGGTTGCGGCAGCTGGGATTGGAGGTGCTGCCGTGGGATCGCAGCAGCCGCCAATTGCAGCAGCGCCTGACCCTGGCCCACCAGCAGCTGGGCGATCCCTGGCCCGATCGCAGCCTGCCCCAGCTGCTGGATGACCTGGAGCACTGGCTGGGCCCCCATCTGCTGGGTCTGCGCAGCCGCGACGAGCTTCAGGGCCTGCCCCTGGCTGAAGCCCTCTGGGGCGACTGCGCCTGGAGTCTGCGCCTGGAGCTGGAGCGGCTGCTGCCGCCCGCTTTACCAGTGCCTTCCGGCCGTGCAGTCAACCTCGACTACAGCAGCGGCCAACCGGTGCTGGCGGTAAAGCTGCAGGAACTGTTCGGGGCCCGCGCCAACCCCACGGTGCTCGACGGCCAGCTGCCGGTGACAGTGCACCTGCTCACCCCAGCGGGCCGGCCG
Organism: Cyanobium sp. Alchichica 3B3-8F6; assembly: GCF_024346435.1. Lineage (NCBI taxonomy): Bacteria > Bacillati > Cyanobacteriota > Cyanophyceae > Synechococcales > Prochlorococcaceae > Cyanobium > Cyanobium sp. Alchichica 3B3-8F6. The sequence goes on along the minus strand of NZ_JAGQCZ010000012.1, from coordinate 5,122 downwards.
GCGGCCATCACCCAAGACCTGGCCGGCTTCTGGCAGAACAGCTACCCGGAGGTGCGCAAGGAGCTGCGGGGGCGCTACCCCAAGCACCCCTGGCCGGAAGATCCGCGCCAGGCCCAGGCCACAGCCCTCACCAAGGCGCGCCTGCAGGAGGGCAAGCGTTAGCGCTGGGGCAGCAAGTGGCCAAATCCAAAGTGGTGCAAGCCTTCGCAGATTCCCTCACACCCCGGGGAGCGGGCCACGTAGGTGCCGCGCAAACGGTGGGCCTCCGCCCGCAACGCTGGCTCGGCATTGCCCACCATCACCCCGGCCAGACCGGTTTCGAACATGGCCAGGTCATTGAGGGTGTCGCCCGCGGTGACGACCAGGGCGGGATCAATCTCCAGGGCCCGCACCAGGGCCTGCAACGTGCTGCCCTTGTTGACTCCGGCGGGGAGCACATCGAGGTAGCGGTTATCGGAGAGCAGGCAATCGACACCGTGGGCCTCCAGCTCGGCGATCAGGCCATGATCGAAGGATTCGGGGTCGTAGTAGTAGGCGAGCCTCCGCTGGCTGCTAATCGGCTGGGGGGAAACCCCCGCAGCCCCGGCCATCACCGCCAGCACACGGTCGGGCTTGCCCTGCCAGCGGGCCTCAATCGGATCCACCGCCAGGGGCAGCGGCTCCAGGCTCGCTCCGCAGGCCACGGTGCAACCCACATCGCCGATCACCAGATGCGGCGCCCGTAGGCCCACGTGCTCGTCTTCCGCCAGCAACCGGGCCACGGAGCCCAGGTCGCGGCCCGTGCAGAACACATGCAGCACCCGGCCACGCTGCTGCTCCAGCCAGGCGTAGAAGCGGCGACGCTCCGCGAGTGATCCGCCCAGCAGGGTGCCATCCAGATCGGTGACGAGCACCAGCTCGGGCTGCTCCGGCAAGGGGGCCGACAACTGCGCCTGCAGGCGCTGGCGCAGGGACGGACCGGTAGACGCGCGCAGGGTGGTAATAACGGAGACCGCTGACCGCCCCCCTGCCTAAGGGAGGCCCCGCCAGCTGTCAAGCCAGGGGGCAAGCGGCTGGTCCAAACTGGGCCCTTCCGGCGCTGCCACCTTGGCCCGTTTCTACGTCAACAACCGCCGTGATGGCTCGAGGCTGCTGAGCAGCGCCCTGGTGATCTGTGCGGCAGGGCTGATCCGGATCGACCATCCCATCGGCCAGGCGGTGGCACTGGTCGCCGGATTGGTGAGCCTCTACTGGTGGAGCTGCTACCGCCAGCTGCAGCAATGACGAGCACAGGGGACAGCCCCGCCATCCCGCGCTACAGCGTGGCGGAGCTGAATGGGGCAGTGGCCAGCCTGCTGGAACGCGGCTTTGCGCCCCGCTTCCTGCTGGATGCCACCGTCAGCCGCCCCCAGCTCAAGAAGGGCCATCTGTGGATGACGCTGGTCGACGACCAGGCCTCGATCTCCGCGGTGGTCTGGGCCTCCCAACTGGGCAAGCTCAGCTTTGTTCCCGAAGACGGCGACGGCGTCGTGGTGGTGGGCAAGCTCAACTTCTGGAGCAGCCGGGCCAGCCTGTGCGTTCAGGCCCTCGACATCCGGCCCAGCCTCAGCAGCGTGCTGCGCCAATTTGAGCAGGTGCGAGAACGGCTGACGGCCGAAGGCCTGCTGGATCCGGCCCGCAAAAGGCCCCTGCCCCCCTTCCCGCGCCGGATTGCCCTGCTCACCAGCCGCCCCAGCTCGGCCCTCGCCGACATGCTGCGCACCGCCCAGGAGCGCTGGCCCGCCACCGGGCTGCTCGTGGTGCCGATCCCCGTGCAGGGCCCTGTTCAAACCGAGATCTGCCGCGCCCTGCACCAGCTGGGGCGCCAGGCGGAGGCCCTGGGGATCGAGGCGGTGGTGATCGGCCGCGGTGGCGGCAGCCGCGAAGATCTGGCGGTGTTCGACAACGAAGAGGTCGCCCGCAGCATTGCGACCTGCCCGGTGCCCGTGGTGAGCGGCATTGGCCACGAAGACGACACCACCATCGCCGACCTCGTGGCTGACCTGCGGGCCGCCACCCCCACCGCCGCGCTGGTCGCCCTGTTGCCCGATCGCCACGCCACGCTCCAGGGATTGCGGCAGCAGGCGCGCCATCTGCGTCAGCTGGTGCAGTGGCGGCTTCAGGCCGAGGGGCAACGCCTGGGGCGGGAGCGCGAGCGCTTGGTGGGTCTCCACCCCCAGGGCCTGCTGGCATCGAAGCGCCAGCACCTGCTGCAGGCGCAGCATCTGTTGCAAGCGCTCTCACCCGAGCACCAGCTGGCCCGCGGCTTCAGCCTGCTCCGCAGCCCCGATGGCACCCTGGTGCGGTCGATCCAACAGCTGCACGTGGGAAGCCCCGTGGTCGTCCAGCTCCGGGATGGCCGCGCCAATGCCGTGGTGCGCGACATTCAGGCCGAGGCCCAGCTACCCCTGTCACGCTGAATCATGCCCAAGGCGAAACCCCGACAAACAACCGGCAGCAGTGAGCAGAACGCGGCCGCCACGGCCGCGGCTGATCTCTCCTACAACGAAGCACAAACAGCTCTGCAACTCACCCTGGCCGCCCTCCAGGCCAACGACCTCGATGTGGAAGAGATGACCGGCCTGTATCGGCGCGCACGGGCCTACATCGAGCGCTGCGAGACCGTGCTCGCAAGCGTGGAACAGGAACTGTTGCTGTGGGACGACAGCAGCGAGGCTGCCGGACCGATGCCGGAATCCCCCTAAGACTTGAATCCCCTTAATGACCGAGTCCCGCTGAACCCTGCAACCACGATGGCCCCCTCGACCGAACTGACGTCCGACAACGCCACCCCCCCGAGCGGCGGCCCACGAGCCGTGAAATGGCTCTATCTCGCCCTGGCAATTGCTGGAGCGATCCTGCCCTGGCTGTCCAACCTTGCGTTCATCCGCGAGTACGGCGCCAGCTTTGACCTCGGGCTGTTCGTGCAACTGGCCAATGCCAATCCGGCGGCGAGTTCGCTATCGCGCGATCTGGCCATCGGCGCAACGGCAGTGGTGATCTGGATGGTGCAGGAAAGCCGGCGCCTGCAGATGCGCGGGCTGGCCTGGGTGCTGTTCAGCTGCGTAACGTTGGCCTTTGCCTGCGGCGCGCCGCTGTTTCTGTATCTCAGGGAACGCCGGCTTGAGGAGCTTGCCCGCCCCTGAAGAGCGCTAACGCAAAAGCCATGGTGCCTCTAGATTTGTTCCTGCGCTGTTCAGTTGTCCTCTACCACCTCCACATCGATAGTGACGTTGCTGACATCCAGTTGATCAACAGGTGACCCGGCATTGATGCCATCGCCGAAGGGCGCGCCACAGGCAGGGCAACTGTCGGTGGCCATGCTCGTGAACCCACAGGCTGGGCAGGTGAGCAGGCGCTTCTGGATCACCTGCCACGCCACGAACCCCGCCGCTCCAAGCAACAGCGGCAACAGCAGCAAGACGAGGGTGATGCCGCCCACAAGATCGAGCACGAAACGCCCGAGCGGCCCAGGCGCCAACAGCAGCAGGGCCGCCAACAACAACCAGATCCAGGTGTTCGAGCGCTGCATCGCCGCTGGCCCAGGCCTTCAGGGGAAATCCATCCTGGCGCGGTTGGGGCGATCGAGAACGACGCAGAGACATTGGCCGTAGTAGAGGATCACACCCACCAACCAGACCCAAAGACTCAGCACCAAGACGCCGCCAACCAGTCCATAGGCCTGAAACCGGATCCCCAGGGTGACCAGCACACGGCCCAGCACCAGATTCAGAAACGTGAGCGACACCCCGATCAGCGCGGCCCCGGGGATCAGGGGTCGCCAGGGGACACGACGCGATGGCAACACCCAAAGCAACAGGAGCGAAGCGGAAACGCTGAGGCCTAGGGAAATGATCAAGTCCAGCCCCCAGGACACGGGCTGCTGGATACCGCGAGCCCAAGGCCAGATGGCTAGTAACCCGTCTCGCAGTCCGGTAGAGCCCAGCAATCGCATATTGGTGAATGCTTGATCCACCACGATCAGCACAGCAAACAACGACACCAGGCCGAGGGCCTTGATCCGCAACTGCAGATAGCGGCGCAGCAAAGCCAGCCACGACAACCCCTCAAACCCAACGGAGCGATCCCACCAGAGGCGATCCGCCCCCCGTTGAAGCGTGAGATAGGCATTGCTGGCGGTTAACACCAGCACCACCACACCCAACAGCCCAGCACCCACGCCCTGGCGCAAAAAAGCCGATAGCGTTGCTTCAAAAACCGGAATCGCCGTACTAGGCAGCACGGTGAAAACGATGTTGAGCAAGCGCTCAACCAAGCCCTCATCACGGCCCAACAGCTTCGCTGCCAGCGATAACGCGATCAGCAGAACGGGGAAGACAGACTGCAGACTGTGATAAGCAAATGCGGCGCTGAGATCGACGCAGTCCATCTGCAACCAAAGCCGATAAGCCAGCCAGAACGATCGAAACCGGCGGATTTGGCGCATCAGCCGGAATCGACGAGCGGGATGCAGCACTGAAAACCACACCTTGGATTTTCGGGGTCGATGGTTGGAGAGTAGCGCCCAACAAAAAAGCCACCCAGGGGGGTGGCTTTCTGCTTCAAGGGGAGATCGCTGATTTCAGGCTTCCAAAAGGAAACCAAAGCAGATCAACCAGAAGATGGAATGAAGGTTTTACCTGGCATCGAGCTATTTTCTCAGGGGGCTGCCCCCCAAATATCGTCGCCGCTGCAGCGTTTCACAACCGAGTTCGAGATGGATCGGAGTGGTTCCACTGCGCCATGGACACCAGGATAGAAATCACCTCTCGGTGACTCCTCTCTTCATTCCCAGGTTGAACCCTGAGAACTGCATAGCCTAGAAAGACTCCCAACTCTTCAAAAGAAAAGCTGAATGTCTTTCGCCTGGAAAAAAGCTTTTAGAGCTCGAGTTTTGGTCAAGCCCTCGGTCTATTAGTACTCCTCTGCTTCACGCATTACTGCGCTTCCACATAGAGCCTATCAACGGGTGTTCTTCCCGTGACCTTACTGGCTAACGCCATGGGAATACTCATCTTGAGGTGGGCTTCCCACTTAGATGCTTTCAGCGGTTATCCACTCCGCACATGGCTACCCAGCGTTTACCGTTGGCACGATAACTGGT
>NZ_JAGQCZ010000011.1:0-94981 GCF_024346435.1 Cyanobium sp. Alchichica 3B3-8F6 | reverse complement strand
CGAAAGGTTTTGGGCTTGCTCATGTCCCATTCTCCAGCCCAGATCCATTGCTGTCACTGGAATCTGGGCAGATTGGAGAGCGTCTGTGGAGAAGCAGGCGGTGGGGTTATGTGCGACAGGCTCCTAGTGGGCTAGAGTACGCTCGTACTACAAGCAATTGGTACGCCGGTCCTCTTTGGTGGCACTTGCTGCTTAGAGGTCGCAGGATGGCTGCCTTCGGGGTTTCCCGGGGCTGTTCCTGCGGGGCCGACCGGGTTTCGACCCGCTCTCCGGCCCGCTCCCCGTTCCGGTTCCCGCCCTTGCGGCCTGTCCCATCGCTTCTGATTGCTGCCATGCCCGCCGATTCCACCACCAGCTCTTCCGTGTCCCCTTCCCCTTCCTCCTCCCGCACGTCCGCCAGCGCCGCCGCCGAGCGGGACAAGGCCCTGGGGTTGGTGCTGAACCAGATCGAGCGCAATTTCGGCAAGGGCTCGATCATGCGCCTTGGTGACGCCTCCCGCATGCGGGTGGAAACCATCGGTACCGGTGCCCTCACCCTCGACCTCGCCCTCGGTGGCGGCTATCCCAAGGGCCGGGTGGTGGAGGTCTATGGCCCGGAGAGCTCCGGTAAAACCACCCTCACCCTGCATGCCATCGCCGAGGTGCAGAAGCGCGGTGGCGTGGCGGCCTTTGTCGATGCGGAGCATGCCCTGGATCCGGTGTACGCCGCCGCCCTGGGGGTCGACATCGAAAACCTGCTGGTTTCCCAGCCCGACACGGGGGAGATGGCCCTGGAGATCGTCGATCAGCTGGTGCGCTCGGCCGCGGTCGACATCGTGGTGGTCGACTCGGTGGCGGCCCTGACGCCCCGCGCTGAGATCGAGGGGGAAATGGGGGATCTGGCGGTGGGCAGCCAGGCCCGCTTGATGAGCCAGGCGATGCGCAAGATCACCGGCAACATCGGCAAATCCGGCTGCACCGTGATCTTCCTCAACCAGCTGCGCCAGAAGATCGGCGTCACCTACGGCAACCCGGAAACCACCACGGGCGGCAACGCCCTGAAGTTCTACGCCTCGGTGCGGCTCGATATCCGCCGCATCCAGACCCTCAAGCGCGGCACCGAGGAATACGGCATCCGCGCCAAGGTCAAGGTGGCCAAAAACAAGGTGGCGCCTCCCTTCCGGATCGCCGAGTTCGACATTCTGTTTGGCCGGGGCATCAGCACCCTCGGTTGCTTGCTCGATCTCGCCGAGGAAACCGGTGTGGTGGCCCGCAAGGGTGCTTGGTACAGCTACGAGGGCGACAACATTGGTCAGGGGCGTGACAACACGATCACCTGGCTGGAGCAGAACCCCGAGCAGGCTGAGTTGATCGAACAGCTCACCCGCCAGAAGCTCAAGGAGGGCTCGGAAGTGACGGCCAATTCGATGAAGCCCCTGGCTGCAGCTGCCAAGGCTGCTGCCACTCCGGCTGCTCTGGCGGAGTCTTCTGCTCTGGGGGAGTCGGCAGCGGCCCTGGCTGAGTTGCCGGTGGCGAGCTGACAGTCTCTCGGCTCAGGGGCGCGAGAAGGCGCCCCTGGGCTTGGAGGTCAGGTTGGCGGCACGGGATCCGCCGGCAGCTTCGGGGTTCTGGAGCACTTGGGCGACCCGCTGCAGTTCCTGGATGGCTTCGGCGCCCTCCAGCTTCACCAGTTCGTGGCCGTCGAGGGATTCCACCCAGCTGATGCCGAAGTCGGACACCAGAAAACGCACCATGTGGTTGGCGTCCAAGTTGGCCACGAAGGAGGCGCCGTGGCCATCACGGCCATCGCCGCAGATGTAACAGGTGGCGGCGATGCCCCGGTTCTGAAGGCTTTTGGCCAGAGCCTGCAGGCTCATCACCAGGTCGTGCACCACGGATCGGTATTGCTCGGCGAGACGCGGGAACACGGCGGAATCCCAAACTGCTTCAAATTCTAATGTTTTCTTTAAGATTTCGAGGTGGGCCAGCCGGCCGTTCAGCCATCCGCAAGGGTCCACCAGCCCGCGGCGGGGCCGATGAAGCGCACCGTCACCCAAAAGAGCACCAGCGCGGCGATGCCCACCCAGGCGCCCTTGGTGGTGAGAGTCACGAAGCGATCGGCCTGGTTGCGGGTCAGCGGCAGCCAGCTGGCGATGCGTGGCGAGGTGTCAACCTGCTTGGTGCGGTCGGGCTTGATCGCTTTGGGCGGCAAGCCCTGGATGCTGCGGCGCTTGGCTTCCCCCATTCCCTTGGCTGCTTGTGTGCTGCGACGAGAAGCTCAGGCTAATGAGGCAGAAGGCGGCTGAGGCTGACCCAAGGTTCGAGGGCGATCAGCACCTGCCGCCCCCAGCTGCGCCCCCGTAGGCGTCCATCCAGCACGGCCAGTCGCCCTCCCCCATGGCGCCGCAGGCCGGCTAGGCCCAGTTGCAGTCGGTTGAGGCCATCGGGCAGCAGGCACTCCCGGAACCAGTCGCGACCGTCCTGGCGCAGGGCCAGCACCCGGGCGGCGGTGAGGGGATCCTCGAGGCTGGCCAGGGGCAGCAGGGCCACCACAATCTGGCTGGGTAGGGGCAGTCGCTGCTGCTGCTCCAGCCACCAGCTCCAGCGGGCGCAGATCACGCCGTTGCCGTCGGGCGCAGTGCTTTCGTGCACCACGCGCGAGCCGAATTCCGCCGCCAAACCACTGGTGAGCCCCCGGCGTAGGGCGTCGTCATCGATCAGCACCACGGTGAGGCCGGCCTGCCCCAGCACCAGCCGGCGGCTCTGGTCCAGCAGATGTAGGCCGTAGTGGGGGCTGTTGGGCAGGGGTTGCCGCAGCGGGGCATAGAGGGGCAGGGGATCGGCTAGCGGCGGATCCCCCAGGCTCACGCTCACCACTGGCTGCAGTCCGAGGGCAACGCCCGGCTCTGGCTGCCCGGCGGCGGCCCGGGCGCTGGCCAGCTGGCCCAGCAACACGGCGCCGCGCTGCTCCAGCAGGCCCTGCAGCACCCGCAGCGGCTCGAGTGGTTGGCGGTGCAGCTGCCACTGCAGCAGCTCGGGATTCACCTGGGCCCAGCTGGTCCAGCCGTTGCCCTGGGCGTTCAGCCAGGCGGGCCATGGTTCGGGCAGGGGGCTTAGCAGCTGCAGCAGGTGGCGCAGGGGTGCCTCGTCTTCCGGCGCGAGGGCCACCAGCTGGTTGGGGCGGCGAGGATGGCTGAGCACCTGGCGGTTGAGTCGCTCGTGCAGGGTCAGGAGGCTGGCTTCCGCCGCCGGCTGGGCCCGCCGCAACTGGTCCCAGTGCTGCGGCGTTACCACCACCTCCAGGGCCTGGCGCAGCAGGGTGTCGAGCTGTTCAGCCTCGGGAATCACCAGTTGCCGCGTCCCCAGCAGTCCCTGCTGCCAGGCCGCCACCAGTTGGTGGTGGTTGAGCAGCCACACGCGGGCTCCGGCCGGCGGCCGGTCACCTTCGAAGCACGGCAGGGCCAGGCTTGGGTCGGCCCGTCCCAGGCGGGGCAACTCAACCTGGAGCAGTCGCTGCCGCTGGGCTTCACTCACCACCAAGGCCAGCGGTTCCTCGCTCAGCGCCAGCGGCACCAGCAGGCTGATCCACCAGCTGGGATCGCTGCCCGGAGCCAGCCGCACCAGGGTGTGGTCGCTGCGGCGCAGGCTGCGGGCCACCAGGCGGCTGAGGCTCAGATGGTGGGGCCAGGGTTCGCCGCCCTCGTGCTGCAGCAGGGCTTTGAGTTGCTGGTGGGCGCGGGCTTCGAGCATTCCCAGGCGGCCAACAGACGCAAAGCGTAGGAAGCTGGCTGGATGGCTCTGCCGCAATGACCTCTGTTTCCCTGCCGCACCCGGCGGCAACCACAACCGCCGCACCTGCCCTGTGGCGCCAACGCCCGGTGGGCGTGGTGGGCCTGGGGTTGATCGGTGGCTCCCTGGGCTTGGATCTGCAGCAGCTGGGGGTCGACGTGCGCGCCCTGGTGCATCGCGAGGCCACGGCCGATCGGGCCCGGCAGCGCGGGTTGGCCACGCAGGTCAGCACCGATCCCGCTGTGCTGGCTGACTGCGGGCTGGTGGTGCTCGCCCTGCCCCTCGACCGGCTTCTGGAGCCACCTGCCGAGCTGCTGGCGGCCCTGCCAGCGCAGGCCGTGATCACCGATGTGGGCTCGGTGAAGGCGCCCGTGCTGGCCTGTTGGTCGCGGTTGGTGCCGCGCTTTGTGGCCAGCCATCCCATGGCTGGCACCGCCCAGGCGGGGGTGGAGGCTGGGCAGTTGGGGCTGTTTCGGGATCGCCCCTGGGTGGCCACGCCGGATGCCGCCACCGACCCGGAGGCCCTGCAGCTGGTGCAGGGTCTGGCCCGGGCCGTGGGCGCCCAGTGGCTCAGCTGCGCTGCCGTTGAGCACGACCGGGCGGTGGCGCTGATTTCCCACCTACCCGTGCTGGTGAGTGCAGCTCTGCTGCAGACCGCGGATCGCTCGGGCGCCGATCCTTCGGGAGACGGCGAGCTGGCTGGCCTGGTGCGGCAGCTGGCCTCCAGTGGCTTTGCCGACACCACCCGGGTGGGTGGAGGGAATCCGGAGCTCGGCACCCTGATTGCCCGCTGCAACCAGGTGGCCCTGCTGGCGGCGCTCGGCCACTACCGCAGCGCCCTGGATCAGCTGGAGGCCTGCGTGCGGGAGTCGGATTGGCAGGGGTTGCAGCAGACCCTGCAGCGCTGCCAGAGCCTGCGGCCGGAGTTTCTTTAGGCCTGGTGCCCGCTTGCCCTAGGCCAGCACGAGCGGCTGCTGGCGGGCGGCCAGCAACTGGCGGCAGGCCATCAAGGCTGAGTGACTCACACCGGCGGTGCCTTCGCCGGGATAGATCGCGTCGCCGCAGAGCCAGAGGCCCGGCAGGGGCGTGCGGCTGGCTAGGCCAAAGGGCCCGAAGCGGCTGGGGTGTTGCCCGAGCCCGCCCACGTAGCCGAAGGGGCGGCCGGTCCAGCGCTCAAAGCCACGGGGCGTGGCGGTTTCGCAGTGCAGCCAGGGCTGCTCGGGCAGCTGCAGCAACGCCCGCAGGCCCCGCTCCATGCCCGCTTGAGCACTGGCCTTGCGCGCGGCATAGGCCTCTGGGCTGAGCCCAAACCAGGGCAGGGCCTCCGTGAACACACTGGCAATCACCGTGGCTTTGCCGGCAGGGGCTCGGCCATCGCCCTCGCGGCTCACCGACACGAACAGTGATCCCGGCTCGTCCCAGGCACCCTGCAGGTGGGGAGGGCATTGGGGGGGCAGGTCGCGGCGGGCCACGGCCCCATAGAGCACCAGGGCCCCCGAGGGTTCGCCCAGCTGGCTCAGCCGCTGGCGGTAGCCCGCGGGCAGCTGCGGACCGAGCAGGGCAGGCAGGGTTTGGGGTGGCAGGGCCAGCACCACGTCGCTGCAATGCAACTGGAAGGGGCGATCTGCCGGTCCAAGGCCTTTCACCTGCCAGCGCCGCTCCGGCGGGGCAGCGGCATCGCGCTCCAGGCCTGTGACGCGGTGGCGGGTGCGCAGCTGGCCGCCGGCCTGATGCAGGCCCTGCTCCAAACCGGCACTGAGGGTTTGCATCGACCCCTCCAGGTGAAACAGCCCCAGGGGCTCCTGGGCCATGGCCAGCACGGTGGCGCCATAGAGGGCGGCGGTGCGGTTGGCGGGTTCCTGGGAATAGAGCTTGAGTTGCAGGTCGAGGAAGCGTCGCAGGCGGGTATCGCCCGCTGCGCCGCAGAGGTGCAACAGGTCGGCGATGGTGGAGCCCACCAGCAGCCCACTGGCCAGGTTGGCCGGGCGCAGGGCCCCCAGCAGCTGGCCCAGATCCCAGGCGTTGCGGGGGGGCAGCACCGGATCCTGGGTGGCGAAGCCCCAGTTGGCGCGGTGCAGGGCCGCAGTCAGCTGCCAGAACCGCTCGCTGCCGGGAAACTGCGCCTGCCGTTCGGCCTGCCAGCGCGCGGGGTCGCGCCAGAGCTGCACCGGCGGATGGCCATCGCCCAGATCCACCACACAGCCGGGATCGAGCGGGCTGGCCTGGGGCAGGGGAACGCCGAGGTGCTGGAAGATCCGTGCGTGGATGCCCCCGGGCTCGAGCCCCGCCACCTGGGTGGCACCCACATCAAAGGTGTAGGGCCCGCGGCGGAAGGTGCCGGCGCAGCCGCCGCTCTGGTGGTGGGCCTCCAGCAGCTGCACCCGCATTCCGGCCTTGGCCAGCAGGGCCGCGGCGGTGAGGCCGGCGATGCCGGCCCCCACCACCACCACATCGCTGTGTTCCTCCATGGCGGCATGCTGGCAGGTGCCTGATCCGCAGCGCGTTGTGGCGGCTGAGCCCCCAGATCCCCTCAACCTGTGGCTGCACCGCCAGCTGGGGCAGGTTGTGGTGGGCCGCACGCCGGTGGGCGGTGGCTGCATCCACAGCGCCTGGCGCCTCGAGCTCGCGGGCGGTGGCACTGTGTTTGCCAAAACCAACACGGCCGCCTGTCTGCCCCTGCTGGAGGCGGAAGCCGAGGGGCTGCAGCAGCTGGCTCGGCATGCCTCAACGGGCCTGGTGATCCCCGAGCCCCTGGCCTGGGGCGTGGAGGGTGAGCAGGCCGTATTGGTGTTGGGCTGGCTGGAGCTCGGCGGACCGGTTGGCGCCGCGGCTCAAGAGAAGGCCTGGTTCGCGCTCGGCCAGGGGTTGGCCGGATTGCATCGCTCCAGCGCCAGCTGCGCCCCTGCCCTGGGCTATGGCTGGCCGGCCGACAACTTCCTGGGTTCAGCCCCCCAGCCCAATGGTTGGCGGAGCGATTGGGGGCTGTTTTTTGCCGAATGCCGTCTGGCGCCCCAGCTGGCCTGGGCGGCTCGCCGCGGGCAGCCCCTACGCGGAGCCCAGGCGCTGCTGGAACGGGTGCCGCATGGGTTGAACAGCCATGGCTGTAGGCCGGTGCTGGTGCACGGTGATCTGTGGGGCGGCAATGCGGCCCTGCTGGCCGATGGGCGCGGGGCGATCTTTGATCCGGCCTGCTACTGGGGGGATCGGGAGGTGGACCTGGCGATGGCGCAGCTGTTCGGGGGCTTCCCGCCCGCCTTTTTCAACGGCTATGCCGATGGCTGGCCGCTGGAGCCCTGTGCCGGGGGGCGAATCTCCCTCTACAACCTGTACCACCTGCTGAACCACGCCAACCTGTTTGGCGGCGGCTACGGCCACCGCGCCCAGGCTTGCATCGATGCTCTGCTGGATTAGCCCAGATACTCCTTGCGGAGGTTCTGAACCTTGGCCACCACAGCATTGCGCTTTTCGCTGGTGGTGAGGTTGTGCCAGCTCCATTGGCCCACCACCACCAAGCCGAGCAGTTCGAGCAGGCCGGGCACCACGGGCAGCAGGTTGATGGTGTCGAGCACGCCTTTGATCAGGATCTGGGCCACGATCACAGCCAGGATCACGCCGGTGGCCTTGCCGATCCGGCCCATCTGATTCCAGTCCACCTGGTCGAGGGTGCTGTTCACCTTCGTCAGGATTTCGCTATAGCGCTCGCTGAAGCTCACCTCGGTGGAGCTGGAGGGTGCTCCTGTCTCCACGTCAGTGGCAGTCCCAGTGGCCGTGCCCTGCTCAGTCGCATCGGGGGTCATATCGCTCATGGACCAGGTGGAGGGGCTGATGTGTGGAATGCTCCATAAGGTATCGGTGTGACCTCCCAAGCGCCAGCGCAGCTCAGCTCGGGTCTGGGCCTGCTCACCGTTCTGCGCCAGATCCTGGTGTCCGCTGCACCCCAGGAGGGATGTGCCCTGCTGCTCGGCAAGCGGCTGGATGATGGCTGGGAGCTGGACTGGATCTGGCCCTGCTGCAACGTCTGGCCGGTGCCTGGCGAGCGCTGCCGTCGCTTCGCGATCGATCCCCGCGAGCAGCTGTTGGCGCAGAAGTGGGGGCGACCGCGGGGGCTGGAGGTGCTGGGGGCGGCCCACAGCCATCCCTGCAGTCCTGCGGTGCCTTCCAGCACCGACCGCTACCTCACGCTGCAGCCGGCGCTCATGCTGATCCTGGGGCGCGACCAGGACCAGGACCAGGACCAGGACCAGGACCAGGACCAGGAGCTGGTGGCCTGGTGGTTGCCGGAGCCTCCCGCCCAGCCCCAGCGCTTGCCATGGAGAATGGAGAGCTGATCCAAGAGGCCATGCTTCCTCCCGACACCAGCGGCGTTCAGCTCAGCCCCGATGAGGTGGCCCGTTTTGCCAGGCACCTGATCCTGCCCGAGGTGGGCATGGAAGGGCAGAAGCGGCTCAAGGCCTCTTCGGTGCTGTGCGTGGGCACGGGTGGCCTCGGCTCGCCGCTTTTGCTGTATCTAGCTGCGGCCGGTGTGGGCCGGATCGGCATCGTCGATTTCGACGTGGTGGATCACTCCAACCTGCAGCGCCAGGTGATTCACGGCACCAGCTGGGTGGGCAAGCCCAAGATCGAATCGGCCAAGGCCCGCATCCTCGAGATCAACCCCCATTGCCAGGTGGATCTCTACGAAACGGCCCTCACCAGCGACAACGCCCTGGAGATCATCCGCCCGTACGACATCGTCTGCGATGGCACGGACAACTTCCCCACCCGCTACCTGGTGAACGATGCCTGCGTGCTGCTGGGCAAGCCCAATGTGTACGGCTCGATCTTCCGCTTCGAGGGCCAGGCCACGGTGTTCAACCTGGATGCCGAAAGCCCCAACTACCGCGACCTGTTCCCGGAGCCGCCGCCGCCTGGCATGGTGCCCTCCTGCGCCGAGGGCGGCGTGGTGGGCGTGCTGCCCGGGATCATCGGCGTGATCCAGGCCACCGAAGCGGTGAAGATCATCACCGGCATCGGCACCACCCTCAGCGGCCGCCTGCTGTTGTTCGATGCTCTGGGCATGAAGTTTCGGGAGCTGAAGCTGCGGCCCAACCCCGAGCGGCCGGTGATCGACAAGCTCATTGATTATCAGGAGTTCTGCGGCGTGGGCGGCAGCGCCCCCGGCCAGGAAGAAGCGGGCTCGGTTCCCAGCATTACCGTGGCCGAGCTCAAAACCATCATCGATGGCCAGGTGGAGGACATCCTGTTGGTGGATGTGCGCAATCCGCCCGAGGCCGACATCGCCGTGATTCCTGGATCAGTGCTGGTGCCGCTGGACCAGATCGAAAGCGGCGTGGCGATCGATCAGATCCGCAACCTGGCGGCCGGCAAGAAGATTTACGTGCACTGCAAGCTGGGCGGCCGTAGCGCCAAAGCGCTCATCGCCCTGGGGCGCCACGGCATTGAGGGCGTCAATGTGTCCGGCGGCATCGACGCCTGGAGCCAGGAGGTGGACCCGAGCCTGCCGCGCTATTAAGCCTCGCCTTCAGTAATCCACCCCGCGCTTGAGGTCGACGCCGCGCTCGGCGTAGTGCTTGTGGCACACCATCTCGGAGTGCACAGAGGCCAGGTCGAAGTAGGCGGGTCGGTTTTTGCAGCGCCCGGTGAGAATCACTTCGGTTTCGGCGGGCTTGCGCAGCAGGGTCTGCACGATCGGCTCCACCGGCAGCAGCTCCAGATCCACCGTGGGGTTGATCTCATCGAGGATCACGGTTTTGTAGAGGCCGCTTGAGATCGCGGCCCGGGCGATCTCCCAGGCGCGCTCCGCTTCGATGTAGTCGATCGGCTGCTGCTGGCCGCGCCACACAATCGCGTCGCGCCCCGAGCGCAGGTGATCTACCAGGTGGGGATAGCTCTCGCGCAGGGCGGCGATGGCGGCATCTTCGGTGTAACCGGCGCCGCCTTTGAGCCACTGCAGGATCAGCACCCGGTGGCTTTTGTCCTGGGAGATGCCCCGGCCGATGGCCTGTAGCCCCTTGCCCAGGGCACTGGTGGATTTGCCCTTGCCCTCACCGGTGTAGATCTCCACGCCATCGAGGCCACCGGGCCCCTGGTGGGCCCGCATCTCGGAGTGCAAGTCGGCCAGCTGCACCAGCGGGCGGGGGGCGCCACGGCCGGTGCAGATCACTTCCATACCCCCGGGTTTGGCCGCCAGGGTGCGGGCCACATCGTCGATGTCCAGCAGCCCCAGGTCCAGCACCGGGTTGAGCTCATCGAGCACCACCACGGAGTAGAGGTCGCTGGCGATGGCGCCCTTGGCGATGTCCCAGCCGCGCTGGGCCTCCTGCCGGTCGAATTTGGTCACCTCCTCGGCGCTGAAGAAGTCCCCGCGGCCGGTGCGCACCTGGTCGATCAGATGGGGGAAACCCTGCTGCAGGGCCTCGATGGCGGCATCTTCGTCGTAGGCCCGGCCGGGCCCTTTGAGGAAGCGCAGCAGCAACACCCGGGTGCGTTTCTGCTCGCAGATGCCTAGGCCAATCGTGCGCAGCACCACCCCCAGGGCGGCCTGGCTCTTGCCTTTGCCGTCGCCGTCGTACACGTGCAGCTGGCCATGGGCCCGCTCATCGCTGCCGGCCGCCGTGCGGATGCCGATGCCCCGGCCCGTACCCCGCTGCGGCGTCTGGGTGCTGCTCATGGGGCGATGTTACCGGCGCCGTTGGGTTGGGGTTGCCAGGATCGGGGCTGGATTCCGGGCTTGATGCACTTCTCCCTGCTTGAACCGCTGGCGCCGCCGCTGGACGCAGCTCTGACCGCCCTGCGTCAGCAGCTGGCGGCCCTCGATCAGGTGGTGGTGGCCTATTCCGGTGGCGTCGACAGTGCCTTGGTGGCGGCCCTAGCCGTGGAGCAGCGGGGCGAGGCGGCTCTGGCCATCACCGGGGTGTCGCCCGCCCTGGCCCCCCATCTGCGGGCCGAGGCTCAGGAGCAGGCCCGCTGGTTGCGGATCCGCCACCGCGAGATCGCCACGGCGGAGCTGGAGGATCCCGCCTATGCCAGCAATCCCGAGCAGCGCTGCTACGCCTGCAAGCGGGAGTTGCACCGCCTGTTGGCGCCGATTGCGGCGGCGGCCGATGGCGCGACCGTGGTCGATGGCGTCAATGCCGACGACCTCGGTGACCACCGGCCCGGCATCCAGGCCGCCCGGGAGTTCGGCGTGCGCTCCCCCCTGGCCGAAGTGGGCCTCGATAAGGCAGGGGTGCGCCAGCTCTCCCGGGCTCTGGGGCTGCCCTGGTGGGACAAGCCGGCTCAGCCCTGTCTGGCGTCGCGGTTTCCCTACGGCGAGCCGATCACGGCGGAGCGGTTGCAGCGGGTGGCGGCAGCCGAAGCCTGGCTGCTAGCCGCCGGCTGGCCCCAGGTGCGGGTGCGCTCCCAGGGGCAGACCGCCCGTATTGAGCTGCCTGCCGATCAGCTGGCAGAAGCCCTGAGTTTCTGGGTCGAGGCCACCCCGCGGCAGGCGCTGGTGGCGGCCTTTCGGGCCTTGGGCTTCAGCGCCGTGGGCCTCGACCTCGAAGGGCTGGTGAGCGGCAAGCTGAACCGCGACCTCAGCCCGGGGGCTCAGTCCAGGTTCAGAGCGTCACCGCAGCGGTGAAGGCCTGATCCCGCAGCGGATCACGCAGGCTGCCGGCGATGGCCGTAGGCGTTTCGCGAAGGAAGCTGGTGAGCTTGTGGTCGTTGGCGGCGAGCTCTTCGGCGAGCACAGCGCAGGCCTTCTCGGGCATGGTGTGGTCGCCGCAGGTGAACACATCAACCGCGGCATAGCCCGATTCGGGCCAGGTGTGGATCGAGATGTGCGACTCGGCCAGCAGGGCCAGCCCCGTCACGCCCTGGGGTTCGAAACGGTGGGTGATCAGGTTGAGCAGGGTGGCACCGGCACGCTTCGCTGCTGCGGTGATGGTGTCCCTGAGGAAAGCTTCGTCGTCGAGCCGGGCGCTATCGCAGCCGTAGAGCTCGAGAATGCAGTGCTTCCCGACCGTATCGGAAACCTGGTGGGGGAGGGGGGCAGCTGGGTTGGTCGCTGCGGAGGCCTCGGTCCATCCCGGGTTCGGGTGGAGGCAGGGCAGGGTCTGGGTCATCGAATCCGACCGGACAAGTCGACCACCATACGTGGTGGGACCGGTGAAAGTGCCTAGGGCTCTGCTGCAATCTCTCCGCCCCCTTCGAGCAACCCGGCGCGCATCTGCACCACCTGACTCTGGGCCTGCCAGCCGCCGCTAAAGGCCCCCAGGTGGGTGGCGCTCACCAGACACTGGTGGCCCTCGCCCACGGCCTCCAGCAGCAGTTGTTGCCGCACCGGATCGAGTTCGGCCAGCACATCGTCGAGCAGCAGCAGGGGGGGCTCCCCCAGCACCGTGCCCACCAGTTCCAGTTCGGCCAGCTTGAGGGCCAGCACCAGGGTGCGCTGCTGGCCTGCCGAGCCGTAGCGGCGCGCCGGCTGGTCCGCCAGGCTCAGCCCCAGTTCGTCGCGGTGGGGGCCCACCGTGCACTGGCCCAGACGCAGCTCCTCGCTGCGCTGCTGCTGCAATTGCTCGAGCAGGGCCTGGCGCCAGGGCTCTTCCTCGTCCTCGCCGCTGAGTGCGGTGCCGCTCTGGTAGTGCAGCTGCAGCTGTTCGCGACCGCCGCTCAGCCGTTGCTGCCAGGCGGCGGCCAGGGGCTCCAGGCGCTGAATGGCCCTGAAGCGGCGCCGGTGCAGGCGGGTGCCGATCACGGCCATCTGCAGATCGAAGGTGTCGAGCAGGGCCTGCAGCGTGCCGCCGCCCAGGCTGCGCCGCAGCAGCTGGCTGCGTTGGCGCAGCAGCCGGCCATAGCGGCTCAGCAGATCGCCATAGACAGGCTCCAGTTGCAGCACCACCCGGTCCAGCCACTGGCGGCGACCGGCCGGTTCACCGCGCACCAGCTCCAGGTCGAGGGCACTGAAGCCCACGCAGCGCAGGGAGCCCAGCAGGTCGAGCTGACGCTCCAGCACCTTGCCATTGCGCTGGGCGGTGCGCCCGCCGCTGCGGCGCAGGTGGAGCTGCAGCAGATCACCGTTGCCGGTGGCGGCTCGCACCTGGCTGCTCGACTCCCCGTGCTGGATCAGGTCGCGGTCGCTGCCGGTGCGGTGGGAGCGCAGGCAACCCAGCAACTCCACAGCCTCGAGCAGATTGGATTTGCCCTCGCCGTTGGCACCAATCACCAGCAGCCGGGGAGCTTCCAGGGCCAGCTCCAGTCGACTGATATTGCGAAAACGCAGCAGCTCCAGGCGGTGCAGCCGGATGGGTCAGACGCGGTGAGCGGTTAAGGTAAGCCCACCGAGGTTCGGCCTTGGGCATGTAGCTCAGTTGGATAGAGCATCAGATTCCGGTTCTGAGGGTCGGGGGTTCGAGTCCCTCCATGCTCGTTTGCAATCAGGCCTTCAAGATGAGGCCCATCGCCCGGATCCTTCCGGGATCCACGGCAAAGCCATAGCGCTCCAGTGCCGTGAGGGCTTCCGGTGGTGCCGAGAGGGAAATGCTGCACCCCGCCAGCTCCCGGCGCAGCCGTCCCAGGGCGCCATGCACCAGCACCGCCAGGATCTCGCTCTGGCCAGGATCGGCTGGATCGGCACAGAGGTCCCAGAGGTTGGCGTTGAGGGCCAGATCACTGGTGGCCCGCACGAAGCCCACCAGCTGCCCATCGGGGGCGGCTACGGCCAGGTGCCAGAGGCTGCACTCCAGCACCCGCTGCCAGCGCTCGGCCGGGCGCGGCTGATCGCCACTAGCCACCAGGAGTCGGTTGAGGGATTCAGGGCTGGGCGCCCCTTCGGCCAGCAGGCGATAGCCCTCCCGCAGACGTGGGGCTGGGGGCTGGCTGCGGAAGGGGATCAAGAGGGAGTCCAGAGCTGGGTTTAGCCGGTGTTGCGCATGCCCGCCGCGATGCCGTTGATGGTGAGCAGGGCCCCCCTCAGCAGTTCGCTGCGGCTGTAGGTGCGGCCATCGTCGCTTGCGGCGGCGGCCGCTTCGCTCATCGGTGGTTGGCGGTTTTGGTCGCGTAGCCGCCGCAGCAGGGCCACCTGCAGGAAGCCCAGGGGAATGATCGTGCGGTTGCGCAGATCCACCGACAGCTGCAGCGCCGGATCGCCATCCAGGAGCCGGCTGTGGCCGGTGATCGCCAGCACCAGATCCCTGGTGAGCACGAATTCGGCTGCAATCACCTGGAAGATGTGCTCAAAGGCTTCGCGGTGTTCGCTGCGGCCCAGCACCTGGACGTAGTGGTGGGCTAGATCCAGATCAACCTTGGAGAGGGTCATCTCGACCTTGGAGACCAGCATGCGGAAGAACGGCCAGCGCTGATACAGCAACCGCAGCAGCTCCATCTGGCCGGGGTCCTGGTGCAGCTCCTCCTGCAGGGCGGCCCCCACCCCAAACCAACTGGGCAGCAGGAAGCGGCTCTGGGTCCAGCCGAACACCCAGGGAATGGCCCGCAGGCTTGAGAGGTCTTTGGCGCCACCTTTGCGGCGGGCCGGGCGGCTGGAGATCTGCAGTTTGCTGATCTCTTCGATCGGCGTCACCTGCTGGAAGAAGGCCACCAGGTCGGGATTGTCATGCACCAGGGCCCGGTAGTGGTCGCGGGAACGGGCCGCCAGCCGGCCCATCAGGTCATTCCAGCTGGGGGTGTCGTCGACGGGGGTGCTCACCAGGCTGTTCTGCAGCACGGCGGTGGTAACCGTCTCCAGGTTGTAGAGCGCCAGCTCCGGTAGGGAGTATTTCGAGGCGAGCACCTCTCCCTGCTCGGTGATCTTGATCCGGCCGCTGAGGGTGCCACTGGGCTGGGCCAGGATCGCCTGGTAGGCAGGACCGCCGCCCCGGCCCACCGAGCCGCCGCGGCCGTGGAAGATGCGCAGGGCGATCCCGTGCTCGATCGCCAGCCGCTGCAGGGCGATCTGGGCTTTGTGGATCTCCCAGTTGCTGGAGAGGAAGCCGGAATCCTTGTTGCTGTCGGAGTAGCCCAGCATCACTTCCTGCAGGGGCTGGCCGCCATCGCTGGCCAGCAAAGCCCGGTAGAAGGGATGGCGGAACAGGGTGCCCATCACCGCCGGGGCCCCCTGGAGATCTTCGACCGTTTCAAACAGCGGCACCACCAGCAAGCCGGCTTTCTGGGCCATCGGGTCGACCAGGCCGGCCTCCTTGGCCAGCAGCAGCACCTCCAGCAGGTCGGACACCGTGTGACTCATCGAGATCACATAGGTGCGGCAGATGCGGGAGCCGAATTCCTGCTGCAGCCGCTGCAGCATGCGGAACACGGCAAAGGTTTCCGCCGCGGCAGCGCTCCACTGGGCTGCGGGCGGCAGCAGGGGCCGGCGGGTCTGCAGCTCCGTCAGCAGCCACTCCACCCGCTGCTGCTCGTCCATCTCCCCGTAGGGCACGGGCAGCTGCAGGTAGCGGCTGAGTTCGTCGAGGGCGTCGCTGTGGCGGGTGCTCTCCTGGCGGATGTCGAGGCTGGCCAGGCAGAAGGCGAAGATCTGGGCCTGGCTGATCAGGTGCTGCAGCAACTCGCAGCTGAGGCCGGTGCCTTCGAGGCTGTCCTGGATCAGCTCTAGGTCGTTGCGAAACTCATCGACTGTGCTGTAGTGAAGCTCCTGGGAGGCTGGGGGCGTCAAGCTGCCCCCCATCGGCGGCGGCGGGGCACTGCCGTCACAGGGTGATTCCCAGCCCGCATCGGCCAGCTGCTGGTTGCGCTGGTGGGTCAGCCGCAGCCGCTCCAGGGTGTAACTGAGCTTGAGCCGGTAGGGCTCGAGTCGGTAGCGGGCCGCCCGTTCCTCGTAGATCTCGGGGAAGCGCAGCCGGTCCATCTCCAGCGATTCGAGCAGGGCCGGGCTCACCTGGCTCCACTGCATCGAGATGCTGAGCTGGTCGCGCAGCTCCGTCACCGCCTTGATGTAGCGCTCCAGCATCAGCTGTCGCTGATAGCAGGCGGTCCGCCAGGTGATGTCGGGGGTGACCGAGGGGTTGCCGTCCCGGTCGGAACCGACCCAGGAACCGAAGGTGCAGAACGCATCCCGCGGCGGCTCCACGTCCGGGTAGCTGACCTTCAGGGCGGCGCGAATCCGGTCGCGCAGCTGCGGCATGGCATCGAAGAGCACCTGCTGGAAGTAGTGCAGGGCGTAGTCGACCTCATCGAGCACCGTGGGTTTGAACTGGTGCAGTTCGTCGGTGCGCCACCACAGCCGGATCTCCTCCTCCAGCTGCAGCCGCAGGCTCTGGCGCTCCAGGCTGTTGAGGCCGCTGCCCTGCTCCAGCTTCTGGATGAGGGTGGCCACCCGCCGCTGTTTGTGCCGCACCGTGTGGCGCACGATCTCGGTGGGATGGGCCGTGAACACCAGCCGCAGATCAAGGGTGCGCAGCAGGTTTTCCAGCTGGGCTGGAGGCACATTCAGGCTGCGCAGCCGCTCGAACAGCTGGCGGAAGGTGGCGGGGTCGGTCTGGTTCGCCAGGGCCGGCAGGAAGGGGTCGCTGGGGCAGCTGTCCTGGTTTTTGAGGCTGTCGAGGTAGCTGTCCTCCTCGATGTGCTGCTCGAGAATGTTGACCAGTTGGAAATAGAGGGAGAACGCCCGGGCCGCAGCGATCGCTTCGGCCAGATCCATCTCCCGGATCAGCTGCACGATCGCGCTGCTGGCATCGCCGCCGGTGCTGTCTTCCCCTTCACTGGGGTCGCTGAGGTGTTTCAGGCGCAGCAGCCGCTCCGCCTGCCCGGGGGGGCATTCGCTGCGCAGCACGGTTTCCCACAGGTCTTCGACCAGCTCCAGTCGCTCGCCCAGCAGGCGGGTGACCCGTTGCGAGGCGGGCGGGGTGGGCGTGGACTGCCGCATGGGAGCCGGATCGGCAGCAAGAAGATCCATGATCATCCCAAAGGACTCGGCCCTCCGACTGTGCCAGTTGCGTCCAGCAGTCCAGTCGCCTCCTGCAGGGCTGTTTCCTGGTCGGCCATTGCCTGGATCTCCCGGCTGAGGAGCTCCTCGATGGAGAGGCCGGCCTCCAGACCCGCCAGCCAGCGCATGGCTTGATTGCCGTTGTCGAGCACGTTCTGCAGGGGGGCCAGCACGGCGCTCAGGCCAAGCTCATCGGCCAGGGGCGTCAGCTCCGCCAGGTGTTCGCGCAGCCAGTGGCGGGCGGTCACCGGCGCCCCGTCGCGCCAGTGATGCAGCGTGGCCTCCAGGCTGGAACGGGCTGCGGCGCGGTCGTTGGCATCCGCCAGCTTGGCCAGTTTGGCGGGGCTCAGCCGGCTTGTTTGCAGTGGGTCGTTGCGCTTCGGGTCGCGCAACAACTGCTGCAAGCGCAGTTCGGCGTAGGCCGTGATCGCCAGCAGCACCAGCGGATCGGTCACCAGATCGCAGATGCGGATCTCCAGCCGGTTGAGGTCGTGGGGCCGGTTGTCGCCATTGGGCCGCACCGACGTCCAGAGGTGGCGCACGTTCTGCATCGTGCCCAGCTCCAGTTGCTGCCCCATCCAGCGGATGTAGTGCTGGTGGTCCACAAACAGCGGCACATCCGCGGGCGTCAGCGGAAACTGCAGCCAGCGCTGGGAGTGAGCGCCGGTGGCGGCCCCATCGAGAAACGGTGAGCTGGCACTGAGGGCCAGCAGCAGGGCCGCCTCGCAGCGCATCAGCCGCAGCCCGGCAAACAGGCTGTCCATCTGTTCGGGGGCGCTGCTCAGCCCCAGGTTGATGTGCACGCTGGCGGTCACCACCTTGGTGCCGTAGGTGGTTTCGATGTAGCCGTGGTAAAGGTTGTTGGGGTCGGAGCGCTCGAAGCGGTGGCTGTCGCCCAGGCTCAGGGTGCTGCCAGGCAGCAGGGTGAGCTGGCGGCTGGCCAGCCAGTGGCGCAGCCGTTGGCGCGGCTCGAGCAGCAGCTGCAGCTGGCGGGTGTAGCTGGCATCCGGGGGGGTGATGTATTCGAGGTTGCGGTGGTCCGGCTCGGTCACGAAGCCCTCCAGGGCCGCCGCCGCCTCGGCCGAGCAGCCCACCACCGTGCCGTCGGCCCGGCCGGTGTACAGCTCCACTTCAAAACCCTTCAGCAAAAGAGGCGAGCTCATGGCTGGGCCGGCAGCAGACAGGCCAGGGCCTTCAGCATGCCCCGGGCCTTGTTGAGGGTTTCCTGGTATTCGGCTTCGGGCTTGGAATCGGCCACCACGCCGGCGCCGGCTTGCACTTGCACGCGCCAGCCCCCCTCGGGATGGGGCAGAACCACCATGGTGCGGATGGTGATGGCGGTGTTGAGGGCGCCGGCCAGGTCGACGCCGCCATACACCCCTGAATAGGGGCCGCGGGCATCCGGCTCCAGAGCATGGATCAGCTGCATGGCGCGGATCTTGGGGGCGCCGCTGACGGTTCCGGCCGGGAAGGAGGCCATCAGCAGATCCCACACCGTTTGCCCCTGCGCCAGGAGCCCCTCCACCTGGCTGACGATGTGCATCACGTGGGAATAGCGCTCGATCACCATCAGATCGCTCACCTGGACGGTGCCGGGCTGGCAGACCCGGCCCAGGTCGTTGCGGCCCAGATCCACCAGCATCACGTGCTCGGCCCGTTCCTTGGGATCGGCCAGCAGGTCGGCCTCCAGGGCTAGATCTTCGGCCTCATCGGCGCCACGGGGGCGGGTGCCGGCGATTGGCCGCAGGGAGGCTTTCACAGACCCATTCGCGGTGGGTTCGGCCTTCACCATCACCTCCGGGCTCGAGCCGATCAGATACCAGCCGCCGAAGTTGAAGAACGCCATGTAGGGCGATGGATTCACCATCCGCAGGCTGCGGTAGAGCTCGAAGGGATCGCGCTCGATCCGGGTTTCCAGCCGCTGGCTCAGCACCAGCTGGAACACATCGCCCGCTTCGATGTGCTCTGCCCCACGGCGCACGGCGGCTTCGAAGGCTGCCTGGCCCACGTTGCTGCCGGTGGTGAGAGCGCTGGCGATTTCACGGGCGCTGGCATCGTGCCAGCGCAGGGGGGTGACGGAGTCCGGCAGGGGCCCATGCATGCGCTCCTCCAGGGCGGCGATGCGGGCGGCGGCGGCGGCGTAGGCGGCCTGGGGATCCTGGCCGCTGCTCAGGTCGGCATAGGCCACGGCGGTGATCTGGCGCTTGACCTGGTCGAACACCAGCAAGCTGTCGGCCAGCATCCAGCAGCCATCCGGTGGAGCACCCTCCGGGGCCTGGTGCACCGGCACGCTCGGCTCGATCCAGCGGATCAGCTCATAGCCCCAGAAGCCAAACAATTGCCCCACCGGCGGCAGGCCGGGGATCGGGGCGCTGGTCAGGGGCTCCAGGCACTGGCGCAGCAAGGAAAAGGGGTTGCCCTGCAACGGCTCGCAGCGGCCGTCGCGCCAGCGGCGCTCCGAGCGCTCCCCGCGGCTGGTGAGGGTCCAGAGGGGGTCGCTGACGACGAAGCTCCAGCGGCCGATCCGCTCACCGCCCTCCACCGACTCCAGCAGTGCGCCGTGGTCGTGGCGGGCGCCCACCTTCAGCCAGGTGGTGAGCGGTGTTTCCAGGTCGGCGGGCCAGCACTTCCAGAGGGGAATGAAGCTGTTGCCAGCCGCCACCGCCTCGAGGAACGCCTGCTGGGCAAGGCCATCGCGATCGGGGCTGGGCATCGGGCGGGCAGGCAAAAAAAACGGGGCGCCTGGCCCCGCCTTTATGGGGGTTGATCGACGCTGCTCAGGCGTCGAAGGTGTTCTTGCCCGTGAACTTGAGGTTGGCGGGATTGGGGTTGGCACCGATCCGGCGGGGGTTATGACCCACCATGGCGCGGCCTTCGTTGACCTTCTCAGGGAAGACGCCGTCTTTGGGGTGCAGGAACTCGGTGTCGCCGCCGGGGAAAATCCGGTAAATCTTGTAGTCCTCGATCCGGGGCTTGAACTTGGTGCGCAGTTGGGTGCCGAGCGCCAGGCACTGCTCCTTGCGGGCGAAATACATCAGGTTTTCGCCCTCATTCATGTGGGCGGCGCCACCGGTGGGCAGCTCGAACACCTGTTCCTTCGGGCTGCTCCAGGTGATGGCGTATTTCTCCTCAGTTTCAGCAGAGTTCAGCAGGCCGCCGGTGCTGCCGATGTACTTCGGGAGTTGACCGCTGAGCACCGTCGCTGCCATGGCTTTCGAACGTTTCAGCCGGAAACTAGCACCGTGTTTTTGACCGGATCGGGGCTTCTGCTCCACTCTTCACACCCGTCAACAAACGGCTCCTCCCGTCGGATCTTCAGCACACGGGAAAGAACACGGTGAGGCCGCTGCCGCTGCGTTCCGTCAGGCGGCCGCCGAGGCGATGGAACAGCCGCTGGGTGGCTTGGCGGCTGAGCTGCAGGCTGCCGGTGGCTGGATTCCAGCTCAGCACCGGCCCCACCAACTCCCGCTGTTCACTGTCCTCTGCGGAGGCGGTGTCCTCGAGGCGGTGGCCCTCGCTGCTGAGTTGCAGCTTCAGCCGTGACCCCGCTGGCAGCAGGCTCACGGTCACGCGGCTGCCGCTGGGCAGGCCGCGGCTGAACCGGTCGATCAGGCCGCCCAGCGTGGTTTCCAGGCGGGCCGGATCACTCAGCACCGGCGATAGGCCTGCGGCGATCTCCAGCTCCAGCTCCAGGCCCCGGCGGGCTAGCTGCCGTTGCCACAGCTCCTGGTGCTGGCGCAGCACCTGGCTGAGGTCGGTGCGGGCGAGGGCGTGATTCTCGAGGGTGGCCTCGCCGCCTGGTTGCCGCTGCAGTTCAGCCGCCAGAAAGATCAACCCAAACCGGTCAATCTGCTCGCTGCATTCGCCGTCGATCTGCTCCAGGCGCTGGCGCACCACAGGCGAGAGATCACCGCGCCGCAGCAAAGAGCGGATCAGGGTGCGAATCGTGGCCAGCGGCGTGCGCACTTCATGGGTGAGGGCCTCGAGCAGGGCCAGTTCGCTGCTGATGGCCCGGGGGGTGTCGCCGCCGGGGCGATCCCGCGCTGTGCCGCCGTGCACCAGGGGTTGCAGGGTGAGGCTGGGGGCCATCGCGGCCAGCCGTTCGCCCATCCGCGGCCAGAAGCGCAGACCCAGCTGGTCGTCGCTGCGCAGGGGGCCCAGCCGTTGCAGGGCGCTGCGCAGCGACGACGAGGCTTCCGGGTCGCGGGCCAGCAGCCGTTCGTGGATCAGCCGCAGAGCTTCCGAAAGAGCTGCCGGGTCGAAGCGCACGATCAGGCGCCGGCCTTCGGGCGGGCCATCCAGGCAGAGCGCCACCTGCAGCTGGGGGGTGATCACCAGCAGCAGCGGATCGGTGCCGTCGTCGTCCTCCAGCACCAGCCGCTGGAACCCACCCGTGCTGGCGGCCCTACCCGCTCCGGGTAGCAGCGGGGCAGAGCCGGGTAGCAAGTCGTCGAGCTCGCGCGGGGCCCACACCCAGCCCTGGAGCTGCTGCAACAGGGCCGGTTCGTAGAGCGCGGGCAGGGGGGCGGCCAGCCACAGTCCGTCGAGGGGCTGGCCCTGCAGCAGGAAGTCCTCCTGCAGGGTGGCCAGGGCTGCCCACCACTGGCGCCGCACGGTGTCTTCGCTGCCGACACCGGCCGGCACGCCCTCGGCCAGGCAGCGTCGCAGGTCGGCCAGGCTCACCAGCGCCCCTGGGAGATGCGGCCCCGGCGTGCCACGGAGGCACACAGGCCAAGGGAGATGAAGTTGACGAGCATGGCGGAGCGTCCGTAGCTGAGCCAGGGCAACGGGATGCCGGTTACAGGGCCAAGGCCGATGGTCATGTTGATGTTCACCACCACCTGAAACATCAACATCGTGGCAATGCCCACAACCACAAGCGACTCGACGTCGCTGCGGGCCTGGCCGGCGATCTGCAGCAGCCGCCACATCAGCAGAACAAAGCCAACCACCACCAGCAGCGAGCCGATGAAGCCCAGCTCTTCTCCCAGTGCGCTGAAGATGAAATCGGTGTGCTGCTCAGGAATGAAGCGCAGTTTGGTCAGAGAGCCGCGCATCAATCCGGTGCCCCAGATCTGGCCCGAACCGATGCCCACCGTGCTCTGCAACAGGTGATAGCCACCGCCCAGGGGGTCCTTGGTGGGATCGAGAAACAGCACCAGGCGGTCGCGCTGGTAGTCCTTCAGCCCGTTCATCCAGAGCCAGGGGGTCACAACAGCGGTCAGCCCTTGCAGAGCCAAAACCAGCACCAGGCCCAGCCGCTTCCAGGGCAGGCTGCTCCAGGCCAGCCAGGACACCAGGGGCAGCCAGGCCAGCAGAATCCAGGGTTGCGTGCCGGCCAAGATGGCGGTGATCAGGGGCGCCAGCAGCAGGGCCAGCCAGGCCCAGGGCATCCCCGCCCAAAACAGCATCACCAGCAGCAGCGCCCCAAAGACAAGGGATGTGCCCAGGTCGGGCTGGATGAAGACCAGCAGCCAGGGCAGAGCGATCACGGCAGTGGGCCTGATCAGGTCGACCGGTCGCTCCACGGGGTGGCGGGACAGCACACTGGCCAGCAGCAGAATCGCAGCCAGCTTGGCGAATTCGGAGGGTTGCACATTGAAGCCGGCGATGCTGATCCAGCGCTGGGCTCCTAGGGCGGTGGTGCCGATGAAGCGCACGGCAATCAGGCTGGAGACGGTGATTCCGAAGATCGGCCATTGCCACTGCACCACTTTCTCCAGGGGCAGTCGCGCCAGCAGCAGGGCTACCACCATGCCCACTGCAGCCGTCACCCAGTGCTGGTACCAATCGGCGTAATCCGCCTGGCGCTGGGTGCTGGCGATCAGGATCCCTGCCAGCGCCACCATGGCCAAGGGGATCCCCCAGAGGATGAGGTCGACGTCGGTCAGAGGGCTCTTCTTCCGGCCGCGGCCGGCGAAGAATCGATTTTTTCGCCGTCCCCACTGGCCCAGCATCGGATTCAGGCTGGCACCAGGTGGGCGGCTCCGATGCGCTGAGCCAGGGCCAGGAAGGTTTGGGCGCTGGCCGACTCGGGATGGCTCAGCACCACGGGACGGCCGCTATCGCCGCCTTCCCGAACCGGCATCTCCAGGGGTAATTCGGCCAGCAGGGGGACGCCGGCTTCATCTGCCAGGCGGGCGCCGCCGCCGCTGCCAAACAGGGCATAGCGCTTGTCGGGAGCATCCGGCGGAATGAAGACGCTCATGTTTTCGACCACGCCCAGCACGGTCACCCCCATTTGCAGGAACATCGCCAGGCCGCGGCGGGCATCGGCGAGGGACACCTGCTGCGGGGTGGTGACGATGATCGCCCCGGCCATCGGCACGGCCTGGGCGATGGTGAGCTGGGCGTCACCGGTGCCGGGCGGCAGATCCACGATCAGCACATCCCGCTCGCCCCAATCCACTTGATAGAGGAACTGGCGGATGATGCCGTTGAGCATCGGCCCCCGCCAGATCACCGGTTGGTTCTCCTGGATCAGCAGCCCCATCGACACCATGGCGATGCCACAGGTCTCGATTGGGGTGAGCACCTGGTGGGCGCCTTCGCCGCGCACTTCGGGGGTGCGGTCAGCCACCCCCAGCATGGTGGGGGCGTTGGGGCCGTAGATGTCGGCATCCAGCAGGCCGACCTTCAGCCCGGAGGCGGCCAAGGCGCAGGCCAGGTTGACGGCCACCGTGCTCTTGCCCACGCCCCCCTTGCCGCTGCTGACGGCGATCACCTGACGGACGCCCGGGATGGCCTGGCGTTCTGGCAGTTGTCCCTGGCCGCCCGCGCCATGGCCGCCCGCCCCGATCGGGGCGGAGCCGGCGGGTTGGGCCAGTTCGATCTGCACGTCGTTCACGCCGTCGAGGGCGAGCAGGGCGGCTCTAGCCTCGGTGGCAATGCGGTCGCGCTGGCTCTGGGCAAAGCCGGGTAGGGCCAGCCGGAATACGGCTCGATCGCCGTCCAGCCGGGGCTCCTGAATCCAGCCCAGCTCCATCAGGCTGCGCCCGCTGCCCGCATCCTGGACGGCGTTGAGGGCGGCAAGGGCCTGCTCCACAAAAGCCATCGGGGTTGCGAACAAGGCTTCCGATCCTAGGGGCCACCGCCAAAGCCCTGGCTGTGGCCTCGCCGTGACAGACCCTCTCGAACACTTGTGTGGATGGGGGGTGGCCTGAAATGGTGAGACCTTTCCGGCGCTCTTTCGGCGCACTGTCGATGCTCAAGGCCCTGCTGGCGCGTGGCAAAAACAAGCTGGCCCTGGAGGCCCCGCCGGCCGATTCGCGCCAGCGGGCCAAGGCTCTGCTGATGGGCCTGCAGGACTCCATCTGCGCCGGCCTGGAGCAATTCGATGGCGTCGGCCGTTTTGAAGAGGAGAGCTGGGTGCGCCCCGAGGGCGGTGGCGGCCGCTCGCGGGTGATCAAGCAGGGCCGCGTGTTTGAGCAGGGCGGCGTCAATTTCTCCGAGGTGGAAGGCTCCGAGCTGCCCCCCTCGATCCTGAGCCAGCGGCCCGAGGCCAAGGGCCACCGCTGGTTTGCCACCGGCACCTCGATGGTGCTGCACCCCCGCAACCCCTACATCCCCACCGTTCACCTCAACTACCGCTACTTCGAGGCGGGCCCGGTGTGGTGGTTTGGTGGCGGCGCCGACCTCACCCCCTACTACCCCTTCCTGGAAGACGCCAAGCATTTCCACCGCACCCTCAAGGGGGCCTGCGACAGCGTGAACCCCGCCTATTACGAGGTGTTCAAGCCCTGGTGCGATGAATACTTCTTCCTCAAGCACCGCGGCGAAACCCGTGGTGTGGGCGGCATCTTCTACGACTACCAGGATCCACGCGGCGTCCTCTACAAGGGCCAGAACCCGAGTGGCCCGGCCGCGGCCGCCAGCCAGGCCGTTGGTGCGGTGAACCAGAGCTGGGAGCAGTTGTTCCAGCTGGCCTCCGCCTGCGGCAATGCCTTCCTGCCGAGCTATGTGCCCATCGCCGAGAAGCGCCAGTTCACCCCCTTCGGCACCCGCGAGCGCGACTTCCAGCTCTACCGCCGAGGCCGCTATGTGGAGTTCAACCTGGTGTTCGATCGGGGCACGATCTTCGGCTTGCAGACCAATGGCCGCACTGAGTCGATTTTGATGTCGCTACCACCGCTGGTGCGCTGGGAATACGGCTACCAGCCAGAACCTGGCAGCCGCGAGGCCCTGCTCACCGAGCTGTTCACTCGCCCCCAGGATTGGTTGAAGGACGGCTCGCTTGTGGGGCGCTGCGCCCCCCATCAGGCGGTGGACTGATCGCCACACCCTCAGGCTCCGCAGCGCCGGATGCAAGGCCCTGCTGCAGCGCACTCACCACCCGCTCGGCAATCGCGGCGATCGCCGCATCGCGTCTGCGGGGATTGCGCAGGGCCGCCTCCAGGCTGCCCTCCAGCTTGCCAATCTCCAGGATGGCAATTCCACGTCTGGGGGCCCCGAGGCCGTTGCGGTAAAGCAGGGGGTAGGGGCCAAAGGCGATCGCCAGGCTTTCGTCGAGGCGGCTGGGCGGGCGATGCAGCGGTGGGATCAGGCCCGACCCCACCCCGTCGGGGCCATAGGCGTCGTAGTGGATTTCGAGGGCATAGCCACCGGCCTCCGCATGGGCCTTGCCCACGCTCCAGTTGGTGCGGGGATCGTCGGCGTTGGCGATCGTGCGCAGGGGTGGTTCGTAGAAGCGGATCGCCAGGCCGCGCTGCTGCCCCAGGGCCACCACCGCCTTGGCGGTGAGCAGGTTCCAGTAGAGCTCATCGCGGATGCCGGGCTGCATCGGGGCGGCCCCGGCAAGATCGACCGCGGCGCCTGCCGTGCCGGCTCCGCCGATCCCCTGGGAGTCGGCATGGCCGGCCAGCACGAGGATTTCGGTGCGGCTGGGCAAGGGGACCTGGCCCAGCCAGTCTTTGCTCAGTCGGCTGCGGGGGCCAGTCAGGGGATCCAGGTTGGCCAGCAGCGGGGCCTGGGCGGCGGCGGCGGAGCCCAGGGTGAGGGCCCCAAGCAACACGGCACCAACCCACCGACGTCGATCCATGGCTGGGCTGGTGGAAGGGCTAGATGGGGGAACTGAGCAGCTTGCCGTCGCTGAACAGACCCAGCTGGGGGCCCAGTTCCAGCTCAAGGGCGATCAGCTCGTCGCGGTGGGCCCGCAGCCGCAGGGCACTGCCGGTGGCGCTGTCGTGGCTGATCAGGCGCAGCTCCAGGGTTTCGGCCCGCATCGCCCGGTTGCGGTAGATCAGGCCCGCCGCCGGGCCCAGCAGCGCCAGCAGCAGCGGCCACCAGCCCAGTTGGGGCAGCAATTGCCGCAGAACCAGCCCGAGGCAGGCGGCCCCCACGGCCCCGAGCACCGACAGCAGAACAGCCAGCCAGGGGCTGGCGGCGACTTCGGCGCGGAAGCGCAGGTGACGCCGCTCTGGATCACTCGATTCGGTCTGCCAGCCGCGCTGCTGCAGCCACTCGGTGAGCCGGGTCAGCACCTCCAGAGGCGGCCGCGACGAGCGCACGTCCACCACGGTGGTGCGGTCTTTGCTGGCAGCCCGCAAAAAGAACACCAGGCCAATGGCCAGGAGCAGGGTGAGCAGCAGGGTGGAGCCGAGGTTGGCCATCCCCCCCATTGTGCCGCCAGCCGGGGGGCCGTGGCTTGCCAGCATGGGGGCGCACTTGTTCCCTCCGCATGGCCGCCCCATCCGCCCCCAGCAACCTGCCGGCCCCCGCCCGCTTCGCCGTGTTCGATGCTGACCTCGACGCGGAGTGGGCCGCCCTGTTTGCCGGTGCGCGGGCCCTCGCGGTGGACACCGAAGCCATGGGCCTGATCCACGGCCGCGATCGCCTCTGCCTGGTGCAGATCTGCGACGACCACGACAACGTGTGCTGCATCCGTCTGGCCCGGGGCCAGAGCGAGGCGCCCCGGCTCCAGGCGCTGATGGAAAACCCGGCGATCGAGAAGGTGTTCCACTTCGCCCGCTTCGATGTGGCCGCCCTGGCCGAAAACCTCGGCATCACGGTGAACCCGATCTTCTGCACCAAGGTGGCCAGCCGCCTGGGCCGCACCTACAGCCCTCGCCACGGTCTCAAGGAGGTGGTGCAGGAGTTGGTGGGCGTTGAGCTCGACAAGCAGGCCCAGAGCTCCGACTGGGGCCGGGTTGAAGATCTCTCCGATGCCCAGTTGGCCTATGCCGCCGGGGATGTGCGCTACCTGCTGCCGGCCCGGGACCGGCTGGAAACCATGCTCAAGCGCGAGGAGCGCTGGGAGTTGGCTCAGCGCTGCTTCGGCTGTCTTCCGGTGTTCGCCGATCTCGATCGCCAGCGCTTCCACCTGCTGTTCGAGCACTCCACAGGCGGGAATCGCTGAGCCCCGCCTGGGCGGCGCGTCAGTCTTCAACCATGAAGTTCTCGTCGTTGCCCACCGCCTCCAGCAGGGAGGTGAGCAGCTCGTGGTGGTTGGCGCCGCTGCCCTGGGCCTCCTCCAGCATCTGCTCGGCCAGGGCCAGCTTGGCGGCCGTCTCCCGGAGCCCCTGCTGGGAGGCCTTCACATCCACCTTGCGGCGGGCGGCCGCCAGGCTGATGCCCAACTGGCTGGCCAACTTGCCGCAGGCGGCGTTGTAGGCCCGATCAGGAATGCCGGCCATGGCAGCGCAGAGGCAGAGGATGGCCGCATCATCCCAGCAGGCGCTGCTCCACCAACGCAGCCAGCCGAGCGCTGCCGCCGGCTGGCCCCATGCGGCGGCGGCCCCAGGCTGCGCGCCGCGCCCGTTCGTGGGGATCCTCGAGCAACTCCTGCAGCCGCCGGACCAGATGCTCCGGGCTCTGGCAGGGCTGCACGGCGCCGCCGAGCAGCCGGCTCTGGCGGCGGGCAAAGCCCGCCTTGAACTGCGGACCTGGGCCCGGCAGCGACAGCGACGGCACCCCCAGCCCCGCCAGTTGTTCGGTGGCGGTGCCGGCGGTGGCCAGGCCCAGTTCGGCCCAGCTCGCCCAGCGGCTGAAGCTGTGCTGGCCCAGCAGCAGCTGCCAGCGGCCCCTTCCCCAGCTGGCGCTGGCGCCGATGGCGGCCGCTTCCGCGCTCAGGGGCATCGGGGTGAAGCCCCCACTCTTCAGGAGCTGGGCCCAGGCTGCCGCGCTGGGGGCTGAGCCTGAGGCCACCAGCACCACCGCCGGATCGGGCGGCTGCCCCAGCGCCAGGCAGCCCAGCAGCCGGCGGGCGTTGGCGAGGGATTCGGGCAGGCGGCTGCCGGCCAGCAGGATGAGGCGCCGTTGGCTCTGCAGCCAGGCCGGCAGAGGGGCGTGGGGGAAGCCATCCATCATCGGGTTTCCGGGAGCCAGGGCCGCCACCCCATGGCGGCGTAGCCCGCGGGCGGTGAGCCTGTCGCGCACGGCCACGAGCCGGCAGCGCCGGCTGCCCATCACGGCCCATTCCCACGGATCCCATTCGCTGCCTTTGCAGCGGTGGTAGGCATCCGCCAGGGGCGAGGGGCGCCAGCCGGGTGGCCCTGACGAGGCCCAGGTGCAGTCGCTTTTGGGGGTGCCGATGAAGCCGAAACGGCCGCCGCTGCTCCAGGCCAGCAGCAGGGGCAGCAGGTCGCCGACGGCCAGCACCGGATCGCCCTGGCGGGCCCAGACGCGCACCAGGCGTAGCTGCCGCCAGCTCAGCAGGGGCAGGCCGGCGGCCAGGTCGCGGGCCAGGCCCCGCAGGCTCTGGTTGCTGAAGCCGCCGCTGGGGAGCTGCAGCTGGGGGCCGAGCCGCTGCAGATGGCCAGCGGCTTCGTCGGCGGCGAAGGCCTCCCCCAGCCCGACCAGGGGCAGCACCCGCACGATCAGATCGGGCCGCCGCTGCCGCAGGGCCTGCAGCACGCGCTGGGCGATCAGATCCTCCCCGTGGCCGTTGCTCAGAACCAGCAGACGGGAGGACATGCCATGGCTGATACGATCCGCTGCAGGGAGTTTGCTCCCTGTGCGGCGGCATGGCCAAGTGGTAAGGCAGAGGATTGCAAATCCTTTACCCCCAGTTCGAATCTGGGTGCCGCCTTTGCTCTAAAGAGTGTATAGCGCCTCTTTCTTAGTGCCTAGCACTAAAAAACAGGCGTGGATGTGGCAATTTTGTTGGATTCGTCATCCGCCAAACGGTTGGCAAGTCGGTTGGCAAGTTTTGATATGCCACTTATTCGCTTTTCCACCCCGTTCTTGCCAACGGAGTCGGTTTTCATTTGTTCATCGTGCCACCCACTGAGAGCACCGCTTGGTCAGATGCTCCCCCTGAGGAATCAGACCTTGGTGAATCGGACAGGTCAGCAGGGTGACGCAGTGCCTGCCGACCTCGTAGCGGAAGTGCTGACAGGTCATACAAACGCTTGAGGAGCGGGAAGGTTTGAGGACATTCCACTCAAGGAACTCCCACTCTTCAGCGGGAGCGGCAGGTGGCACAGGGCGGACAGCAGGCATCACTGGCGGGCGGATACACCTGTACTAGTCGCGGTCGGGTGGTGGGGTCAAGGAGTCCATTGAGTCCCTTATCGCCGAGGCAGTCGCCAAGAACTATGCGAGAACCGCATAACAGGCAAGACCCAGTCCCACAGGCGAGAATGGGCGGAAGTGACCAGACCGAGTGACCGACTCAGCGACCATCGGCGCAACCGAAGCAGACGACGAGGACCTGGGCGACCTGCTGCTGGAGGTGCTTCCTGGTGACGGCACCACCATCGGGAACATGTCGGCACGGGAGGCACTGAGTCGGGTAGCAGAGAGGCAGATCAGCGAAGAGGAGTACGAGGCAGTCAAGGAGAGAGCACTCGCCCTGGGAATGATCCGTAAGGGTCGTGGTCGTGGTGGTGCCATTGGACTGGAGGAAGGAATCCCTGGAGGCAGTCGCTACGAAGCACCCTCAACACCCACACCCCGCCGTTCCAGTGGAGGCAATGGGGTCACACCAGAACCCACCTTCCAGATCGGGCAGAAACTGACCCTCTCCCAACTGGAGTCGTTCCTTTGGAAGAGTGCCGACATCCTGCGGGGAAGCATGGATGCCTCGGAATTCAAGGACTACATCTTCGGGATGCTGTTCCTGAAGCGTCTGTCCGATGCCTTTGATGAGGCACAGGAAGGCGTGATCCAGTACTACCTGGATAAGGGCAAGACCCAGGAGCAAGCAGAGGCACTGGCAGAGGACGAAGACGAGTACGACAAGACCTTCTATGTGCCTGAGAAGGGTCGCTGGAAAAACCTCAAGGACCTCAAGCACGACATCGGTGCTGAACTGAACAAGGCAACCGAAGCGATTGAGGAGCAGAATCCGACGCTTGAAGGGGTACTGAGTGCGATTGACTTCAACATCAAGAACAAACTGAACGACGGAAAACTTAGGGACCTACTTTCTCACTATTCGCAGTTCCGATTGAGAACAGAGGACTTTGAGCGTCCTGACCTTCTGGGTGCTGCCTACGAATACCTGATCAAAATGTTCGCTGACTCTGCGGGCAAGAAAGGAGGTGAGTTTTATACCCCTGGTGAGGTAGTGCAACTGCTGGTGGCACTCATCAAACCTCATGCGGGAATGAGAGTGCTGGATCCGACCTGTGGTTCAGGCGGAATGCTGCTTCAATCACGGAACTATCTGGCGAAGCACGGGGAGAACGAACAGAACATCAGTTTGTTCGGGCAGGAGATGAACCTGAGCACCTGGGCGATCTGCAAACTCAATATGTTCCTGCACGGGTTCTTCAACGCAGACATTCGCAAGGGAGACACTCTTGGCGATCCACAGCATGTGGAAAATGGCGAACTGATGCGATTTGATCGTGTGATCGCCAATCCACCTTTCTCCTTGAAGAACTGGGGTCGGGAACGAGCAGAACACGATGGGTACGGCAGGTATCGCTTCGGCATTCCCCCTAAGGATGCAGGGGACCTGGCATTCGTTCAGCACATGATCGCTTCACTCAATCAAGAAGGCGTCATGGGTGTGGTGGTGCCTCACGGGGTCTTGTTCCGTGGTGGTCAGGAAGGCGAAATCCGTAAGGGCATCCTGGAAGACGATCTGGTGGAAGCAGTCATTGGTCTGCCGTCAGGATTGTTCTATGGCACGGGGATCCCTGCGGCACTTCTGATCATCAACAAGAACAAGAAGGTGGAACGGCGTGGGAAGGTGCTCTTCATCAACGCTGAACTGGACTACCAGGAGGGCAAGAACCAAAACCTTCTGAGAGACGAAGACATTGAGAAGGTGGTGGGATGCTTTGACGCCTACAACGAAATCAAGCGGTTCTCACGGGTAGTGCCGATTGAGGAGATACGGGAAAACGATCACAACCTGAACATCCGTCGGTACGCAGACACCTCACCACCGCCTGAACCCTTTGATGTTCGTGGGATTCTTCATGGTGGAGTGCCGATCAAAGAGATTCAGAGCGAGTACATCCAGGAGATCCTTGAAGGATTTGATGTGAGTGTGGTCTTGGTTCCCAAGGATGGTGAGTATTTGAAGTTCAGGGATGACATTCAGGAGAAGTCCCAGATCCGTCAGCACTTAGGAGACGCTTCTGATGCGATGATTCAGCAGTTTGAGCGATGGTGGGAGAAGTACGGGGTCTCACTCGCTCAGATTGATGCTGAGGTCAAGGAAGCAGAAGCAGTGATGCACGGGTTCCTGAAGGAGTTGGGATATGAGTGAGTATCCATCTGATTGGAGAGTTTTGCCACTTGGGGAGGTTGCTGAAGTTGTAGGGGGAGGAACACCAACCAGGGATGTGCCCGCATTCTGGGGAAATAATCACTACTGGATCACCCCGTCTGAAGTCGTTGCCAAAGACGGACAAACGGCAGATCGCTCAAAGGAACAAATTAGCGATTTAGGACTGCAAAGCAGTGGAGCAAAACTTCACCCTCCAGGGACCATCCTGATGACCAGCAGGGCATCAATTGGATTCGCTGCAATTACCCAAATAGAGATATGTACTAATCAGGGTTTTCAGTCGCTCAGATGCGGCAATGAACTTGACAACTGGTTTGCCCTACACCAGATCAGACATAGAAGGGCAGAGTTATATCAATTGGCGGCGGGGAGCACATTCCTTGAAGTATCTGGAAGCAATGTCCGATCTTTCCCTTTCATAGTCCCCCCACTCCCCGAGCAGAAGAAGATCGCCGAGATACTCTCTGGGATTGACGGCGCCATAGCAAAACTGAAGTGCAAAGCACAAAAACTTGACTCGCTTCAGTTCTCACTGACAGAAGAATTTGCTCAAGAGTTGCATGACAAAGGAGAACCATCAGCACTTGAGGAGAACGCCGAGATCAGGACTGGAGTCGCAAAGAATTCCAACAACGAAGGGGACATGGTTGAAATGCCCTACATGAGAGTCGCCAATGTGCAAGATGGATACCTTGACCTAAGCGAAATAAAGATGATCAGCATAGACAGAGGAAGGATAGAAAGATACATGCTTCAGAAGGGTGATGTGCTAATAAACGAAGGAGGCGACCTTGACAAGGTGGGTAGAGGCGTGATCTGGCACGAGGAAATCAAGGAATGCCTACACCAGAACCATGTGTTTGCCGTTAGATGCTCAGAGCGACTCATGCCTGAGTTCCTGTCCCTGTACTTGAAGTCATCGCATAGCAAGAATTACTTTCTTGGATGCGCAAAGCAAACAACAAACCTCGCCTCAATCAACAGCACCCAACTAAAGTCATTCCCAATTCCAGTCCCTGAATTAAGCGTCCAGGAGAAATTCGTAAAGCGCATCACATCAACGAAGGATTTGTCTTTTGCGATTGCTACTGAGATCTCTGGATTGGGTGCAATTAAAAAAGCGATTTCAGGCGATCTCCTCTCAGGTCGCAAGAGGGTCAGAGTCTAACCATGGAAGGCGACGAGCGGAAACTGGTAGAGGCACCTGCCCTTGAACAACTCAAGGGTCTGGGGTGGTCTCACCTGGATGGAACAACCCTCGTCCCTGAGAAGTCAAATCACCGCTCATCGCTCAAGGATGTGGTGATCACACCAAACCTTGAGCAGGCAATTCAACGCATCAACCCATGGATCAGCGAAGACAACCTTCGCAAGGTAGTCCGTGAAGTCACCCTGATTCAGACCTCCACTTTGATGGAGGCAAACCAGTGGTTCTGGGAACGCCTCACCCAGTACTTCAGCGTGGATCAGGACCTTGGTAGTGGTCGTCGTGGTCAGACCCTCAAACTGATTGACTTTGACAACCTGGAGAACAACGAGTTCCTCTGCGTTGATCAGTTCAAGATCCAGGGACCATCTCAGAACATCATTCCCGACATCCTGCTATTCGTGAATGGGTTGCCGCTGGGGGTCATTGAGTGCAAGTCGCCCTTCGTGACCGATCCGATGGCAGAGGGGATCAACCAACTGCGTCGGTACGCCAACCTCAGAAATCCAAGCGACACAGAGGGGTGCGAAAAACTCTTCCACTACAACCAGGTCATGATCTCCACCCATCGGGATGGAGCACGGGTTGGGACAATCTCCTCACCTGTTGAGTACTACCTGGAATGGAAGGACCCATACCCCACCGATGCCAAGGAACTGGGGTCCCCTGCCAACGCACAGCAACTCCTGATCCAGGGACTGCTGAAACCGCAGAACTTCCTGGACATCATTCAGAACTTCACGCTCTACGAAACCGAAAGCGGTCGCACGATCAAGAAAATCGCCCGTTACCAGCAGTTCAGGGCAGTTCAGAAAACCATTGAACGCCTCAGAGCACCTGGAGATCGCAAGAGCAAAGGCGGGGTCATCTGGCACACCCAGGGTTCAGGCAAGTCACTCACCATGGTCTTCCTCACCCAGAAGATCCGAAGAGACCCACTGCTACGGGACTACAAACTGGTCTTCCTGACTGATCGCACCCAACTGGACGGGCAACTGACTGCCACCTTCCGCAACGCTCAAGGGGAGTCCGTTCTCAATGCCTCTTCGGTCAGTCACCTCAAGGAACTACTCGCCAGGGATGCTTCTGATCTGGTCACCGCCACGATCCAGAAACTGCAAGAGGGTGACTTCGGGTTTACCTGCCTCAACGACTCAGATCGGATCATCGTGCTGGCGGATGAGGCACACCGCACCCAGTACGGGACCTTGGGTTCTGCCATCAATACC
This sequence comes from Cyanobium sp. Alchichica 3B3-8F6, assembly GCF_024346435.1. Taxonomy (NCBI): domain Bacteria; kingdom Bacillati; phylum Cyanobacteriota; class Cyanophyceae; order Synechococcales; family Prochlorococcaceae; genus Cyanobium; species Cyanobium sp. Alchichica 3B3-8F6. The sequence continues at coordinate 61,178 of NZ_JAGQCZ010000011.1, read as the reverse complement.
GCTCTGCCAAATGCCCCCAAGATCGCCTTCACGGGCACTCCCCTGATCACCAGCGAGAAGACCACCCAAGAGTTCGGTGGGTACATAGACACCTACACGATTGAGCAAGCGGTTGCTGATGGTGCCACCTGTCAGATTCTCTACGAGGGCAGAGAAGCAACGACCAAGGTCACGGGTGATTCGCTGGATGCCCTGTTTGATCGCTACTTCCAGGACAAGACCCCAGAAGAAAAAACAGCGATAAAGAAAAAGTACGGCACCGAGAAGGCAGTACTGGAAGCACCTCAGCGAGTTGAGTGGGTCGGACTGGATTTGGTTCAGCACTACCGCACCACAATCCTGCCAAATGGTTTCAAGGGAATTCTGGTGACAGGAAGTAGAGAGGTCGCAGTCCTCTACAAGCAAAAACTGGATGCCATCCCAGGAGCACCAGAGTCAGCAGTGGTGATCTCAGGCGACCACAACGACCCACCTCATCTGGCGAAATGGACCAATCCAGCGGATCACAAGAAGGCGATTGAAAACTTCAAAAAACCAATTCACGAACACCCTCTTTCTCTGTTGATCGTCAAAGACATGCTCTTGACGGGGTTTGATGCACCCATCTGTCAGGTGATGTACCTGGACCGCAAACTCACCGACCACACCCTGCTGCAGGCAATCGCACGGGTGAATCGCACCAAGGCAAACAAGCACTGCGGGTACATCGTTGATTACTACGGACTGACCGACTACCTGGCAGAAGCACTTCAGGTGTTCTCCTCAACCGATGTCCAAGGTGCCCTCAAGAACCTGAAGGACGAGATCCCGAAACTTCAATCAGCGCACACCAGGGTCAAGCAACATCTCAAGGGTCTGGACCTCCAGGACATTGATTCCTGCATTGAGGCAATGCAGGACGAACTCAAGCGCCAGCAGTTTGAGGCGGACTTTCGGACCTTTGCCAAGCAGGTGGAGATCGTCCTACCCGATCCGTCTGCAAATCCATTCCTGCCTGATCTGAAGGCACTGGGCAAGGTCGTGATTGGATGCCGTAACCGCTATCGGGATGAGCAACTCAACCTTGTGGGATGTGGTGAGAAAGTCCGTGCCCTCATTGAAGAGAATGTCCGTGCTACAGGAGTGGATCCACGGGTGCCCCCCACCAAACTCTTTGATGTGGAGTTTGAGCAGGTGCTTGCCGCCCAGACCAATGACAGGGCGAAGGCATCCGAGGTGGAACACGCCATCAAGGCACACCTCAAGGTCAAGTTGGACGATGACCCCGAGTACTACCAGTCCCTGTCGCTCCGTTTGGAGGAGATCATCCAGAAGTACCAGAACAAGTGGGAGGAACTGGTCCAGCAACTCCTGCTGTTCCGTGACGGGATGGAGCGTGAGAAGTCCCAGCAGAACGAGGATCTGGGTCTGAGCGAAACCGAAGGTGCCTTCTACAGGTCCCTGATGAAGGCAGTCACCTCAACCACTGAGGTGGATGCGTTGGACGAGGAGACCCATCAGCGGGTGCTGGACCTGACCAAGGAACTGGTGGGCGAGTTCCAGGAGGCAACCCAGATCATCGGGTTCTTTGACAAGTGGGATGAGGTCGCCCGCATCAAGCGGCAGATCAAGCGGTCAATCCTGGATCAACCCTTTGGCGACAAGGACTTGGTGGATGCAGTGACTGAGCGGTTCATGGAACTGGGCAAGAGGCACTTCCGATGACTGCCATCCCAGAAGAGGTCCTGGGTCTGCGGGTGGAGGTGGTCCGCTCCATCAGACGGACCGCTGCACTCCACATCGTCGGCAGTGACCTGCAGGTTCGGATCCCTGAGCACCTGGAGGATGAGCGGGTGGCAGCGATCCTCAAGCAAAAACGACCCTGGATCCGTGGCAAGGTCGCTGAACTGAAGCGGGTTCCACCACACCGCAGCAAGGAACTGGTGAGCGGTGAGTCATTCCCCTATCTGGGAAGGCACTATCGCCTCAAGGTTCAGGAAGGGCATCAGGTGGGCGTGTACCTGTCAGGGGGTTACCTGAAGGCGACCATCCGACCGAGTGAGCATGGTGAGCAGCGGGAGGCACGAATCCAGCAGTACCTCCAGTCCTGGTATCGGACCTCTGCCCTGGAACGCCTGCAGGAGAAGACCAACCGCTACGCCCAGCAGATCGGGGTATCGCCTACAGGGTTATCGGTTCGGAACTTCAGGTCTCGCTGGGGGTCGTGCGACAAGCGTGGTCAGGTGGTCTTCAACTGGAACATCATCAAGGCACCGCACAGCATCGTGGATTATGTGGTGATCCATGAGTTGTGCCACCTGATCCATCCGAATCACTCCAAGGACTTCTGGCAGTTGGTGGGCAGGCACGATACGAACTATAATGAGCACAGGCAGTGGTTAAGGACTCATAGCAAAGACTTAATTACACAGACATAAAGCATTAAAAGCAACAATGAAAGCAATGAGCGACTTGTCGGGACCGATCATCGTTGAAGAGGACGCAACGCATTTCCTTGTCGGCATTCACTACAACGACAGGCACCTAGCGAGAGAGATTGATGGGAGAGCATGGAATGGAGTGAAAAGAAGATGGACATGGGAAAAGAACAGAAAGAATTATGAGAACCTGACGAAGATATTCAAAGAGATAGCAAAACGGTTTGACATATCAGACAAGAACCTGACAGCAGAAAACGAAGAAGGCAAGACAGACTCAAATATTAGCGACGAAGGCGTGGCAGAAGGGGACTGGGGTTTCCTGCCAACAACAGATAACTATTTACTTTTCAATCAACTACTAAGAATAGAAGAAAAACTAGATGGACTACTGGAGCACAAAGAGAACCCCGTAATTAAAGGTGAAGAAAACCAATCAGGACTAGGCAACAAGGAAATAGAGGGAAACAAGACAAAAAGCGATGCCACCGCGCACTTGCAAGCACATGAAATAATCGCTTCAATTACGAGTGACAAAGCATTCAACGAATTAATTTTGAGGGAGGGCGCGAACCAGAGTCCGATACAAAGACTGCACAATAAGATAAGAGATGAGATCAGAAGTTTTAGAGAGGTTGAAGATGAAGAGATTCACGAAGTACTCGCCGCAAGATTTCAGAAACAAAAAAGAGGGTCTTACATCAGGAGGGAACTAGGTCTAGTCCAGTTAACATGGTTTGCACAGGAAGAAAAGTTTTATGCATCGGGCGGCACTGGAGAACCCGATATTTACCAAATGCTTCACCTATTCAACAGTACTCGGGTTGCGGTTGAGAAATACGATCAAAGCAGCGAGGAAATGATCAGGATGCACGCAGTTACATGCCTAGCACTAGGAAGGATAATATGGTCAAGAATCCGAATACGAAGCACAGAGGAAGAAGAAGTAATGATAGAACTACGAAAAATGGGAGAAGACTGACATGGAATTCTTTGACTTCATATTCACAGGGGTCGCTGCATTCGCCATCAAGGTAGCGCCTAAGATCATTAGGAACACGGTTGAGACAATCAAAAGCGAATTACGGGAGATATTTCCCGAATTAAGCAGGACATATTCGCAAGCAAAACGAACAGTCAATGTAACAGCAGAGGAAATCTCCGAAATAGACAAAGAAATCCAGGAAAGAGAAGATTCATTCAGGAGAAGCGGGAACAAAACAGACGAACAAATAATTCAGGACCTAAACAACGAGAAAAACCAGAAATACGAAAAATATCAAGAGGCGCAAGGGCAGTGCATCAGAAACCAATATGAACAAAATCCAGACAACTTCGCAAAGTCAATACTAGAGAGAGGGAATGAGAACAAACTTCTCTATCACACAGGTCTTATCACACTAGAGAAGAAGTGCCCTCAATGTGCAAGATCAATGAGGTTGCAACACAAGACAGTTGAAAACCCAACATTCAGCGATTTCTTCTGGCAATGCATTGGATATTACGCAGGAACTAAATGCAAAACAATTTCATTCAGACCATCGGATATTGAACTGATCAATAGAACAGATATTGAAGAATTAAAAGTAGACAATAAGACATTGACAATAATTGCAAGCACCGAAAGAGAACAGAAACGGATTGATAATCGCATGAAGGAGCACTTAGGAGATACAGATGTAGATGTGCTCTGTCCAGTTCATTTAACGGCGATGGAACTCAGAGAAAAAAGTGGTCCAGACAATATGCCACTACTTGATAGATACCACCTAAGATGCAACCATAGAGGTTGTAGTCAAACCGCTAACTCAACAAGTGCTACTAAGAGCGTTTTGTGGTTTGCGATGTGCTTGGCACTGAATCCTTTATCCCGCAGCATCTCTTGGTAGCGATCGCCGTCCCGAGTGCCTATTTCACGGATGTCCTTCTTGGCAAATTCCTGATCTCCAACTCCCGTCCCGTCCTTCTTCCGCCACAGTGTTTTCTTGTCGTTCAGATACTTCTTGGGATTCTTAACGCGCTTCCTGCCGCTCCTGACTTTATCTTCAAGATCCAGAATGTATTTTTCCCAGTAAACCTCCAGTAGTACTTTCTTTCTGGTTGCTTGACCAGTTGGGTTCTGTGCTGTTAGTCGCAGTTCTTCCTCGTACAACTCTTTTGCAATCTTGCAGGCGTCCCTGATGTTCTCGGGCGTCGCATCTAACCCAGTGCTCCTCCTGGTGTGCTGGTGTCTTTTCTCTCCAGGGCGGAGTGGCGGCAACAAACTTTTCGGCAAGATCCATCGTGCTTGCCAGCGTGGTTTCTTGACTCCCTGCTTTCCCTGCTGGCGTATTTCGATCACGAGGTTCGACGGCACCCCCGATCTGCTGCCGAGCACATCTAGGACGCGCACCGTTGTGCTTCCCGTCTGTGGCGAAGTCGTGGTCGACCCGCCTGTTGGATCCTCCTTTCTTGCCAACAGACGCCCTTTAACTCGCTCCACGAATCTTATCGGAGTTTGTTGGCAAGAACCGTTGGCAAGAAAATGGTAAAACCAGTACTCCGCCCTAAAACCTGTGTGAGGCACTTGTAATTAAGTATCTGATGCAAGGCATATTGCTTGGGGCAATTGCCTTTGAATTTAGTTCGCCCAGTTCGAATCTGGGTGCCGCCTCTTTATTGACCGCGAGAGCTGGTCATTTTTTGCTGGCTTGATCGGTGAGCGCCCTGCAACACTCCAGGCACCCCAGCACAACCGCCCATATCCTGAGGGCACTCCCCCAGAACCGATGAAGCGCCTGCTGCTCCTTGCTCTCACCGCTGCGACCCTGCTGATCGGCACAACCGTCAACGCTTGCGAGAAGCACCTGAACGGCCACCAGAACGGATCCGACACGGATCTGGAAGGCAGCAGGAAGTAGGAGACCCGGCGAACACCGCCCCAGTGCCGATTGGAATGAGGTTCTAGGCAAGAGGGAGGAGCAGGGCGGCGGCGACGGGAACCAACCTTCCGCCCGCTTCCTCAAGCGATGAAGGGTCGAACTCCTCCACCGTGTGAATCCAAGTCAGGACAGCGGGTCTGACGTGAGCAGGCGCAAGAATTAGTCACAAAAAAATCCCTAGCGTGTTCGACTCCGCCAGGGACAGGTCTCCCGTCGCTCATCACGACAAGATAAAGATACTGAGTATTTCTGCTTAGAAACGGTCGTTGTCGTGCAGGGTGTTCATGCGCGCACACCCCGTCCGACGGATCAGTGCCGGGCCTTGGCCTCCCAGAAGTGGCCGTTGTGGTCGCGGGCCTGACACTGCAGGGCGCGGCGCTCCAGCAGGCAGCTCCCCCGGGCCAGTTGGGCCGTCGGCAGGGTCGGTGCTACCCCTTGGTCATCGGCCAGGCTGCTGGCCACGGTGGCCACCTCCAGGCGGATCGGCCAGCGGGGTTGGCATTCGCCATTGGTGTTGCAGCGCATCGTCTGCTGCCCTTCGGCCAGCACACCACCGAAGACCAGGGTCTGGCTGCCGAAGCGCTGGTGGGCCGACGGTTGGATCAGCCGCACGCTCAGCAGACCCTCCATGTTTTGCTCGAGCCGCAGCCGTTGGCAGGTTTGCTGTTGGGCCTGCAGGGGCAACTCCATCCGCCCTTGGAGCAGGGAGCAATCGCGCAGTTTGGTGTCCCAGCGCCCGAACCCTTCCGCCTGCACGGCGCCGTCCAGGCTCAGGACCAGCACCACGGCCAGGCGGGCCGGCAGGCGGTGAATCGGCAGCAGGAGAGGCATCAGCCCAGGGGGTGGCTCAGTAGCCCGAGTCAGCCACGCAGCTGCCCTGGCAGCTGATGCCGTTGCTGGCGGTGCGCCCGCAGTGTTGGCAAAGAATGGGCTCGGGTGCTGGATCGCTTGTGGCCGGGGCCCGGTTGTCGGTGGCGCCTGGGTTGGTGGTGCCAGGGTTGGGGACATCAGGCATCGTGGGGCAGCACCGCAGGCACGGCAGTCCACCATGGCGCATCCGTTGGCTGATGTTGGCGGAGCGGAGGGCTCGGCGCCCGGGATTGGTGTGGGCACCTGGGCCTGGGGGAACCAGTTGCTCTGGGGATACGACCCCAGCCAGGATCCCGTTCTGGAGGCCACATTCCAGCGGGCCGTGGCCTGCGGTCTGCAGGTGTTCGACACCGCCGACTCCTACGGCACTGGCCGTTTCAACGGTCGCAGCGAGGCTTTGTTGGGCCGCTTCAGCGCCGCCCTGCCTCCCCAGCAGCGGGACAGGTTGTGCCTGGCCACCAAGTTGGCCCCCTTCCCCTGGCGGCTCGGGCGGCGCGGCTACCAGCGGGGTTTCGCCGCCTCGAAGCAGCGCCTTGGCGGTCGCATCGACCTGGTGCAGCTCCACTGGAGCACCGCCCGCTATGCGCCCTGGCAGGAGGCCCCCCTGCTCGAGGGCTTGGCCGATCTGGTGGAGCAGGGTGAGGCGGGAGCCCTGGGGGTGTCCAACATGGGTCCGCTGCGGCTGCGGGCTGTGCACCGCCGGCTCGCCGAGCGGGGCGTGGCGCTGAGCAGCCTGCAGGTGCAGCTGTCGTTGCTGGCCCCTGATCCGATCCGGCCCGGCGGCGTGGCCGAGCTGTGCCGCGAGCTGGGCATCCGCCTGATCGCCTATAGCCCCCTGGCCTTGGGGTTGTTGGCCCGGCCGCTGCAGGCCCAGAGCTGGCCGATTGGCCCCCGGGGCGCCCTGTTTCGCCGTCTCGGCCCGGCCCTGGTGGAGCTCCAGGCAGAAATGGGCCGAATCGCCGCCAGCCATGCTGCCAGCTTGTCTGCCGTGGCCCTCAACTGGTGTCGGGCCCACGGCGCCATGCCGATCCCCGGCCTGCGCCGCCCCGACCAGGTGGACGATGCGGCAGCTGCGCTCACTTGGTCACTGTCTGCCGAGGAGCGTGAACGCCTCGACGACCTGGCCCTGGGGCTGGAGGTCGGCATGCCAGCCAACCCCTTCCAGAGCGCTTAGCCGGCTTGGGCGGTTGGATCGAGGGTGAGCACCACGGGCATCGCCTGGGGGCGCACCAGCGGCACCACAGGATTGGCGCCTGGGTCGCCGTGGGCTTCGGCTTCGGCCGCAGCCGCTTCCGGTCCACAGGCGGCGAGCGCCTCCTGCAGCAGGGAGTCGAAGGTGGCGCCGGGCAGCCGGTGGCGGGCCAGCTCAAGAAATGCCCGGGCCAGGGACTCCCCGGCAGCGGCCCGCAGGGCCGGGTTGTTACGCCGGAGCTGCAGTTCGTCCTCAATCGAGCGAATGAAGCGCTCGGTCACGTCCCGCTTGGTGGAGGCCCGGATGCGGGTGTCTTGCTCGGCCTGGGAGAGGAACGGCTGGGCATCGAGCTCCTCCAACCGGCGACCGAGGCTTTCGAGCACCTCACGCGTCTCTTTGGCCACGTGGGCCAGCTGGCCGTCGGAGAGCCGAGGCAGGTCGGCCACGTACACCTTGCCGTGATCCCGCAGGGTGAGGAAGGTGGGCCGTATGCCTCCCCGCTGGGGGGCCGGCACTGGATCGCGCGGTCGCAGGGGGCGGCTTGGGGGAACGGGGCCGGCGGAACTGCGGCGGCGGGTGAGGCGCTGGCCGGAGCCCAGGGATCCCTGGCCTAGCCCGCTTGAAACTCCCGGGCCGGCAGGGCCAGATCCGGTTAAACGTTGTCCGGTTAGGCGTTGTGGTGAACCTGGTGAACCAAGCGGTGAACCAAGCGGTGAACCAAGTGGTGAACCTACTGATTGCGTCATGACGCCTCTCCTGATTTGTCTTCGTTCTGCTCGGCCACCAACCTGCATATCAGGGATGGTGACGGTTCGAGGTCAGCACCCTAGGCAGCAGCGTTGACCTGGCCGGCCCTTGGCCTCCAACGTGAAGCAATTTGCCAGCAGCGGCTTGGGCGCCGCTCAATCTCCGTAAGGCAAGCCCGCCAGGGGTTGGGCGCCAGCACTGCCGCTGGCCACCTCACCCAGTTCCCAGGCGGTGTAGCCGGCTTGCTGGCAGACGGCGAGGGCCTCGGATACGGCGGAGGCAGGCAGCACCAGGCAGAAGCCCACCCCCAGATTGAAGGTGTTCCAGAGATCCGCCTCCGGCACCTCGCCGGCCTCCTGCAGCCAGCTGAACAGGGGGGGGCGCTGCCAGCTGTTGGGGTCGATCACGCCATGCACGCCAGCCGGGAGGCAGCGGGGCAGGTTTTCCGGCAGGCCGCCCCCGGTGATGTGGGCCATGCCGTGGATCGGCAGGCCGTTGGTCAGGAGGGCTTTCACCAGGGCTCCGTAGAGGCGGGTGGGGGTGAGCAGGGCTTGAATCAGGGGCTGATCGCTACCTGGCAACGGGGTGCGTTCGTCCACCGCCTGGGTGTCGAGGATCCGACGCACCAGGCTGAATCCATTGCTGTGCACACCACTGCTCGCCACCGCCACGATGCGGTCGCCGGCAACCACGGCGCGGCCATCGATCACTGCGCTGGCCTCCACCACGGCCACGCAGAAGCCCGCCAGGTCGTAGCGGCCTGGGCCATAGAAACCGGGCATCTCTGCGGTTTCCCCGCCCAGGAGTGCGCAGCCGCTTTGCCGGCAGCCCTCGGCGATGCCTTGCACCACCTCGGCCATGGCCTCAGGGCTGAGTTTGCCGGTGGCGATGTAGTCGAGGAAGAACAGGGGTTCTGCCCCACTGGTGATCACGTCGTTGACGCACATCGCCACCAGGTCGATGCCCACGTCGTGGTGACGGCCGTGGGCCTGGGCCAGTTCGAGCTTGGTGCCGACCCCGTCGGTGCCCGCCACCAGCAGGGGCTCCCGCAGGCCTGCCGGCAGTCGGCAGAAGCCACCGAACCCGCCAAGACCACCCACCACTTCTGGGCGGTGGGTGGCTTCCACGCTGGCGCGGATCCGATCCACAAACGCCCGGCCTGCGACCACGTCCACGCCGGCAGTGCGGTAGTCCATCCCGTCGAAGTCCATCAGGTGCTGCCACCTGATCCTCCAACGCCAGCCGTCCGCCGTCAGCGGGCGACCGACCACGCCCAGCTGATGGACGATTGACAGATTGGCACATGCGGCGATTAGCTGCGCTGATGTCTGTCATTTGGGTCGCTGATGCCGGGGTGGCTTGCTGGCGGTGGCTCAGCCCTGTTAGGGCCTGCGCTGGGGGATTTGATGACAAATTCTGATCGGTTCTTGGGGTGTCGTTTTTGACCGAAACCGCCAGCGACGGCCGTTAGCTTTGCGTCGTAGTCAATTCCCGATAGGAACTCCGAACGCGAATTTGCATCTCAACTCCATTCAGTTTGAGATCAAATCCAACGCTGACGAATCACCGATTGGCCGTAAAGCATTTGTTTTCGGCTGGTGATTGCTGCTCCTGCAGCGGGTTTCGTTTGTTATGCGTCGCACTTTCTCCCTTGGGGCCCTTGCCCTGCTTCTCTCTGGTAGTGCCTTGGTTCCCGCCATCGCCGAATCCAGCCGCGCAGCCACCACCAACGATGCCGTTGCCGTGGCTACGCCGAGCTCAGAGATCCAAGGACCCAGCAATGACGTCGCCATTCGTGAGGCCGACAGCGAATCCGTCCCTCCGGAGACACTGATCAAGCAGGCTCCCTCCACCCCTATTGCTCCGGCCCCGAAGCCAGCACCCCGGGTTGTGCAGGTGAGCCAGGGCACCGCCAGCTGGTATGGCCCTGGCTTCTTTGGCAACCGCACCGCCAACGGCGAAACCTATCGCCCTGGCACCCTCACCGCGGCCCATCGCACCTTGCCCTTCGGCACCCGGGTTCGGGTCACCAACCTCAACAACGGGCGCAACACGGTGGTGCGCATCAACGATCGAGGGCCTTTTGTGGGCAATCGGGTGATCGACCTGGGCCATGGCGCTGCCCAGGAAGTGGGTCTGGTCTCCAGTGGACTTGCTCCAGTGCGACTGGAAGTGCTCCAGTGATCTGAGCTGCTCGGCAGCTCTCCTCCAGCCCATCCGCCAATCTGGCGGATGGGCTTTGTGTTGCCGGCCCGCTGTCTTCCCGTGCAGTTGCTCCACACCCGAGACGATTTGCGCGCCTGGCGGCACGAGCAGGCCGGTTCGGTGCAGTTTGTTCCCACGATGGGGGCTCTGCATGCGGGGCACCAGCAGCTGATCCGGCGGGCGGCGGAGCCTTGGGGTGGTGCTATCTCCCCCGTGCTGGTGAGCGTGTTTGTCAATCCGCTTCAGTTCGGCCCCGGCGAAGATCTCGACGCCTACCCGCGCGACCTCAGTACCGACATCGCGTTGGCCGCTGCCGCAGGCGCCACGGCGTTATTTGCCCCGAGCGTGGCCGAGATTTATCCCCAGGGAGAGGCTGGATTGACCCGGATCAGCCCGCCGCTGGCCCTGCGCCAGGTGTTGTGTGGCCGCAGCCGTCCGGAGCATTTTGAGGGGGTGGCCACCGTGGTGGTGCGCCTGCTGACCCTGGTGCGACCCGACCGGTTGTGGCTTGGCGAGAAGGACTGGCAGCAGCTGGTGATCCTGCGCCGGGTGGTGGCGGATCTGGGCCTATCGCTGCGGATTCAGGGCTGCGCCACCGTGCGCGAGGCCGACGGTCTGGCCTGCAGCTCCCGCAACCGTCGCCTCTCTCCCCCCCAGCGTCAGCAGGCCGCGGCCCTGCCGGCAGCTTTGGCCGCGTTCGCCGACGAGGTGGCGGCCGGCCGTTGTCAGGCCGGGGACGTGACGGCCCGCTTGTCTCGCCAGCTCGAGGCGGCGGGGCTGCTGGTGGATTATGTGGAACTGGTGGCTGCCCATAGCCTGGAGCCGTCGCCGCAGGTGCAGGGCCTGTCTCTGCTGGCCGCGGCGGTGCACTGCGGCCCCAGCCGCCTGATCGATCACGTGTTTCTGATGTCTCGCCAGCCGATCGTTGCCATTGATGGACCGGCGGGGGCGGGCAAGAGCACCGTCACCCGGGCATTCGCCAAGCGGCTGGGGTTGATCTACCTCGATACAGGCGCGATGTACCGGGCTCTCACCTGGTGGGTGCAGCACCAGGGCGCCGACCCGGCTGATGCGGCCGCAGTCGAGCCGCTGCTGGTGGATCTCAATCTGCAGCTGCGCTCCGGCTCCGGTGGCGAGCAGCAGGTGAGCATCAACGGCCACGACGTCACCGCGGCCATTCGCAGCCCGGAGGTCACTGCTCAGGTATCGGTGGTGGCGGCCCATGGTTGCGTGCGCCAGGCGCTCACCGCCCAGCAGCAGGCGATGGGGCGCCAGGGGGGGCTGGTGGCCGAGGGCCGGGACATCGGTACGGCCGTGTTCCCCGATGCGGAACTCAAGGTCTTTCTGACGGCCACGGTGGCCGAGCGAGCCCGTCGTCGTGCCCTGGATCTGGAGCAGCGGGGCTTTGCGGTGCCTCCCCTGGCCGAGCTCGAAGCCCAGATCGCCGAGCGCGACCACCTCGATTCCAGCCGGGAGGTGGCCCCGCTGCGGCAGGCCGACGATGCGGTGGAGCTGGTGACCGACGGCATGGCCATCGAGGCGGTGATCCAGGCCCTGGTGGATCGTTTCCGGGAGCGGGTGCCGGAAGAGGCCTGGCCAACGCCGGCGGCTTAGCGGTCTAGGGCCTGCAGCAATCCAGTGCAGGCATCCTCCAGCAGATCGAGCACCTGCTCAAACCCCTCTTCGCCGCCGTAATAGGGGTCGGGCACCTCGTGGGCGTCAAAGCGGCTGCAGTAGCCCACCAGGGGCTCGATGCGGGCCTGCTGCCCGTGAGCGCCCGCTGCAGCGCAGGAGCGGCCTTCCCGTGCCAGGGCCTGCACGTGGGCAAGGTTGGCGGCATCCATGGTGAGGATGTGATCAAAGCGGTCCAGGTCGCTGAGCTCCAGCTGGCGGGCCCGGCTGGTGAGGGCTATTCCGCGCTGGCTGGCGGCTGCGCGCATGCGTGGATCAGCGGCCTTGCCCACATGCCAGCCCCCCGTTCCGGCTGAATCCACTAGGAAGCGGTCTGCTGCTCCCGCCTGGGTTAGTTGGTGTAGGAACACCCCCTCAGCGGCGGGGGAGCGGCAGATGTTCCCCAGGCAGACGAACAGCACTCGCTTCATTGGGGCTCCAGGCGCGACAGTGCCAACTTCGCGCGCCGCTGAACCACCGGGGGGGTGTCTTCGGTTGCTTCGCTGAGTGTGACCAACCCATTGCGGGCCTGCTGCAACTCTGTGGCGTCTGGGGAAAGCCCCTCGGCGAGGGACTCCAGTCCTACGGCCACCGCGTAGCGCACGACCCATTCACCATCGGCCGTGGCGGCCAGCAGGGCCGCCAGGCAGCGCTGGCGCACCTGGTGCTGCTCTGCTTCAGCCAGGGCGCCCAGCTGCAGCTGGCCCAGACCTTTGGCCGCGGCTCGGCGCACACTGGCGGCCACATCGCTGCCGAGGGCATCTAGCAGCAGCTCTAGCCCGCGCACATCGCCGATGCCGGCGAGGGCGCGCACTGCCCAGGCCCGGGCTCCGTAGTTGTCAGGGTCGAGCTGCAACAGGGCCTCCACGGCTGCTGTCCCCAGGCTGATCAGCCCGTTCACGGCGGCTACTGCCGCGCCGGGGTTGTTGAAGCCCAACACCTCCACCAGGACTGGGGCTGCGCTGGCATCGGCGCAGCTGGCCAGTTCCTGGGTGGCTTGCAGTAGGGCCAGGGCGCTGCCGGCCTGTTGCAGGGCTGCAATTCGGGCTGCCACCGGTGAAACCTGGCTCATAGCAAAAGGTCCATGCAGGCCAGCAGGGCTTCGTCGCCGGGGTCGCCATTGCCCTGTTCCACCAGCCCCCGCAGGGCCATCAATTTCAGACTGTTCTCTGCCCGGGTGGCGGCAATGGCTTTGAATCCGGGCCGCCAGCCGGCGGTGCCTAGATCCATCAGGGCTGCACGACGCACCGGCAGCTGGGGATGGTCAAGTAGGTCCACAAGCAGTTCCCCCCAGCACGCCTCACCGCTCAATTGCAGCAGGGTGCGCGCCGCAGCGCTGCGGATCACGGGGCGCTCGTGGGCAAGAAAGGGTTTCACCACGGCCAGCACCCGCGGCTCGTTGACACCGATGTCGCCCAGGGCTTTCAGGAGGGCTTCACAGGGTTCCACTAGACGGGTGCTGTTGGCCTGCTGGGCGCCGGCCACGGTGGGGCCGCTGGCTAGCCTCTGGCAGAGAGCCTCAATGGCCTCGCTCGCAGCGAGTTCGCCTAGGGCCCGGGCTGCTGCTTCTCGCAATTTGTCGTCGGCATCCTGCAGGGTGTCGAGTAGGTCGGGGATGGCCGCTTGCGCTGCTGGAGCCAGTTTGCCGAGGGCGCGGGCGGCATTGCGGGCTACTGCGTTCTCCTCAACGCCGGCCCCGCTATCCCTGGGCCGGCGCTGGCGTAGGGCTTGTTGCAACAGGGGCACCGCCTCCGGGTGCTGGCTGCGCATCCGGCCTAGCCACCAGGCTCCGTAGTACTGCTGGGAGGAGTCTTCGCTCTGGCGGAGCCGGCGCAGGGCTTCCTGCTCACTGATGGGTTCGCCTGCTTGGGGGGGCCTGGCGTCGGCTTCGGCCATGGGTGCTGTTGCGTGACGCGGACACCTAGTGATGTTGCCAGCCCAGGGCTGGTTCCAAATTTCAGCTTGGGCATGATTCCGGCAGGTCCGCTGAGGGCTGGCTCTGAATGAGTGAGAGCTAGCCGCAGTACTAATGCTCATGGCGGGCCAATTACTAAGGTCGTGAACTCTTCGCAAAGGGGCAAACCAATCCAGGGCGCCCCCTCTAAGTTGCTGCCCATAGACCTGTTCCTCAGACTGGCACCTATGGCTGTTGCGCTCGCCTCCCAACTGCGTGAAGGCACCAAAAAAGCCCACACGATGGCGGAGAACACCGGCTTCGTGAGCTGCTTCCTCAAGGGGGTGGTGGACAAAGCCAGCTACCGCACCTTGGTGGCCGACCTCTATTTCGTGTATTCAGCGATGGAGGAGGAGTTCGGCAAGCTCAAGGACCACCCGGTGGTGGGTCCGGTGGCTTTTGTCGAGCTCAACCGTCGCGAGAGCCTTGAGCAGGATCTGGCCTTCTATTTCGGCCCGGATTGGCGCAGCGCAGTCAAGCCCACCCCTGGAGCCCAGCAGTACGTCGAGCGCCTGCACCAGGTGGCGCGGGAGTGTCCGGAGCTGCTGGTGGGCCACCACTACACCCGCTACATCGGCGATCTCTCCGGCGGCCAGATCCTCAAGAACATCGCCCAGAAGGCGATGAACCTGGGTGAACACGACGGCCTGCGCTTCTACGAATTCGTCGCGATCCCCGACGAGAAGGCCTTCAAGACCAACTACCGCGCCACCCTGGATGCCCTGCCGATCGACCAGGTCATGGCCGATCGCATTGTCGAGGAGGCGAACCACGCCTTCCACCTCAACATGACGATGTTCCAGGAGCTGGAGGGCAACCTGATCGCCGCCATCGGCAAGGTGTTGTTCGGCTTCCTCACCCGCCGTCAGCGCGCTGGCAGCACGGAAGTGGCGGCGGCCTGAGGCTTGGCGGCGGTTGGACCGGACCCATCAGTCCTCGATTAAATCAACGCTCACCAGCCGGGTGAGGCCTCCAGTGGTGGCCGGGTCGATGGTGCCTGGCTTGAAGTTGGCCTGAAACCACCACTGGCGACCATCCTTGCTGCGCCGCTCCACACGGAAGTTGTCCAGTCCCTGCTCCCGCAGTGCCAGTTGCAAAGCATCTCCGCTGCAGCCGGCGCAAGTGACGGAAAGTGGCGGTAGCCCAGGCACTTCAACGCAATAGACGGGCATGGGCTTACGGCGACAGCTCAGGTTGCCATAGGAACCGAGTAGGGCTCAGGGAGCGTCATCCGTAGCGATGACAACGCAACCCCCCATCCGGCAGGCCTAGGGTTGCAAAACTTCACGATTTGGCTTCGCGGGATGACTTCTACCCCTGATCTGGCCTCGCTTTATCAGTTGCTGTCTCTCCAAGAGCGCCCGATCCTGCCCTCGGGCGAGCGTCGCGCAATCCTGGGTTGTGGCTACGTAGGCGAAGCGGTTGCCAAATCCTGGAAGCAGGAAGGGCATGCACTCTGGGGCACCACAACCCGGCGTGAACGCTTGGCAGAGCTGGCTGACCTAGTCGAGAATCCGTTGGTTTTTGATTCAACGGATCCCTCCAGCAGCCTGGACTTCGCGGCAGATCTCGACGGCATCTTGGTGTCCTTCGCTCCGTCAAAGAGTTCCAGTGTTGAGCTGAACCAATACGAGCAGACCTTTCTTGGCGGCCTGCAACGGCTGATCGAAACGCTTAGCCGTCGGCCTGTCAGCTCGCCACTGCAACTTGTTCACCTGAGCAGCTGTGGCGTGTATGGCAACCGGCAGGGAGCGCTCACACGTGAGAGCGATCCAACTGATTCAAATCATCCAGTGAACTCCGTGCTCGTGAGGGCAGAGCAGATGATTGCGTCGGTCCGCACCGAATCGATCAAGGTCTGCGTGTTGCGCCTCGGTGGCATATATGGGCCTGGACGCGATATTCCGGGCATGTTGCTTAGTGCAGCTGGCAGCTTAGTGCAGCGTAATGGCTTGAATGTGCCGTGCTGGATTCACCGCGATGACATCGTTCGAGGTATCAAATTCGCCTTTGACCAAGGCCTGAATGACACATATAACCTGGTCAATGACACCCAGTACAACGGTCAGGAGCTCACAGATCGGTTGTGCGAGCGCGCTGGCCTGCCACTGGCAAAGTGGTTGACCAGAGACACCAGCGATCGAATCCTTAATGCGCGGGTGAGTAATGAGAAGCTTAAGCAGCTTGGCTTCAGCCTTTCTCATCCATGCATGGTGGGCTGATAGCGACGTTCTATCCAGGCCAGTAGATTGTAATTGGCATCGAACTCCATTGTCAGATGCACAAAGCTTTGACGATCTAGTACGCAGCCGAAGTGGAGGTCAAATGATTGCTTTGGCAAACTCTCAGGAAGGCTGCAGATTAAATTATCTTCAAATAGCCCATTTGCTTCATTCTTAATAAACCATTCGCTACAGAATGGCGCCAACCGCTGTTTTGAAATCGCAATTCTAGAACTGAATCCGGGTCTGATCACTGATTCCACTCCTTGCCAGCCAAAGACGGTCTCGAATACCGCCTCCAACGATTGAAACTGAGCGCGTTCCGGGTCAGGACTAGTGCGTTGGCAGCGGAAGGGTGTGGCGGCGATTGAGTCCAGCAGCATCTCTCCATCCGGTTGTTGCTGGTAAAGCGCAACCAGCATCGAACGACTGCGGCCGCTGAAGAAGTTCACTTCATGCCCAGCACGCGTGCAGCTGCCTGCCATTTGCAGGCTCGACTGACCTGCAGTCTGCGGAAAATGCCAGCAGTTGTGGCTGAGGTTGTAGTTGTGCCGATATAGGGGGAAGCGGCGTTCTCCACCCGGTGCGAATCGAAGGCCTGTTCCATGCCATTCACCCGTATGCGCATCCGAGAAGCGGATGGCGTAATGCGAGGCCTCCGGGTTGACGGTGCCCTGCTTCATATTCATGCCGTCGCTGTTGCGGCCGTACCAGGTGGTTGTTCCTTGCCAGTCGCCATCAAAGCTGGCGCGCATGAGGTTCCATTGGCGATCAGCTGCGGCTTTGGCGTGGATGTCTAAATCTTCCATTGTCTTTAGTTTGGTAGTCGGGTTTTCCAGAATCGTTGTTTCGTGATCAGAGGTCCGAGGCGAAAAGTTTATGGGGCTCTCAGGCCATTATCCGCTGGCGAAAGATCCTTGGGGCTGGGGTGTGCCTTAATCCACTTCGCTGCCAAGGCCGACCCTAAATATTTCTTAATCAATCGAGCGAGTGCAGCTGCAAGCGTTTGTTGGCCTATGGTGATGTGCTGCCTCATGATCGCCAAGCCATGTCCAAGGTAGGTGTTCTCCTGCTGAACCTCGGGGGTCCGGAGCGCATCCAGGATGTCGGCCCTTTTCTCTACAACCTGTTCTCGGACCCCGAGATCATCCGGCTACCCAACCCAGCTCTGCAGAAACCTCTGGCTTGGCTGATCAGCAGTCTGCGGGCGAGAAAGTCGCAGGAGGCTTATCGCTCTATCGGCGGGGGCTCGCCACTGCGGCGAATCACTGAGCAGCAGGCGCGGGAGCTGCAGAGTGCCCTGCGTCTGCTTGGGATCGAGGCCACCAGCTACGTGGCGATGCGCTACTGGCACCCCTTCACCGAATCGGCGGTGGCAGATATTAAAGCCGACGCTGTGGATGAGGTGGTGGTGCTGCCTCTTTATCCCCATTTCTCGATTAGCACCAGCGGTTCCAGTTTCAGGGAGCTTCAGCGTCTTCGTCAGGCTGATCCTGTCTTCGCAGCGTTGCCGATTCGATGCATCCGCAGCTACCACGATGACCTGGGCTATATCGACGCCATGGCCGGGCTGATCGCCCGCGAGATCCAGGCCTGCCCAGATCCAGATACCGCCCACGTGTTCTTCAGTGCCCACGGTGTTCCTAAAAGCTACGTGGAGGAAGCGGGCGATCCCTACCAAGGGGAGATCGAAACCTGCGCCCGGTTGATCATTGAGAAGTTGGAGGCCACATTGGGCCACAGCAACTCTTTCACCCTCGCTTACCAGAGCCGGGTGGGCCCTGTGGAGTGGCTCCAGCCCTACACCGACGAGGCATTGGAGGAGCTAGGACGGCAGGGTGTGAAGGATCTGGTAGTTGTGCCGATCAGTTTTGTGAGCGAGCACATCGAGACCCTCGAAGAGGTCGACATCGAGTATCGCAAGCTGGCTTTCGAATCGGGCATCACCAACTTTCGGCGTGTGCCGGCGCTTGACACCAACCCTGCGTTCATCCAGGGGCTTGCGCGACTCGTCCAGCAGGCCCTGGATGGACCCGAAGTGAATCTTGACCAGGCGGCGGCTTTGCCCAGCACTGTGAAGCTCTACCCCCAAGACAAGTGGGCTTGGGGCTGGAACAACAGCTCAGAAGTGTGGAATGGCCGCTTAGCTATGGTCGGATTCTCCGCTTTTCTAGTGGAGCTGATCAGTGGAAGTGGGCCTCTTCATGCCATAGGTCTGCTTTGATCTCCTTTTTGCTAGGGATAGTGTCTGTCCAGATCAAACAACACCTCATGAATATATGTCTCGGTCCACTCTGCACCGTGAAAGCGGCTGAGCATCCCCCTTGCTGGATCTTTCTCTGCCCGGTAGCTGGTGTAGCGCCTTTGGCCATTGAGCAATATCGCTGAGCGATCGTCTGCTACGGGGGGCGCTTCATCCACGAGCTGTAAATAAAGCTTTAAATACTCAGCAAAGGCTTGAAATATAACGGTGCTGATCAGCTCATCGGAGGCTACGCCCAAAGGCAGACGGGTCCAGAGAAATGCAGGCGAAAAGTAAGGTTCTGCCTCAGCAGGAATGGGCCCGCCATCGGGTAAGTGAGGTTTCCAGCTGTTAAAAATTGGGAGCAAGCGATCCCAGACAGGTTGGGTATGGAGGGAATCGCTGCGGTCAACCGGCTGCAGGTCAAGGGCTAGCAGATGGCCTGAGGGCAGCGTGACCAAATCGGCTCCGAAGAAAGGCAGATCAAAGCGGCAGTTGGGATTGATGACTAGGTTCAGCACGGACGCTGCTGGCCCCGCCTCCACGCAAGCGGCCCTCACCTGGCGAAGCTTGTTGGTTTGACAGGCCCAGGTTGCAGTTTGCACAACTACCGGCTGTGCCTTCGAACCGGTGGATCCGGTTTTTTGCAGAAACTGCTCCGGCACGGGGTAGGCGGCTGGCTCCAATGCCTGAAGCATTTTGACTGCATGATCAAGAAAGGGCTGCCAACGCCAACCGGGGATTCTGACCTGGTTAAGGCTGCAGCTTTGCGGTGCTGTCATTGCTGCGGGCTAGATGGGAAGAGGAACTCGTGCAGAAAGCGATCCGACCAAGCCTTGCCGAAGTGGCTGCTAAACAGGCCGTGAGCCGGATCTCTTTCGGCGCTATAGACATCGTATGCCTCCTGCAGGGTTTTCACCTTTTCTGCTGTAACAATGGAAGTGCGTTGGCCGGCTTCGGCGCTGAGCTGCCAGTAGCAGTCGAGAAAGGCAGTGAAAGCTCTGGGCAACGATTCCTGCGCCTCCTCAGCTCCTCCACGGCAGAACAGCAGCCATGGCGAGAAATATTGGTTTGGATCAAATGAGCGCATGGCCTCAGCACCGTGAAGATCCGGGTGGCGAGAAATAAGTTCTTTTAGGCCTCGATAATAGGTGTCAAGATAATTTTGATCCTGCAGTAGTGGCTGAAAATCAAGCACTGCGACCAGCTTGCCGCGGGTGCCGAACCAAAGGAGATCGATTCCCATCAGGGGCTGATCGTTGTTGTATTCGGGATAGGCCACCGAATTCAACACTTGCAGGCTGTCCCCCGCGTCCATCCTGGTCACCCGCCAGCGTCGGAACCCAGGCACCTGCCAGAGCCAGCTTTGGATCACGCTCTGCCTCTTCGGGGAGCGACATTCAGCTAGCCCATCGGGTGGGGCAATGGGCTGCGCTCCAGACCTTTCCAGCCTGCTATTGAGCTCTTGCAAAAAAGGGTCAAACATCTCGGAGCGCTCAGGAGCAGGGTGGGTTAACGGAAACCGGCGGCCATGGAATCGGCGCTTTCCCGAAGCGACTGCAGAGTTGCGTCGGAGGGGCAACGAAGCTCCGTGCAGTAGGTGGTCATCGACACACCATCGAGACACTGCACTGAGCTCACCCGCATTCGCACCTGATCCGTGACGAACCAGCAGCGCTCCGTGCCGACATTGCTGTCGTAGCGCGTGGTAACGGTCATGACGCCATCGGTGGAAAAGGTGTATTGACTGAGGACGGGCTGCTTCTCCACGTAGCCCTTGTCACGGACGAGGAAACCCTGAGAGGGATCTGCTGCGAGAGGGATATCTATTAATACTGCCGCTTGATCTTCTGTTCTGGCTAGGGGCTTTAGATTGCTTTCCCACCAGAAACGAGCCCCTCCTGCTGCTAAGTGAGGGTTGATATTGAGAGCTAGGCATATCTGTGTGACGGCTGGATCCCCAGCGGAGAAGGGCTCGATAACAAGATTGGAATCGCCGAATTCATCATCTTGGTGGTCGAGGTGGTGCACAGCCCGTCGCGTCAGCCAGGACCCTCGACTGGCCGCCAAGAACTGGTCCATCGTTCGGGCTGGGTCCACGGGTGCCACGGGCGTGTGAGGGGGATAGGGGTTAGTCCTGCTCGGACTTCTGGGACTCAAGTTGAGCCAGAATTGCTTCTAGCTTCTGCAGCTCGGGATGCTGAGCCAGGGTGAATTCCACTTGCTTCTGAGGGAGCTTCAGTCTTTGCCCCATGCCGATCACATCTTTGATCAGTCGATCGCGGTAGGCCGCCAGCTGATCAATCGACTCCTGCAACTCCTGCCGACTCGGATCGGATGCGTTGAGTGCAGACGTGTCGGCGCGAGCGGTGGTGCCGTCGGACATGGGTTGCGTAGCGCGAAGGTCAGCATACGCAGTCGACCGCTGCGATTCACCAAACCGGCTGCGCCGTTCACCAGGGCTGCTTGGTTGTGGCGGATCGTCCTCAGCAGGGCGGCCGAGGTGAGTGGTTCGTCATGGCGGCGTCGTGGGCACCGGCATTCCAAAGGTCAGCCTCCTCAAATGGGATTCGCTTGGCCGATGTTTGGACGATGTTGGTGAACAGGCGCAGAGCGGCATCAAGCTGGCAAAGCCGCTTCAGCGGCTGGGCTCTTTGTAGCCGGCGGCGCCCCAACATGCGCTGCACCCGGGCTCCACTGCAGCAGCAATGCCTTGAGAACCGGTCGAATCTCCAGGTGACCATGGTTTCAATTGCCACCACAAGCGTGGGCAACACCGCCGCCAGGCGTTTGCCGCAGCGATGGTCGCTGGCCTCCCACAGGGTCTCCTGGAGTCGCATCACTCGGGGCCCCAGCGCCTCCGGCCGGTAGCAGCCGCAGCCCCGATTTGCCCTGATACCCGCTGAGGTCCACCAGGCCATCCATCAGGGCAAGAGCAGCTGCAAAAGGCTGCATTCATGGTGAAAATGGAAGAAAAGATAAATCTACCGGCGCTTTGTGGCGCAATTGGGTGGGAGTCCGCCCTTCCCCTTGCCAAAACCCTTTGCCAGCGTTGCCTTTTTAAGTCCGACCGCGATGGGTGACGAAAGTTTGCATGATTGCTTTGATCGGGGTCCTGAGGCGGGAGATGACCGTAGTTTCCCCTTACGCCTTCCCCGAGAGGCAGCTAAGCCATGCAGACCTAAACAGATCTAACGATCTTCACTGGCTGTCAACTGGCTGAGCACAAGCACCCCTGGTCCCTTTCCCATGCTCGACGCCTTTTCACGCGCTGTCGTCAGCGCAGATTCGAAGACTGCCCCAATTGGAGGCGGTGAGCTCGCTGCTCTCCGTAACTATGTTACTGAGGGAAATAAGCGTCTAGACGCTGTTAACGCCATCACCAGTAATGCCTCCTGCATCGTTTCAGATGCAGTCACCGGCATGATCTGCGAAAACACTGGCCTGATCCAGGCTGGTGGCAACTGCTATCCCAACCGCCGCATGGCCGCCTGCCTACGCGACGGCGAAATTGTGCTTCGCTACGTCAGCTACGCGCTGCTGGCAGGCGATGCCTCGGTTTTGGACGACCGCTGCCTGAACGGCCTCAAGGAGACCTACATCGCTCTGGGCGTTCCCCTTCAGTCTGCCGCCCGCGCTGTGGCCATCATGAAGGCTGCTTCCACAGCTCACATCAACGAGACAAACACCAGCGGCACCAACCCTGTGGAAACCCGTTTCCGCAAGATGGAAACCACTCAGGGCGACTGCTCCGCTCTAGTGGCAGAAGCTGCTACCTACTTTGACCGTGTGATCAGCGGCCTCAGCTGATTCATCCGAAGAGATTGCTTTTTTTAAACCACTCCAACTCAATTAAACGAGGATCTTCACGATGAAGTCTGTTGTGACCACTGTTGTGACCGCCGCTGATGCCGCTGGTCGCTTCCCCTCCCAGAACGACCTGGAAGCTGTTCAGGGCAACATTCAGCGAGCTACTGCTCGTCTTGAAGCTGCTGAAAAGCTGGCTGCCGGTCTGGACAAAGTGACCAAGGAGGCTGGTGACGCTTGCTTCAGCAAGTACCCCTACCTCAAGCAAGTCGGCGAAGCTGGTGAGAACCAGGTCAAGGTGGACAAGTGCTACCGCGACATCGCTCACTATCTGCGTCTGATCAACTACTGCCTGGTTGTGGGCGGCACCGGCCCTCTCGATGAGTGGGGCGTTGCCGGAGCCCGTGAGGTGTACCGCACCCTGCGTCTGCCTACCGCTGCTTACGTGGAAGCGCTCACATTCACCCGCGATCGGGCTTGCGCCCCTCGTGACATGAGCCCCCAGGCTCTCAACGAGTTGAAGTCGTACCTTGATTACGCCATCAACGCCCTCTCCTGATCAGTTTCTGATTAATTGTTGAGGACAAACCAGGGAGGCCTTCGGGCCTCCTTTTTTGTGAGAAAATCAGCCCTCGCCTACCCCCTCTCCTCGATGGAAATGGACGCATTAGATATCTTGTTTGATGATCTTGCCCACCCTAATCCTTATATTCAAAGCCAGGCTTTTATGGCTATGGTCAGGGATTGGCCTCAGCAAGCTCTTCCTCGCCTGCTTGGTCTGTTGGCCCAACCGGATATAGCTTTACGCAGGGCTTCTGTTCGTGGTATTGGCGCCTTTGGTGCGGCAGCCTTGCTGCCCTTGGCGGATCTTCTTATGGCTAGCACGGACAGCACTATCCGCGCCAGCTGCGTGAAGGCCTATGCCCAGGTGGCTTCAAACCAGCCTGGTATCCATTTCCCCGAGACAGCGATGCGGGCTCTTGAGGAGGCACTCAGCGACGACTCACCCGTTGTGGCTGTTGCTTCGGTGATGGCCCTTGGGCAGGTTGGTGGGCAGGCGGTGCCGCTGTTGCTAAGAGTGGTGGGTGGAGATAATCCAGCCCAAGCGGTAGCTGCTGTCAATGCACTCGCCCAGATTGATGATCCTGCAATCGAACCGATTCTTAAGGATCTGCAGCATCAACCACAGGTAGATAGTTATGTGCGAGAGACCCTTGAATCAGCCCTAGCTCGAATAAGTGACCTGCAAGCGCGTCAACCTCAGCCGGGCTGACGCGGGACGATAAGCATCCTCACTTGCTCAGCTGACTGATTGCTAGTTCGAGCACTAATCTGACTCCAGGTTGTACTTCCTGTTCCACACTTGCTTGTAATGTAGGCAATGCATCCCTGGCTCCTAGCTTCATCAGCGATAGAGCAGCGTTTTTGCGAACCTGTTCTTCCGAGTCGGTGAGCAGGGGGAGCAGGCGCGGACAGGCCCATTCTGGCTCCTGCAACTTCCCCATCAGCGTTGCAGCTTCTGCCCGCACTTCGGAGTCCAGGTCACCCAGCGCGGTTAGCAGCAGCTGCCTCGCCTCGTCATCCCCCAGAGCCTGGATCTGTTCGCCGAGAGCTGCTATTGCTGCCGCTCTTATCCTGGCATCAGGAGAGCTGGCTGCTTGGCGAAGCGCTTCGGGCGCCTTGGCGCCGATAAAAGCAATCCCCCAGCTGGCCAGCCCCTGCTGCATGGCCGAAGCTTTTGGATGAACCAGCACTGAGAGGAGTGGATCGAGAGCTTGCTCGCCGACTGCAGCCATCGCTCCGACCGCTGATCCCTGCACAACGGGATCCGAATCTGAGAGCAGGGTTTCGAGTAAGACGGGCAAGGCAGCTGGATCTGCAATCAGGGTCAGAGTCTTAGCTGCAGCACGTCGAACGGTGACGTTGTCGTGAGACTGCAATGCACGGCAGAGTGTTGGCACCGCTGCAGCACCCACTGCTCCAAGGCTTTCGGCAAAGGTGAGCCGCATCAAGCCCCTGGTATCGCCGAGACCAGCCACCATGCGCTCAATTGCTGGGGTGTCGGATGAAGGAACTAACCCCTGACGAAGTTGGGAACGCAGCTCTGTAGCCAGAATGTTGGCTTCTTCGACGCTCAGTTGCTGGATCCCAGATGCGGGGGTAGCGGACAGCTCGGCAGACAAGGTTCCCTCCTATTGGACAAATTATCAGGGATAGCCGCTGCGATCCTATGGTGGGCTTAACAAGATCAGGACATGACACGCTTTTTGCTCTCCCACAACCTTCAGGTGGCTTCCGAAAGCCTGAAAGCCCTCAATTCCGCCGATCTGGCGGCGGGGCTTGTTGCGCACCTATCCACCGATTTCCATGTTCAGGCACTTAGCCACCCCCACTGGTTGGTTCAGGTGGAAGCGGATCTGCTGCCCATTGATCTGGCCAAGGCCATGCTCCAAGCCTGGCGTCAGCTGCGCTGCTCTACAGGCGCTACAGATGATGCGTGCCAGCTTTTGGCCTTGGGTGGTCGTAAGGACGATCAAGGAGCCTCTGGAGCGTTGCTGCAGAGGGGCGACTGGGGGGTCGATGTGGTGGAGACTCTAAACACTGCCGCTTTCCTTCAGTCGATCAACTGGGAATTGCTCAAACAGGGGCGTGCTCCTGATGGCGTGTTCGAGCTTCAGGGCTGAGCTGGGCTATTTGCGGCGGCGAGGGGATTGCCGTCCAGCTTTGGGTGATTCGCCTGGGTCGGCAGCCAATTGGGTCGCCACTGCGGAAGCCGAGTTGGAAGCCTCTAGCGTTCCCACCTTCGTAACAGGGATTCCGTTCTGGTGTAGTTGCTGCATGGTATGGCTCAGCATATGGCGCGGAACTAGCAGCTTCTGAGCAACTCTCTGGGGAGTTTCAGAATTGATGCTTGTAACAACCAGAAGTGCACCACATTGATGGGGTCCCATCGAGCGTCTATTTTAGATGGTTTCATATTGAACGTGACCGGGCCGGGTTGCGTCAAGACACATAATTCTTAAACTTTCAGCGCGCTTGCCCTGCCGGCCATCAGAGTTGGGATCAGGCCAATGTTGAGCTACACAGCTTCGCCCCCTTTGACTTTTGAGGACAGTATTTTGGCAAGCTCCAGCAACAGTTATGACAATATTCATCCCGGGCTCAGCCATCATGATGCGCTAGCGATTCTTGAACAATCTCTTGACTCGCTTGATTCTGCCAGCGACTACTACATGGCGGCCGCCCATCTCGTGAATTTCCCCGGCGATAAAACGGAGGAGGCATTATTGCGGCTCATTGATAATTCTTCGGGCGAACAGGCGGTTAATCTTGCGCGCCGCAAAGCGGTCGAAGTTTTGGGCAGGCTTGGGGTTCAACGGGCCATACCCAGCATTGGGCGTTGCCTAAGGAGTAACGATCACTATCTCATTGAAAATGCCGCCTGGGCCCTTCTTCAGCTCAATTGCCAGGATGTTGAACTCCATCAGGCGATGCTGCTATTACTTAATGATCCAGGCCAGAGCCGCAGGGTTCTTATCCAGGCTCTTGTTGGGTTAGAAGTGCATGGGGCCTTGCCCGTACTTCAATCGCTGCAAGATGATGCGAATCCAGGGGTTCGCGGCGCTGCTTTGTCCGGGGTTGCACAGCTCAGTGGCGATAGCAGTCGCCTTCAAGAGTTGGAAGACCACCTGACCCTGCCTAATCAAATGGACCGGCAGTCGGCGATTCAGGATTTAATTGACTGTCGAGCTACATATCTACTGCCTTCGATCCTCAAGGCGCCCGTGTCCCCTGTGTTCAGGTTGCGCGCTCTGCGGACACTCTGGCCGGGCCAAGAAAAAGCATATGCAGGCCTTGACCTGCTTACTTGTTTAGATTCGCTGATGTTGGATCAGCCAGAGGATTTGGTCTTGGCGCACTGCTACGACGCTGAACCCACCATATTATTTTTATTTGATGAGTTTTTTGGTACTGACTTTAGCCGTTGCTACCTAGCATTGTCCACATTGAAGCATAGGCCAGCAGAGGAGCTCTGGCCTGTTTTCTGGAAGCGATGGCAGGAGGATGCTTTTAATGACTACGGCGCTCATTACTTCTTCATTCAGCTTCTTGGTAGTGTGGATATCTGGCCTTGCGCTGCTACTTCTGAGATTGAGGCATTGCTGCTGGAAGCTATGAATAGCAAGCGCCCACAATTCGGCAAATCAAGACCGGCTGCTTGCTTGGCTTTGAATAAGCATTTCCCTGATATATGGTGCAAAAGTGTGCGGCAGCTCTTGTCCTCCGATTTCACGCCAAGCTGGGAGCTACGTTATGCGGCATTGATAGGTCTTGATTCAATTGATGTTGGGAATAACCATGAAATAATTCAGCTTTTACAGAATGCTTTTGCCGTGCAGGATCCTGATGTTTTAGTAGATCGTAGGCGTCAACTGCTTATTTCAGAAAACCGGGTCTGAAAGGAGCCACGCTCAGCCCAGTAGCGTTGGACTTCCAGGCCTTTGGGCCTCGGCACAGCTGCGTCAGCTCTCAGGATCTTGAATGTTCGACGGGGCCCCATGGGCCAGTTTCCAATTGCTCTTACAGACCGCACTTGCCCACCAATCATATTTAGGCAGGCTTCAAAACGCTCAAGCTGACTATGATCGATTGTTTCAAAAATAAAGTCTTGGCCTTGGCAAACCAGGTGCTGCGAGCGAATCCAGCTACGGAATTGGCGGATAGCTTCTCCGTCAGTTTGCAGTGTTTCAGTTTTATCCAACTTATTTAGGTTCTTCTCCCTTATGTTTAATTAGACGTGCCCACTCAGCTGTCACCTCATTCTCAAAGCTAGCCACGCGTTCAAAACGTAGTGGCCCATGTTCAGAGCCCCATTGCATGGTATTAGTAGCTGGATCAAAACCCTGATCTCTACTAATCCAGTTTTCATGATCAACCAACACCTCACTCACTAGATAGGTAGGCTGCCCGTCGCGTGGCACTAGGCATTTATTCCCAGGCTCTACCTTTCCGCTGAAGCAACCCGGTGTCGTCTCTTGGAAATGCATCGCACAACCGCAGCGCTGTTTAAGGCGATCAATATGAATAAGCTTAAGCAGTTTAGGCGTGAAGCCTGCTCCAGCTAAGCGAATTGGTTGGTCGAATCCAAAATTCTCAACAATCTGCACCTTCTCGGTTGAAATCAGTCGATGTACGCCTTGCCTATAAGGTCGCCAAGGATCATGCCCATAGCTTTGCTCGGAGTAAAAGCCAGGGCCCTGAAATACTTCCCAAGGCAGCGGGCGAAAATAGATATTGATATGGGCGAAATTTACGGGGTCTTGCTGTGCCTGGGAGAAATTACTGTAGTGCCCAGCTAGAATTTTAGCGAATTTCAGGGTAATACCTATCATCGTGAACTCTATTGGCTGAAGGAATCTAAACGTCTGATTTCAGATGCGAAGGATGTTTGCAGTATTCCTGAGCCGGCCGAGGTTCGCAGCACTGATGAGCGGCAGCGAACATTCTCAGATACGAACCAGATCCTTTCCTCTGCAATCGATTGACCGTATTGCGTAGTGAGTATAAAAGTATCATCTTCTAAAAAGGCATAGTTTGATACTGCTTGCTCCGCCTCTGCATATCCAGCACTTCGCAGTAAGATTCCTTTTTGATTATCAAGTGGGATTGGAACGAGGATGCATGATCCTGCTGATACTTCACTGGGCCCCTCTGGCTCCCAGTCACTTTCTGCTTTCCATTCCATTCGGAATGGCAGAAGGGGGTTGGCGTCGTGTATTTTGCACTCTCTAATTAACTGAAGAACCAACGGATCTTGGAGTCCAACTGGTTCAATCAATACTGAACTGCGAACATCCTCAAATTGCTGAAAAGCAAGAGAATGACCGCTTCTCATTGATCGCCAGCGGCCTAGGCTACGAGCTACAAAAGATTCCAGCTGCATCAACGCTGCTCAGGCCTTGTTTCTGTGAGTTGTCCGTGCAGATGGCAGACGACCTGCCTGAACCATGTGTACCCATGTATCGATCATCATGTTGATCGCAGGCCGTGTCTTTGTAGTGCTCTGATCATTCCAGGAGCACTCTGCTTTGAGATGGTGATTGTCCATTAAATCAATGGTTTGTAGCCAGGGTGCTTGTTGCTGATGCTTTTGGGAGGCGGCTCAATTGTTGCAGCACTATATACTAAATGCAGCCTTGAGCCGCTTCCAATTTCATTTAAATTAGGACTCTCGTACTGACACGATACGACCCCTACGTCGATGAATTGATTGGATCGCTGATGATAGCGAGCTGAAGGGAACTGTTGTCGTTTGCGTTACGCTTCGATTTAGGCCAACAGGATTAGCACTTGTCCAGCGAATAGCGTAGCGCTGGTTGTTGCGACCACCTGGCCCGGGTGTTTTTTGACTGCCTCCGGGGGGCGAAGTGGTCGCCAGGCTGACTAATAATTGTGATTGTTCGTCACCATCAAAAGTTGCAAAGCCCGATGTCAATGCACGTGTTCTGTTGTACGTAAGATTGGATTCACCTTTCTGGCTTTCCACTCCCCTGTCATAAGGCACTATATCAAAGCCAAAGACCTCTAGATACTCGGCTCCGTATATGTAGCTGTTGATTTCTGCTTCGTATCCTTCTGCGGCCAGGAGCTGAACATGCTTGCTCAGTTCAGCCTGATTTCGTGGGGCACGGCCTAAGAGATGCTTGAAGTTGAGTTCAACAAACCGATAGGGGCCATTTGCATCAAAAAAGAGCCGCCGATAGCTGTCGGACAGGGCTAGAGCATTGATCAGCCCCTGCACAGTGAGGTCGCCGTTGATGAACAAACTCTCTGCAGAGACTGAGAGCTCTTCGTCAAAGAGGTGTGCATTGCCAAATACCTGGCGGTAGGCGGCTTTCAGCTGGGCTTGTGCTTCTGATTGGCGTAAACCCGAATTGGGCCGGTCAAGAGTTTCGATTTCCATGGGTTTTAGGTTGGTAGGCGGTAGTTCAGAAACAGTAGTTGTCCCGAATAAATGAACCAGTGTTTTCTAGGTGATTTCGGTCACAGAAATGATCCGACCACCGCGTCTATGGATGTAGCCTAGTTGGCTGGTAATCTCATTGCCGCTTACTACGTAACTGGCGTTCGGGTTGCGTTGGCGGCCGCCTGCTGGCTGGGCATTGACGACAATACGGAAACGCTTGGATGTGGGATCAGCTGATCCAGAGGCTGCACTAAGCCTGTTAATCCTTACGGTTGTATTTGTCCAGTTTGTAGGGGTAGATCTTGTTGCTACTGAATTCAGTAGGCTTGAGGCACATTGAATGGTGTCACTGGCTGCATAGCCTTGCACTAGTGCTATGTGCCGATTAAAGGAAACTTGTTCGCGTCCATTTTCTGTGGCTACACGCAGATAGGGAACAGTATTTTCGCCGAAGGTGTTCTGATACTCTTCGCTATCAACGTAGCTGTTGATTTCTGCTTCATAGCCGTCAATGGCTAGCCTTTGTAGATGATCACTCATCTCGGCCTGAGATGCTGGTGCTCGGCCTAGAATGTGTTTGAAATTCAGCTCAACAAAACGGTAGGGAGCATTTGTTTCGAAGAAGCGCCGGCGATAATCTGAAGAAAGTCCAATAGCTCTTATAAATTCGCGAGTGCTGAGCCTTCCCTCAGCAAACTGGCTTTCTGCTGTTAAGTTGCGTTCGCTGTCCATCACATGGGGATTGCCCAGCACTTGGCGGTATACCGAGCGGATCAGCGCAGTAATCTGATCTGCTGAATCACCGTTGCAGCGCTCGAATACTTCCTGCTGGCGCTGGCCAAGTCCAAAGCCAACGTATAGATCACCACGCATTGGTGTCGAGTCGCCTCCATCGGCACTGTTCCGCTTGACAGGCACTAACATACCGCCCGAACCAGCCGCTGTTCCTCCCGTTTGACTAAGGGAAGCAGATCGGTAAACCTGTGCAGGCACTCTTATTGAGAGCCTGTAGCCGCTAACTAGATTGCCTAGCAGTTGACTTTTGGTTCCTACGGCTGTGTCGCTGCCAGCGAAATTCTGCTCAAGTGCTGCAATCCTGTTGAACGCTGCTTGAGGCTGGCCTACTGGTGAATTCCAGCTTGTTTGGTATGGAACTGATTCCTCGCCAAAGGACTTTAGATACTCATCGGAATCAAGATAGCTATTGATTTCTTCTGTGAAGCCACTTGTGGCAATTAAAGCCACATGGCTAGCAACCTCTTCTTGATTTTGGGGGGGGCGGCCCAGCAAATGCTTGAAGTTAAGCTCAACTGCTCGATGCGGAGACATGGCATCAAAGAAGCGTGAGCGATAAAAATCGGATTGGGCCAATCTACGTACGAATTCCCGTACGTTTATGTCCCCATTGCGTAATTTTGATTCGGCACTCAGCAGGCGCTCGCTTTCCATCGGCTGAACATTGCCGAATACCTGCCGGTACGCAGCTCTTACTGCTATGTGAAAAGCAGCATTGTCGTTTGCAGTAAATGCAGACGGTGTATTTAATAGCTGCTGGTTGCGAAATTGATCTTCGCTTGTGGCAGTTTCTACGGCATCAGTCCTTTGTCGAGAAAACCTTGCTGGTGCTTCAAGCAGCTGAGTGGCTCCGAAGTCAAGTGAATTGCTTTGATTTGCTGTCACGGGCGGGTGGGGGAGAAGTGGGGGTGGCAGGTAAAAGACTTGCTTTGCTTTTTAGAATATAATTGCTTGGATGTCTTTCGGCATCCAACTAATTTTGACTGCTGAATCGGAAGCTCTATTGTCAAACAGAGCTAGTTGGAGCAATGGATCAGTCTAATGGTGTGATGCTTGCGATCTTGCCCCCCTCGCGGTGGATAAGTTGATATTGCTCTGAAAGCTTATTGAAGGGAACGAAGAATACCCTGTTTGCTTTCCTATAGCGTGATGTGGGTCGCACGTTATTGGCCCGATAGCCGGTGACTTCTACCCGATAGACTTTGCTTGTTTCGCCTGCGAGTACACCAATCCGTGTAACGGGATCTGTCAGGTTGGCAGCTGGGCGGTAGCTCCAGCCTTGGGTATCTTGTGATGAGGGAGCCACCACAGGAAGGGGGCGGTTCTGATAGGCAGCACCGCCAAGACGGCTCCTGATTCCAGCCAAGTTGCCTTTTAGGCTGCTGCTGCTGTTGCCACGTAGCAACTGGAATGACCAGGTGAACTCTTGAAGCGTTGCACAGGATTCTGTTTTCCACCCACGTTGATATGGCACTGTCCACTCACCAAAGTTGTTCTGATATTCGTCAGAATCTAAGAAGCTGTCGATGTCTGCTTCGTAACCACTTGTATCTAGTCTTTCGGCATGCCCCCGCATTTCTTCAAAATCTGCTGGAGCACGTCCGAGTAGGTGGCGAAAAGCTAGTTCGATATAGCGGTAGCGTGCGCACGAGTCAAAAAAACGGGTACGGTATAAATCGCTTTTTGCGATCCGTCTTACCATTTCCCTAACACTGATTTCACCAAGCTTTAACTGCGATTCTGCAACAATTTGTCGTTCGCTCTCCATCACGTAGGCATTTCCAAGAACCTGTCTGTAGACAGCCCGGATTACTGACTCCTTCGCTTGGTCGTCGTCTCTTGGCACTAGCTCACGTGGTGCTTCGCACTCTTGGGAGAAGCTCTCCACACCCAGGATCGAGGCTGGACCAAACGGCATGATTTTCATGGCGACACCTGGCCATTATCTCTGATCCCTCACAACCCTCTACTTCGACTTCACGAATCTCAAGATGTTGCTTTAACCGCTTCGCTTTGTCTGCCACTGCGAGTACCCTATGCGGGTTTTGTTGTCGATTCCAGCAGCGACTCCAGTGTCGTCCGAGTCGCTTGCCTAGTGAGTGGGTTCCAGCAATCCAGTTCGATATGAGAGCGAGTTAGGAGGTTGGCTAGCTGCATCTTGTCCAAACCCGTGGCTTGACTGAAGTCAGCGCCCTTGATACTTTCAGCCTCATCTAGGATTGCATCTGCCAAATTAGCGGCTCTAAAGTCTGCCTGTTGCAACTGACTACCGTTAAAGCGTGCGCCTATGCAACGACTACCTTGCATTTTTGCAAATCTTAAGTCTGCTCCTACAAAGCGTGCTCCGTCTAATACTGCACCACTGAGGTCACATCCGCTTAGGTACGCACCCATGAAGTTGGTGCTACGTAGGTCCATACCCCTGAGATCTGCACCATTCAAAAAAGCCCCATTAAGAGCTGCACCAGGGCCTACCGCTCCTGACTTTTCAAGATCAAAGCCAGCGGGTACACGAGTCTTTTTGTCATATCGAGCAAGTGTTAAATTGCATCCTTCTAGTAGGCAGGCGCTGAGGTCTGTTCCCCTTATATCCATTCGACAAAGGTTTGCCTGACGCAGGTCAAGTGGTTGTAGAACACGTTTGTTCCAGCTTGCACCGCGCGCGTCTACGTGTTGATGCTGCGTCGCAGTTGGTTCGCATTTCTCAGGAGCACTCCATTGGCTTGGATCTTCCGGTAACAAAAATGCTTGATGCTTTTGGTACATTTTCAGGCAGGATTTGATTTTCTAGTAATTAGACACATTTACGTTCCGTGCTAGCGCTAGCTTTGCTCGGTTGGTAGCAGAGCGTTGGTCAGGTTATCAAAAGCTTTGTTGAGACAGGTTGCCTCATGAGCATGCCCTGAAGTTTCTAGGACTCGTGTGGTTAGTGCACGCATCCGAGCTAGGACATACATCATCGCAGTGATAGGTACTTCCATTTTCTTGTATAAATGACGCAATGCAATCATGCCCTCTATGTCTGCTATATCTGTGCAATCGCATGCAACCCCATAAATTATCACCCGCAAAAACTGTTGGCAATCGTGCCAGCAGGCTTCTGCTCGTGGCTCCGGGAATAGCCCTCCGCCAGGCATTGTGAGCTGTGGTTGTTGGGTTAGTAAATCTCGCCTTGCTTCATCAATTACCTGGTTTGACCCCGCTATTAGTAGCCCAATGGCATCCTCTGAAGTATTGCAATAGTTACATATTGCTTTTGATTCCTCTGCGCTGAGGAACCGTTTTGAAGTATCGGCTTTAGCTATCAACACCCTTGCCGCTTCGGGGATGCTGTTGCGATTGCTTATGCCGCATACTTTTGCATCCTTGGCAAGTTGGCTGATCTCCATTTTCTGTTGAGCTTCTCTAGTCAGTTTCACCATTCTACAGGAGTAGCGGTTAGCCAGCCATGTCGTTCCAAATGGAATGCCCAGACTGCTGTCTCGCCAAGTTCTGGACAGTGTTCAGATGCCAGATCCACTAGCTCTTCTGACACACCGAGGTTTTTAAGTAGATCCCTTGCTCCGGACGTTCCTTCAGCCACGGCTGAACGGATTGCTGCTCCGACAACCCAGGTCAGATTAGTGTCTGACAGTTTTCCGCTGTTCCTTTCGCAGGCAAGTAAAAGATTTTGGTTGCCAGGATGTTTCTTGTGATAGGCCTTCCAAATCCCAATGTCGTCAATTCTTAGGTCTATGCGCAAGCGAGCCTCGTCGGTACCGTACTGAATCTCCTGTTCTCCTCCAGCTTGGTTTATTAAGTCTTTAATGCTAAAAGTTTCATTGGGTGACATGGTGTTTTTGTTTTGGCAGTAGGATGGTTTTACCGGGCTGTCTAGAGTCTTTCCCGAATCTTTGCGCGCGCTTAATGCAACACGCCTATTGCCTTAATGCTGATTCTGTGTGCAACTCTTTATTTCTTTTGTTTTTTAAATAAAAATAGCCCCCCCCTGCTTAGGGGAGGCTATTAATCACTTTTAACAGGAAGCCTGATCAAACAAGCGCGTTGATTGCGTAATCGAGGTAATTGTTTGCTTCTGTTGCTGCTTCGCCTGTAAGGCCATGGTTGGCTTTGATGTAGCTAAGAGCTTCAACATACCAGGAGGGGGAGAGCTCAAAAGCGCGATTGATTTCATCAATACCGGCAATCAGGTACTCATCCATGGGTCCGGTGCCACCAGCCACGAGGCAGTAGGTGACCATGCGGAGGTAGTAGCCGATGTCGCGGGAGCACTTAGCCTTACCACGGGCATCAGCGGCATAATTTGCACCCTGCATCTGGGTGGTGTAGGGGAACTTGTTGTAAACGGCCTGGGCAGCGCCGTTGACCAGGTTGTCTGCGTTAGCTGTTAGGCCCTTAGCAGCTGCGAGAGCATTTTTGGCGCGGTCAAAGCGACCAAAAGCTGAGTTGAGCTCAGTGTTTGAGAGGAACCGTCCCTGGGAATCAGCGGTTGCGACGGCTTCGGTAAGGGGAGTCTTCATTGGAAAGGGGAAATAAGTTGGTTTGGCTTTTTAGTGAGCTGATCAGCCGACGGCTGCTGCAGCGCGGTCGAAGTAGGTCCCGATTTCGCTGATTAGAGCTGAGCAATCTCCCTGGGTGATGCCGTTACGGTCGTTGGCAATTGCAATGGCGGCGTCTTTCATCTTGCGAACACCTTCAGCAACCGAAGCGCCAGGAACGCCGAGGGCCAGGTAGGTCTCCCGCAGGCCGTTGAGGCAGCGGTCTTCCAGCACGGATGCATCGCCGTTGAAAATGGCGTAGGTGATGTAACGGAGGATGATGTCCATATCGCGTAGGCACGCAGCCATGCGGCGGCTGGTGTAGGCGTTCCCCCCAGGAGCTGTTAGCGCCGGCTGAGCTTCAAAAAGATCGCGGGCCGCATTGGTGACGATCTTGGATGCATTGGAGGTGATGCGGTTCACAGCATCCATCCGCTTGTTGCTCTCGGAAACCATCGCTGCAAGCGCGTCGATTTGACCGGCGTTGATGAATTCGCCACGGGCATCAGCCTGGGCTACAACCTTGGTGAAGGCGTCGAACATTGGGAGGCTCCTAGTCGCGACGAATAGTCGGAAGGGTGGATAGGGGTTCCAGGCTGGTCAGGGCCAAGGCGAGCGCAGTGCCTCTTGTGGGCAGAGAGCAGCAGCCTGGCTGTTTCAACTTGGTGCACCCATTCTCATCAAGATGCCTGCCTGCCTACTGCTCCCTTAACAAACGGTCACTGCCCCAAGGCCTGGAGGGCTCTTCTCGTTGCAGGTGGCCATGGCAGGTGCCTCATTTTTAGCTCGACAATGCTGTTGGTGGTGTGGTTCTCAAAAAGCTTGGCTATCCACAGCTTGCGATCGAGCAATGACCCGAGCTTTTGAGGCATTCCCTGGCCAATGCGAATTGGCTTGCAAGCACCGCTTTGCATGCGCATTGGTTTGGTCGCTTTGCATCTGTCATGGGGGGGCGCCCCTTTGTCTTGTTTGACTGGTTCACAAGGCTTTGTGAATCGTTGCAAATACTGCGCGGCAGGCTCTGGTCCGTCTGGACCTAGCGCTCACGGGCTGCGCCGATACCATCCGCCCATCCCATCGGCACTGGTTATGTCTGTTGATCTAAAGGTTGCAGACTTCACCCAGCGGCTGGCCAACCAGCTGCAGACCCTTTCTGAGGTGGCTGAAACCCTCACCTTCCGGCTGCTCGAGCTGGAGGAGCGACTGGTGGCGCAGGAGTTGAAGGTGGAGCCGTTGCTGGATGGCTCCGCTTCCGGTTTCGGGGTGGTGGCCGAAGACACGGAGCTGCGGCTCGGTGAAACGGAGGATCGCCTGGCTCAGTTGGAGGGCCTGCTTAGCGGGCTGGAGAGCACGGGGGCGGCCCGCCACCTGCGCTCCATTGCTCCTGCAGTAGTCCCCGCCGTTGCGCCCATGGAAGAGGAGGCCGTGATGGAGGAGCCCCCCAGCGAGGATCCATTTCTCGATGACGCGGAGCAGGCCTTTGCCGATGAGCCCCTGTTTGCCGAGGAACAGCCGTTCCTCGATGAGCTGAGTGCCTGAGGGGTTGATGCCTTCGCTGGTTCAGCGGCTGAAGGCTTCCCTCCAGCTGTCGGGGATCTCGGTGCTGTAGTCGTCGGTGCGGGTGAATTCAAAGGGCCCTGGTAGCGAGCCCCAGAGGTGCTCGTGGGTCACTGGGTCGTGGCCGCGGTCGATGGTGCGCATGTTATCGCGATGCAGCTCGAGGCGGCTCACCAGGTAGGAGGTGGTCCCTTTGCGGTCCACCAGGCAACGGCAGCCAGGCTCCACCTCACCCACAAAGCCATCACCCTCTTCCCGCACCACGTAGGCACATCCCTCGAGGGGCCGTAGATCCTCCGCTTGGATCAGGCTGCGGCGTTCGGCATCCTCCACTGCACCCCAGAAGCGTTGGTCGTCCACCAGGGACTGGTTGCGGATGATCAGCTGATCCCCCTGACGCTCGGCCCGCAGCACCCGAGTGCGGTAGGGCGCCGCAGGGTTGATCGCGTAGCTCTGCTCGAGCAGCAAGGAACCCGGCTCCAGTTGGGGAAGCGGACGAAACTTGACCAGGATGTGGGCGTAGAGGGGCGGGTTCTCGAAAGCCTGCTCCTGGTTGCTGAAGCCACCGCTCAGCATCCGCACCAACCGCTCCAGTGAGCTCTCCATCACGCCAGACCGTGCCTCCGCGCCTGAAGCTACTGGCTCAGCCCCGTCAGCCCCAAGAGCCTTAGCCGGAAACCCGCCACCTGGCGGGCCAGGGTGGGGTCGTTCTGCAGGAAGGGGTGCTCGGCCAGGCGTTCCAGCATCAGCTCAACTTTGGCTGCGGGGTCGAGGCCATGGTGGGGGTCGCGTTGCTCGTGCTGCTTCCAGGCTTCATCGAAGGCCTGGGCAAAGCTGTCGGCGTTGTTGAACAGCCGATTGGAGTCTGCTGGTGGCTCGCGCATGGTGTTAGGAAAACGCGCCTGGGCCGCAGCCAGTCGAACAATGCCAGGACCCAGATTTGAACTGGGGACACGGCGATTTTCAATCGCCTGCTCTACCAACTGAGCTATCCCGGCCTGTCGCCGTAGCGACTTTTGGATCTTAGATCACGGCGCTGCCAGGGGGTGCGGGCCAGGCAGGCCATGCCGGCCACGCACCACCCCTGCTCACGCAGGGCCGATGCGGCGGCGCAGGCGGTGGCGCCTGTGGTGAGGATGTCGTCGATCAGCAGCACCGGTGGGCGGGGCCGGCGCCGCAAGGTTTCGGGGGCGACGCAGCGGAAGGCACCGGCCTGGTTGGCCCAGCGCAGCTCGCGGCCCAGGTGGTGCTGGCCCAGCACCGCCCGACTGCGTTCGAGCAGGGGCGACTGCTGCCAACCCAGCCGCCAGCTCAGGGCCCGGCCCAGCAGACCCGGCAGGGGGTTCGCCCGTTGTTTCCAGCTGGGGATCGGCACCAGCAGTGGCGGCTGCTCCCAGGCTTCGGCAGCAAGGGCGTCGGCCAGGTGCTCCACCAACACCCCCACCAGGGGTGGCTGTGGATGTTTGCGTAGCTCCAGCAGTTGCCGGCGCACAGCGCCTTCATACAGGCCCGCCGCCCACCAGCGCAGGGGCCCGGCGCCCTGGAATCCGCCCGGTGGCAATGCCGCGGCGAGATCGGCGTGCAGCTTGGGAGGTTGGGCGATCCAGTGCAGGGGCAACAGCCGGAGCAACCCTGCGGCCAGGGGGGAGGGGCCGGTGGGCCAGGCAGCCATGGCGGGTGGACGCGGCACTGGCTGCAGGATTCCCACGCCCTAGCGGGGCATGGCCCGCAGCATGGCCACCAGGGTGCGGTGCGCGTCGTCGCTGTCGCTGAGGGTGTGCTCGAAGCGCACCTCCACCATCTGGCCATCCACCTCCAGCTGCATCGCCTCCGGCCCCACGGCAACCATGCGTGCCGCCGTGGCGGCCTCGATGCCGGCGTAATGGCGGGCGTAGGCGACCACCGCTTCGGCGTGGTCGTCGTTCATGTGTTTGCAGATCCGATCGCTCACGGCGGGGGTGAGGGGGTCGGCGGCCATGGCGCTGCGCAGCGGGGGTGTGGCCGGATTCTGGCGTCAGCCGGCTCCGAAGCGCTGCCAGAGCAGGATGCCCAGGCGAATGGCACTGAAGCTCACATACCCCGCCAGCACCACGAACACCCCCATCGAGATCACCGAGCGCAGGCGGTCGTTCATGGCGGGGGAAGAATGGTTGCTGCCAGTCTGGCCATGCCGAGGGCCGCGGACAGCCCAGGGCGGTTCAGCACCGGAACCCCCAGGCTCTGCTGCCGCAGCTGGCGCCACTGGGGGTTTCGGGCACCACCCCCCAGGGTGATCACTCGCTCCAGGGGCGGTGCGC
The DNA here is from genome assembly GCF_024346435.1 of Cyanobium sp. Alchichica 3B3-8F6. Classification (NCBI taxonomy): domain Bacteria; kingdom Bacillati; phylum Cyanobacteriota; class Cyanophyceae; order Synechococcales; family Prochlorococcaceae; genus Cyanobium; species Cyanobium sp. Alchichica 3B3-8F6. The sequence goes on along the minus strand of NZ_JAGQCZ010000011.1, from coordinate 22,776 downwards.
CGGCTGCGCGCAAGCGCTGCCAGCCAGCCTGCTCGATGGCGGTGAGCCCCTCCAGCAGGGCCTGGAGGTAGCGCCCATCGCTGATCGGGCGGGGCTCGAGCACCGGCTGCAGGTTGGGATCGTCCACCGGAAAGCGCTCCCCGCGGGCCGGCAAAGGGCGCAGCTGCAGCCCCGTAGGCTGGCTGGGATCGATCTGACGGCTGAGTTCGGCGATTTGCCCGTCGCTGAAAAAGCGCCGCAGGATGCCCGCTCCAGCATTGGAGGCACCGCCCACCAGCCAGCGTCCGGCGACGCGGTGGCAGCTGATCCCCTCCCCCTCAATCGGCTTGGGGCTGAACTGCTTGAGCACCAGGGTGGTGCCGAGCACGGTGATGCCATCGCCACTGCGGGGCTCCACCGCAAGTACGCCGGCATTGGCGTCGGTGCTGCCGGCCACCACTTGGGCGCTGGGCGGCAGGCCCAGGGCGGCGGCGGCAGCCGGGGCCAACGGGCCCAGGCAGGCGCCGCTGGCGCAGATCTCCGGCAGAGCGGATGCCCACGGCTGCTCGGCGATCGCCCCACTCCAGCGCTGTCGCTGCAGATCCCAGCCCAGTCGCAGGTTGTTGCCTTCCTCACCCCGGCGCCAGTTGCCCAGCAGCCAGCCCATCAGCCAGTCGGCCTGGTGACGCAGCAGCCAGGGCCCCGCTGCGCCGCTGTGCTCAGCCTCGGCCAGCAGGTGCAGGGCCCGGGCCAGGCTGCCGCTGGCACTGGCGGCCGGGCCTCCAGCGGCAAGGGCCGCAGCGGCTGGGGCTTGCCCGGCGCAGCAGCGGTGATAGGGCAGGGCTAGGCCCAGGGCCCCTGGGGCCGGCTGGCCATCGGGGCGGCACAGCAGCAGGGTGCCGGAGGTCCCGGCGATGGCGATAGCCTCCACCCGGCTGCGCAGGGCGGATGGCAGCCGGGCGCAGAGCAGCACCAGGCCGTTCACCCAGCTCCAGGGGTCTTCGAGGCGGGTGGGGTAGGGGCTGGTCTCTTCCCGCAACGCTGCGCCGCCAGGTTCGACCAGGGCGATCCGCAGCCCGCTGCTGCCAAGATCCACCCCCAGCGCCAGCGTCGTCATCGCTGGCTGGTCAACGGTGTCAGGCCGCGACCTGGGCGGCGGTTGCCTGCTTCAGGGTGGCGGCGATCGCCTCCACGTTTTCCCAGGGCAGATTGAGGTCGCTGCGGCCGAAGTGGCCGTAAGCGGCTACATCTTGGTAGAAGCGGCCGCCACGCTGCTGGGGCAGCTGGCGCAGACCGAAGGTTTCGATGATGGCGCCGGGGCGCAGGTCGAAATGCTCCTGCACCAGGGCGGTGAGGTCGGCGTTGCTGATCGCGCCGGTGCCGAAGCTCTCCACCAGGATGCTCACGGGCTTGGCCACGCCGATGGCGTAGCTCAGCTGCACTTCCACCTTGCGGGCCAGGCCCGCGGCCACCAGGGCTTTGGCCACATAGCGGGCGGCATAGGCGGCGGAGCGATCCACCTTGGTGGGGTCCTTGCCGGAGAAGGCCCCGCCGCCGTGGCGTGCGTAGCCGCCGTAGGTGTCGACGATGATTTTGCGGCCGGTGAGGCCAGCATCGCCCTGGGGGCCGCCCACCACGAATTTGCCGGTGGGGTTCACCAGGAAACGGGTGTCAGCCTGGCTGGGTTTGAGGCTCAGATCGGCGGTGGCGGGCTCCACCACGTGCTGCCAGAGGTCGGCGGCGATGCGCTCCCGCATGGCCTTCTCCTCCGAGATGCCATCGATCTCGGCGGTGTGCTGGGTGGAGATCAGGATCGTGTCGATCGCCACGGGCTGATCGTTTTCGTACACCACGCTCACCTGAGTTTTGCCGTCAGGCAGCAGGTAGCCGAGCGTGCCGTTGTGGCGCACTTCCGCCAGGCGCCTCGCCAGCCTGTGGGCCAGGCTGATCGGCAGGGGCATCAGCTCCGGCGTCTCGTTGCAGGCGTAGCCAAACATGATCCCCTGGTCGCCTGCCCCCACCAGATCCAGTGGGTCACCGTCGTGGTCGTCGGCCTCGTTCACCCCCTGGGCGATGTCGGGCGATTGTTGATCCAGGGCCACCAGCACGGCGCAGCTGTGGGCATCGAAGCCACCGGCGCGGGCTCCGCTGTAGCCGATCTGGTTGATCACGCCCCGCACCAGGGTGTTGAAGTCGACCCGGGCGTTGGTGGTGACTTCGCCGGTGATCAGGCAGAGGCCCGTGTTCACCACGGTCTCGCAGGCCACCCGCGAGGCCGGATCTTGGGCGAGCAGGGCGTCGAGTACCGCATCGCTCACCTGGTCGCAGATTTTGTCGGGGTGCCCTTCGGTGACGGATTCGGAGGTGAAAACGTAGCGGCTCATCCGGCCTTGATCAACGTGAGGCCAGCCTATGCGCTGGTTGTCTGCACCTTCAGCTCATTCCAATGGCTTAGGCAAGCAAAGCTGGGATCGAGCGGTGGGGCCACGGTCCAGCCCGCCCCATAGCCGAGCACGACCGGCACCCCCGCTTGCCGGGCCATGCGCAGGTCACTGTTGGCATCGCCGATCAGGGCGCATCGTTCCACCGCCACGCCGAGGGCCGCGCAGAGGGCTTGCACCGCGGCCGGGTCGGGCTTGCGGGGGCTGTGGTCGGCGCTCCAGAACCCCTGAAAAAGGGCGCTGAGCTGCTGACTGGCCAGGAACGCCTCGATGCCGGGGCTGTCGTCGTTGCTGATCACCGCGCAGGCCACTGCGGCATCGGCCAGGGCCTCCACCAGGGTGTGCAGCCCGTCGGTGGCGATCGGCCGATGCTGGCTGCCCTGCCCATGCAGACCATCGGTGGCGGCGAAGATGGCCTCGCTGAGCTCGAGTGCCTCGGGCCAGCCCAGCCCGACCAGGGCCAGGGCCGTGGCGGTGGAGATCAGGTTGTGGGCCCGGGAGCCGACGGCCGTGGCGCCAGCGGGGTGGATGGACTGCTCGCTCAGCCCATAGGCGCGCTGCAGCAGGTCAGTCAGCGCGTCGGTCTGGGTAGTCGGCAGTTCCGGATGGCGTTGCTGCAGCAACCTGCGGGCATGAAAAACCCTGGCCGAAGCCAGGGCATGGAGCATGGGCTCACTGATCGAGAGGGTGCCGTCCTTGTCGAACAGCACCGCGTCGATCTGGTGGGGATGGCCGGTGGCATCAGCCAGGATCTGGCCCCGCAGGAGCAGTTGTGCCATCGGAGAATCGAGGGGGGTCGAGCCCTCAGTCGAGGGTGACGCCCATCGGCTCGTTGTCTTCGGCTTGCTCCAGCAGCATCTGCTTGTAGCGGGCGGCCATCTCCTCGGCCTTCTCAAACACCTTCTGGGGATCGGTGAGCATGTCGCCGGGCTCTGGCTCGAGGGCCTTGGTGGACAGGGAGATGCGGCCCCGCTCGGCGTCGAGGTCGATGATCATCACCTTCATCTGATCGTTCACGTTGAGCACCGTGTGCGGCGTCTCGATGTGCTCGTGGCTGATCTCGGAGATGTGCAGCAGGCCGCTGACGCCACCGATGTCGATGAAGGCGCCGTAGGGCTTGATGCCGCGCACGGTGCCCAGCACCACTTCGCCCACCTCGAGGCGGTTCATCTTGCGCTCCACCAGGGCGCGGCGATGGCTGAGCACCAGGCGGTTGCGCTCCTCGTCCACCTCCAGAAACTTGAGGGGCAGGAAGTCGGCCACCAGCTCTTCCTTCGCCTTGCGGGTGCTGATGTGGCTGCCGGGGATGAAGCCGCGCAGACCTTCCACCCGCACCAGCGCACCACCGCGGTTGGTGGCAAACACTTCGCTGTAAATGGTGGCGTCTTCCTTCTGCAGCTGACGCACCCGCTCCCAGGCCCGCTGGTACTCAATGCGGCGAATGGAGAGCGAGAGCTGGCCGTCCTCGTTCTCCTCACTCATGATGAAGAACTCCCGGATCTCCCCGGGCTGGAGCACGTCGCTCAGGCCCTCGACCCGGTTGATCGACACCTCCTGCAGGGGCATGAAGGCGGCTGTCTTGGCGCCGATGTCGATCATGGCGCCCTTCGACTCGAGGGCAAACACGGTGCCGTTAACGACGTCGCCGGGCTTGAAGTTGTAGTCGTACTTGCTCAGCAGCGACGCAAATTCATCGAGCGTGAAGCCCACGCCATCGACGTCGTTGCGGGATGCGGCGCGGCTGCTGGGGTCGTCGGCGGTGGGAACCTCTTCCGGAATGGCCAGGTCGAGATCGTCGGCCGTCTCAGCGGCGAGATCGAGGTCGGCCTCGGCACTGACAGCGTCGCTGCTGAGCGATGGCGTGCTGAGCGCTTCAGTGGTGGCGTCGGAAGGGGTCACGGTCATGGAAGGTTGGCGGCCTGCCGAGGGCAGTGCGAAGGATTGGACGATCTGCCCGCCAGCAGACACAGTCCGATCCGTTACTGTACCAACGTGAGCGGCCCCGGTTGGTGACGTGATCAGGCTGGCTTGGCGACGTGCTCAGCCGATGGCCGCCAGGCTCGGCTGGCCGCGCAGGTGGCTACCGCTGCGTTTGTGCAGGCCTTCAAGGGTGGCGACAAAGTCGCTGATCCCCTGGAATTGCCGATACACCGACGCAAAGCGGACGTAGGCCACTTCGCTCATCTCGCTGAGATGTTGCAGCACCAGCTCGCCGATTTCGCCACTGGTCACCTCGCGCCCGCTGCGCTGTTGCAGCTGCAACTCGATTTCGTCGACCACCCCTTCCAGTCGTGCGGGCTCAAGGCCGGTTTTTTCGCAGGCCCGCAGCACACCGTGCAGCAATTTGGCCCGGTTGAAGGTTTCCCGGCTGGAGTTGCGCTTCACCACGGTGATGGGCACCGTTTCCACCCGTTCATAGGTGGTGAAACGAAATTCGCAATTGAGGCATTCACGCCGTCGTCGCACACTGCGCCCGCTGTCGGCTGCCCGAGACTCGAGCACCCGGCTGTCGGTGTGTTGGCAAGAGGGGCATTGCATCCCCGAACGTCCGGGCGTGTTTCTCAAGTTTAGACAGCGTTTTTTCATTTGGAAAGGCCTGCTTTTCTGTTTGCGGCAACAAAAAAGCCCCTGCCGGGGCAGGGGCTTGGCTCAGAGATGGCCAATTATTTGCCGATCTTCGGGGGATCGCGAAAGGCGATGGCAAAGAAAAGCGTGGAAATGGCCAGAGCCAGGATCAGGATGTAAGCGAAGCTTTCCATGGATGTCCTCGAGGGTTCTGGCGGTCAGCTGAGGGTCGTCGTGCCGGCAGGGGGCACGTAGCCCTCTGGCAGACGACGGGTGGACTTGTCGCCCAGTTTCTGGAACAGACCGAATTCCACCTGCTCACCAAGATCCGGATCAATGCCGGCGAACACATCTCGGTAGAGGGTGCGGGCGCCGTGCCAGATGTGGCCGAAGAAGAACAGCAACGCGAAGGTGGCGTGGCCGAAGGTGAACCAGCCGCGGGGTGAGCTGCGGAAGGTGCCGTCCGAGTGGTAGGTCTCGCGATCGAACTCGAAGGCTTCACCCAGCTGGGCCTTGCGGGCCAGCCGCTTGACGTCGGCGGGATCGGTGAAGGTCTGACCGTTCAGAGCACCGCCATAAACGGTGGCGGTGACGCCCGTTTGCTCGAAGGAGTACTTGGCTTCAGCCCGACGGAAGGGGATGTCGGCTCGCACGATGCCTTCCTGGTCCTGAAGAACCACAGGGAAGTTCTCAAAGAAGTTGGGCAGACGGCGCACTTCAAGGTCGCGGCCGTCCTTGTCGGTGAAAGAAATGTGGCCGATCCAGCTGGTGGGCAGGCCATCACCATTCACCATCGGGCCGACGCGGAACAGACCGCCCTTGGCAGGGCTGTTGCCCACGTAGTCGAAGAAGGCGAGTTTCTCAGGAATCGACGCGTAGGCCTGCTCCTTGGTAGCGCCGTTGTCCAGGGCCGTTTGCACGCGGCGGTTGATTTCCGCCTTGAAATAGCCCTGGTCCCACTGATAACGGGTGGGGCCGAACAGCTCGATCGGGGTGGCGGCAGCGCCGTACCACATCGTGCCGGCCACGATGAAGGCAGCAAAGAACACCGCGGCGATGGCCGACGCCAGCACGGTTTCGATGTTGCCCATGCGCAGGGCCTTGTAGAGGCGCTCTGGCGGACGGGTGGTGATGTGGAAGATGCCAGCGATGATGCCCACAATGCCGGCGGCGATGTGGTGGGCCACGATGCCGCCAGGGTTGAAGGGGTTGAAGCCTTCAGGACCCCACGAGGGTTGCACCGGTTCTAAATGTCCGGTGATTCCATAGGGGTCGCTGACCCACATGCCTGGGCCAAACACACCGGTGAGGTGGAAGGCGCCGAAGCCAAAGCAGGCGAGGCCGGCAAGCAGCAGGTGGATGCCAAAGATCTTGGGAAGATCGAGGGCCGGCTCCCCGGTGCGGGGGTCTTGCCAGATCTCGAGATCCCAGTAGGTCCAGTGCCAGATGGCGGCCAGGAAGAGCAGGCCGCTGAAAATGATGTGGGCAGCAGCCACACCTTCGAAACTCCAGAAGCCGGGATCGACTCCGGTTTCTCCGGTGATGCTCCAGCCACCCCAGCTGCCGGTTACGCCGAGACGGGCCATGAAGGGCATGACAAACATGCCCTGGCGCCACATCGGGTTGAGCACCGGGTCGGAGGGGTCAAAGATGGCGAGCTCATAGAGCGCCATGGAGCCGGCCCAGCCGGCAACCAGGGCGGTGTGCATGAGGTGCACGGCGAGCAGTCGGCCCGGGTCGTTGATCACGACCGTGTGCACCCGATACCAGGGCAATCCCATGGGGGGTAGTTCTGGGTGGGTTGGGCGATCGTAAGGGGAGCCCAGGCCACCGCGCGGCCGAGGTAACGGACCGCAACGGCCTGACCCACAATGGAGATCGCAGCAGCTCGTTTCCCATGCCCGTCATCCGGTTTGTGCGCGAGGGGCGTGACGTGGAGTGCTACCCCGGTGAAAACTTGCGGGAGGTGGCGCTGCGCGAGGGAATTCAGCTCTATGGGCTCAAGGGAACCCTGGGCAACTGTGGGGGGTGCGGCCAGTGCATCACCTGCTTTGTGGCCATTCCAGAGGGAACGGGCAGCCAGGTGCTGAGCGGCCGCACCCCTGTGGAAGACCTGAAGCTGAAGCGGCGTCCCCAGAACTGGCGGCTGGCCTGCCAGGCCCTGGTGCAGGACTCATTGCTGGTGCTGACGCGTCCCCAGGTGGGGTTGGCGGATCAGGACGCTCTGCTGGAGGCAGCTCTGGCCCGGCCTCTGCCCCCCGGCCCCACGGCCTGGCCCACTCCACCGGAGCTGGAAGACGACGATGGGGAGCCAGAGGAGCAGGGGCCAACCGCAACGAGCGATGAAGCCTCCTGAAACCCGCCCATTTGGCGGTGATACCCTCCCAGAACTTCCCTTTCAGCCATGGAAACCAACGATCTCGGCTTTGTTGCCAGCCTGCTGTTCGTTCTGGTTCCCGCGGTCTTTTTGATCATCCTGTACATCCAGACCAACAGCCGTCAGGGGGGCTGAGCCCGGAGGGCGGAAGGGCTCTTTAGCGGCGCCCTTCCGGTTCGCGCACCAGCAGCACCGGTGCCGGGGCGTGCACCCGGATGTAGTCACTCACCGAGCTGCCCAACAGGCGGTCGATGTCGACCAGCCCCCGGGCCACCACAGGTCGTCGGTCCTGGGAGGCGATGACCAGCAGGTCGGCCTTGAGTTCTTCGGCCGCAGCACACACGGTGCGTCCCACATCGCCGCTGCGATGCAGCGCCTTCAGTTCCACGCCGTAGCCCCGGGCCCGTTGGGTTGCCTTTTCGAGCACCTCATCGGCGGGGGATTTGCCCCCCCGTGAGGGGGTGATGTCTTGGCGGGTGACATGCACCCCGGTGAGGCTGCCACCCGGGATCTCACGCACCAGTTCACAGGCCAGCTTGAGGGCGTCATCCCCCACGCCGGTGCCATCGATGGTCACCATCAGCCGGTTGATGTGGCGCACGTAGAGGTCGTCGCGCACCAACAGCATCGGCCGGGTCGACAATTGAAAGACGTATTGGCTGGCGCTGTTGCTGAGAATCGCTTGCAGCCGGCTCATGCCGCGGGAGCCCATCACGATCAGATCGCTGTCGAGTTCATCGGCCACCTTCAGAACGGTCTGCTTGGTGTCGCCCTGGCGAATGATCGTGTTCACCTCGCTGGGGTTGAGACCCATGCGCTGCACGGCGTCCGCAGCGATGGCGGCGGCCTGTTGGGAGTGTTCGGTGAAGCTCTCGCCCGCCTGCTCAGGCACCACGTGCAACAGGTTGATCCGGGCCTGGCGAACGGCGGGGATGTCGCGCAGCATGCGCACCATCACCTCCACATGGCCCTTGCCGGAATCGGCGATTAAAACGTTGCGAAACACGGGGACGACTCAATGAAGCAGGCTCTCCGCAAGCCTATGGCCGATCCCTGGAGCCCTGTCGTCTGCTGTGCAGACCGTGATGGTCGGGCCGGGTTGCGGGGGTTCCAGCCATGAAGGCCTTGGCCGGATGGTTGCTGGAGCGGCGGGTGCTGCCCCAGCACACTGATCACGCGGGCGTGATGTGGCATGGCGCCTATTTGGGCTGGCTTGAGGAGGCTCGGGTGGAGGCCCTGGCGGCTGCGGGGCTGGCCTACAGCGATCTCTCGGCCCAGGGGCTGGAGTTGCCGGTGGTGCGGTTGAGCATCGATTACAAGCAGGCCCTGCTCCACGGCGATGTGGTGCAGATCTGGAGTGAGGTGCTGCCGCGTCGTGGTTTGAAGTTGCCCTGGCGCAGCCGGTTTGTGGCGGCGGATGGGGGTGTGGCCGCCGAGGCGCAGGTGGACCTGGTGCTGGTGGCCGGGGTGGCCGGCTCGGACCAGCGCCGGTTGCTGCGCCGGCTGCCGGCAGATTTGGAGGCCGCGGTGGCAGCCCTGGTGCGCGGCCCGCTCTAGGATCAGTACATCTGTACTGAAAGCGGGTATGGCGGGGCGGGGTCGGGCTCGGGGGCTGGGTCTGGGGCTGGGTCTGGGGCTGTTGAGGGCGGCCGATCGCCAAGGCTGGAATCGGGAGCAGCGTCTCTGGTGGTTGTTGTGGTCGGGGTGTCCGGGTATCGGCTTGAGCCGATTGATGGCCATCCGCGACAGCTTCTGCGGCTGGGCGGCGGCCTGGGCCTCGCCGACGGAGGCCTTTGCGGCCCTGGCGGGCTTGGGCCCCGCCAGCTGCCGTCAGTTGGAGCGCTACCGCACCCACTGGGGGCCTGATCCCTTGCCCCGCTTGGCCCACCAGCTCCACGGCGGCAGGCGGGTGGTGCTGCCCGCCGATCCCGCTTTCCCGCCAGCGTTGCTCGACTTGGAACGCCCGCCCCTGCGGCTGCATTGGAGCGGGCGCGGCTGGCTGTGGCCGCTGTTGCATCGCCGGCAGGCCATCGCCGTGGTGGGCACCCGCCGGCCGTCCCGCCATGGCGAAGCCATGGCGGAGGCGATCGGTGCGGCCCTGGCCCAGGCCGGCTGGCCGGTGGTGAGTGGCCTGGCGGAGGGGATTGATGGGGCGGTGCATCGGGGATGCCTGGCCCACGGGGGCCGGCCCGTGGCGGTGCTGGGCACCCCGTTGGAGCGGGTGTATCCGCGCCATCACGAGGCTCTCCAGGCCGAGGTGGCCGCTGAAGGATTGTTGGTGAGTGAGTTGCCCGCGGGCACGGCGGTGCAGGCCGGCCATTTCGCGGCGCGCAATCGTCTTCAGGTGGGGCTCGCCCAGGCCGTGGTGGTGGTGGAGTGCCCGCTGCGCAGCGGCGCCCTGCATTCGGCCACCCTGGCGATGCGCCAGGAGTTGCCGCTGTGGGTGGTGCCAGCCGATGCCGGCAAAGCCTCAGCAGCGGGCAGCAATCGGCTGCTCGCTCAAGACGCCACGGTGCTGCTGGAGCCCGCCGATCTGATCCGCCAGCTCGGGCCGGGCCCTTTGGCCCCGGCCGATGCACTCCCTCCGTCGCAGGCGCAGGCTCTGGGCACGGTGGATCCGGCTCTGGTCTCGGCCCTAGGGCGCGGCGCCTCCCTGGAGCAGCTCTGCCTTGCGCTTGATCAGCCTGCGGCCGTGCTGGCTGCCCGCCTGCTGGCCCTCGAGCTACGGGGGCAGGTGCGGGCTGAGCCGGGGCTGTGTTGGCGCCCGATCTAGAATCGATCCATGCAACAGGTGCAGCTCGATGGTGAGCAGTGGTTGGCCTGGCGGCGGCGGCAACTGGCCCTAGGGGGTACCCCCGCAGCCTTCGATTGGCTAGTGGACCTGGCCGGTGGTCTCTCCTGGCAGCAGCAGCAACAGCTGAGGCTCTCTCCCCAGCAACCGGTGCGGCTGACCTGTGGGCTGTCGCGGCTCGAGGCCCTCTGGCAACGCCATCTCGACACCGCTGAGCCCCTGCAATATCTGGTGGGCCTTTGTCCGTGGCGGGATCTGGAGCTTGCTGTCGCTCCTGGTGTGCTGATTCCGCGGCAGGAAACCGAGCTATTGGTGGAGCTGGCCCTTGCGCTGCTGGGCCAGGCCTGCCCCGGCCGTTGGGCCGACCTCGGCACCGGTTCGGGTTGCTTGGCCCTCGCATTGGCGCTGACCTGGCCGCACAGCCACGGCATGGCCGTTGATTGCAGTGCCGTGGCGTTGCAGCAGGCGGCCCACAATCTGGAGCGGGGCGGGGTGATCGAGCGGGTGCAGCTCCTGCAGGGCAGTTGGTGGCAGCCCCTGCGCCCCTGGTGGGGCGGGTTGGAGCTGGTGGTGAGCAATCCTCCCTACATCCCCACGGCGGTGTGGGCTGGCTTGGATCCGGTGGTGCGGGATCACGAGCCGGCCCTCGCCCTCGATGGTGGCCCCGATGGGCTTGATGCCCTGCGCGCGATCGCAAAGGAGGCGGCCGCCGCCCTGGCGCCCGGCGGGTTGCTGGTGTTGGAGCACCATCACGACCAGAGTGAGGCGGTGATGGCTCTGCTGGCCGCAGCGGGGCTCGAGCAGGTTCAGGCCCATGTTGATCTGGAGGGCCAGCAACGCTTTGCTTCAGCGCGCCATGGACTCACCTGACGACACACCGGCGATGGGGTCTGATTCCGCACCGAGGGCGTTGCCAGCCCCAACCCTCTCCGCCCCGGCTCTGGCCGATCAGTTGCAGCGCGGCTCAGCGATGTTGTTTCCCACCGACACCCTGCCGGCTCTGGCGGCGTGCCCCAACCAGGCCCACCAGCTGTGGACCCTCAAGCAGCGCCCGCCCGATAAGCCCTTGATCCTGATGGCAGCCAGCTCCGAGCTGTTGCTGGCTGCGCTCGGGTTGCCGCTGCAGCCCGCCTGGCTGGAGATGGCGGCCTGGGCCTGGCCTGGTGCGGTCACCCTGGTGTTGCCGGCCACCGGGCCAGTGGCGGCAGCCTTGAACCCTGGCGGCGCCAGCCTGGGCCTGCGCCTGCCGGCCAGCCCCGAAGCCCTGGCTCTGCTGCAGCTCTCGGGCCCCCTGGCCACCACCAGCGCCAATCTCTCCGGTTGCCCGGCCGCCACGACTGCCGAGCAGGCTGCCCAGCAATTTCCTCAGGTTCCCCGTCTGGCGCCGTTGCCATGGCCGATGGCTGGCGGCCAGGCCAGCACGGTGCTGGCCTGGGGGGAAACGGGGCAGTGGCAGGTGCTGCGCGCCGGTGCTCTACTGCCACCAGGGATCTAGCGCAAGTTGATGGCCGCCCTTGCTCTGATGGTGCTCCTGGCGGTGGCGGCGTTCCACTGGTTCATGCAGCCGCTGCTGCACCTGCTGCCGGTGCTAATGGAGTTGTCGTTCCTGCCGTGGGCGCTGTTGGCTCTGGGGCTGTGGTTGTTGGCCGGGCGCCCGGTTGGGCCTTAAGCGAGCCTTCGGGTTAAGGGGTTTTGGTGCGGGGTGCGCTGGCGCTGCCCTTGGCCGGGCTGGCTGCTGGCGCTGCAGGCGTGGCCGGGATCGGTTTGGCGTTGGCACAGAGATGGGCCACCATCAGGTCTTCGCCGCCCTGGCTTTTCGACTCCTCCTGCGACAGCGGCAGCCGCCATTCCCCCCAGGCGCCCTGGGCGCCTTGATGACTCACCCGCAGGGTCTCGCAGTGCACCGCTACCTTGCTGGTCACCTCCGGCGCGCCACAGATGCTGGTGGTGGTGCGGACGCCGCCCTCCGCCACCCTCCAGGCACTCCAGTCGTAGCGGCAGCTGCCGAAGCTTTTCCAGCGCGGGGCTTTGAGTTGTCGGATTTTGTCGAGCAGAACCTGCTCCTTGGCGCTGGTTTGCCCCCCTCCGGCGGCGGCTGGTTTGCCGTTGGCATCGCTTGGGCTAACGGCCGGAGTTGCCACTGGCGTAGCCCCCTGGGCGTGAACGGCCCTGGTGGATTCCAGCTGCAGGATCAGGGCGACCAGGCCCAGAAGGCTCCAAAGGGGGATGGGCAAGAGAGGCACAACCAATCGGCCCATCCAGATTCGCCCATTCGGCGGCTTCCCACCATGCCGACCCTCCAGGACGGGTGGTCTACCAAGAGCCGGCTAACGGATTTGAACCGATGGCCTTCGCTTTACAAAAGCGCTGCTCTACCACTGAGCTAAGCCGGCCTAGGAGGCAGAAATCCGCTCTCCAATGACGACTTTATCGTTCGGCCAAGGCCCAGAGCAGCAGCTGGGTGCGGCTTTGACAGCCGGTTTTGGCCAGCAGGCTCGACATGTGGCTTTCCACCGTGCGCGGGCTCACGATCAGGGCTGCAGCAATGGCCTTGTTGCTGTGGCCCCGTTCCAGTTCCTGGAGCACGCGCCGTTCTGCGGGAGTGAGTTCCGCATTGGCCATCTGAATCGGCAACGACATCGGGATTCCAAGGGCATCTGCCCCAGGATTCCCACACTGGGCAGCTTGGCCTTAGGGGCCGACTTTGGCCTCCAGAGCGGCGTCAGCCGTGGGAGAGGGCAGCTTGGCGCGCCGGATCGGCAGGTTGGCCACCAGCGCCGTCACCCGGTCTTCTGTTTCGAGGGTGACATCCCCTTCCTCAAAGTCAATTTCGACGTAGCGGCTCACCACCTCGAGGATCTCCCGCCGCATTTGTTGCAACAACTCGGGGTTGAGGTCGCTGCGGTCGTGGGCCAGCACCAGCTGCAGCCGCTCCTTAGCGGTGTTGGCGCTGGCGGGTTGCCGGCCCAGCAGTTTGTTGATCACATCGCGCAGGGTCATCGGCTTCAGAAGATCTTGGTTTGCATCAGGCGGCCGATCTTGGCCCGGAGGCCCTGGCGCTCCTTGCTCGGATCGATCAGGGGCACGTCTTCACCCTGGAGGCGGCGGGCCACATTGGTGTAGGCACGCGCCGCCGGCGAGCCGTTGCCATTGAGGGTCAGGGGCTCGCCGCGGTTGGTGCTCACGATCACCTGCTCGTCTTCCAGCACCAGCCCCAGCAGGGGCAGGGCCAGGATGTCGGTGACATCGCTCACCGCGAGCATCTCCTGGTTGGCCATCATCTTTGGCCGCACCCGGTTGAGCACCAGCTGAATGGGCTTGACCCCTTCGCTGTTGAGCAGGCCAATCACCCGGTCGGCATCACGCACCGCCGATACTTCCGGCGTGGTGACCACGATGGCCTCCCGTGCTGCCGCCATGGCGTTCTTGAAGCCGCCCTCAATGCCGGCGGGGGCATCGATCAGCACGTAGTCGAAGTGCTCGCCGAGCATGGCGGCAATCTTCTGCATGTCGTCGGGCTGGAGCCAATCGAGCATGCGGGGGTTGCCCGCCGGCAGCAGCGCCAGATTGGGTTCCTGCTTGTGCTTCACCAGGGCCTGTTCCAGTCGGCAGCTCTCCGAGAGCACCTCCTGGGCGGTGTACACAATGCGGTTTTCCAGCCCCAGCAGTAAGTCGAGGTTGCGCAGGCCGAAGTCGGCATCGAGCACGGCGGTGCGTGCTCCCTGCTTGGCCAGGGCGATGCCGAGATTGGCGGTGAGGGTGGTTTTGCCCACGCCCCCTTTGCCGGAGCAGATCAGGATGTAGCGGGTTGACGCAGCGGCCACGGCGAAGGCTGGATTGCCGGCAGGTTAAGGCCAAAATCCAGGGTTGCAGGTGTTCTAGCTGGCATTGCCGCCCCTCCACCAGGGTTTACAACGGATGGATCTGGCACCCGGTCGGGATGACTGAGCTCACGGACCCGCAGCCGGCTCTACCGCAGGACTATCAACACCATCACCAGCAGCTGCTGGTGATGCCCGACGACGGCGTTGAGGCCGTGGTGGCCCTGATCGACGGGGCCCAGGAGTCGCTGCGGCTCAAGCAGTTCAAGCTCCAGTCGGAGGCCATTGAGCAGGCACTGCTGCGCGCCCACCAGCGCGGGGTGCAGGTGCGGGTGATGCTCAATCCCCACACCTCCGGCGGCGACCGCTGGAACGATGAGGCCCATGCACGGCTTGGCGCCTGGGGCATCGCGGTGGCCTGGACCAGCGAGGCCTTCCCGGTCACCCATGAGAAGTCGCTGGCGGTGGACCGCAGCTGTGCGTTGATCTCCACCTTCAACCTCAGCGACAAATATTTCACCCAAACCCGCGACTACGGCATCGTCAGCTATGCCACCCCGGTGGTGGAAGAGGTGATTGGCGGTTTCGAAGCCGACTGGAATCGCACCTTTTTCCACCCCGACCTCAGCGTGGGGCTGGTGTGGAGCAGCGTGCACAGCCGGGGACAGATGGCTCGGATCATCGACATGGCCCGCGCCACGCTCTGGATCCAGCACCCCAAATTTGTGGATGCCGTGATCCTCGAGCGGTTCATTTCCGCCCGGGAGCGGGGCGTGAAGGTGCGCCTGCTCTGCGGCGGTAAGCACGGCATCTCCGACTGGGACATCTACGACACGTTTTCGTCGTTGCGGGTGATGGAGCGCTTCGGCGTGAAGGTGCGGCGCCAGAAGCACTTGAAACTGCACGCCAAGCTGCTGCTGGTGGATGGGGCCTACGCCCAGACCGGCTCCATGAACATCGATCGCAGTGCCTTTGACCTGCGCCGGGAGCTGGGCATCGAATCCGATGCCCCCGAGGTGGTGGCCCGGCTGCGCGCCACATTCCAGGCCGATTGGGAGGCGGCAATGAAATATCACGCCCCCGATCCGCTCGATCCCAGCCTCCATGAGGCGGGCGAACTGCCGCCCGATCCCCATTTCGTGCATGACTGAGCCCGCAGTAACAGCCCCGCCCAGCCCACTGGCCCCTCGCCCCAGCCTGGTCCAGTTGTTCTGGGGCATGCTCCAGGTGGCCCTCTCGGCCTTTGGCGGCGGGCTGTCGGCTTGGAGCCAGCGGATTGTGGTGGAGCAGCGCCGTTGGATGACCAACGAGCAATTCCTCACGGGTCTCACTGTGGCGCGGCTGTTTCCTGGGCCCAACCAAATCAACATGGCTGTGTACATCGGCGCCGACTTCCACGGCCTGACCGGTGCCCTGGTTGCCCTGGCCGGGATGTTGCTGCTGCCCTTCACCCTGTTGATGGCGGTGGGCCTGGCCTACTTCCAGTTCCACGACATCCCTTCGGTTGATCGGGTGCTGGCGGGGGTGGTGGCCGCGGCGGCCGGCATGGCCCTCTCGATGGGCTTCAAGATTCTTGATCAGTATTGGAACGATCGGGTTGCGCAGCTGCTGGCCGCCGGCGTGTTCCTGGCGCTCACGGCCTTGCACGTTCGCCTGATTCCGGTGGTGTTGGTCGCCGGCCCATTGGCGATGGCCTGGTATTGGCCGCGCCGCCCGTCGTCGCCATGAGCCTGGAGCTTGCTGCGGCGGCGGCCGTCTGCGAACCCGCCCCTCTCACCGACCTGGGCACCCTGCTGCAGGTGCTTTGGCAGTTTTTGTCGCTGTCGCTGTTTTCCCTTGGCGGTGGCAACACCCTGCTGGCGGAATACCACCACCTGGCCGTGGCTCAGTACTGCTGGCTGAGCAATGCCCAGTTCGCCGATCTCTACGCCCTGGCCGAAGCGGCGCCCGGGCCGAGTTCGATGTTGGTGGGCTTGCTGGGCCTCGGGGCCAGCTGGCGGGAGGGGCCGCTGTGGGCCCTGCTCACTGCCTACGGCGCCGAAGCCGCCATCCTTCTGCCCTCCACCCTGCTGATGGTGGCGGCCTGCCTGAGCTGGAAGCGACTGGAGCATTCCCCCTGGCGGGTGGCATTTGAGCGGGGGATGGGGCCGATCACCCTGGGGATCCTGTTTGCCGTGGGGCTCAAGATTCTGCGCACGGCCGACACGAATGTTCCCGGCGTGGTGGTGTCGCTGGTGGTGTGCGTGCTGATGCTGCGCACCCGCCTCTCACCGATCTTGTTTATGGCGGTGGCCGGTGTGCTGGGCGGTCTGGGGGTAATCAACCGCTGAGGGGCCAGGTCGGTTGGGCGGGGTCGATCTGAATGGCTCCATCCACAATCCGGGCCTCTTCGGCCAACCCTGCCGGGGGCAAACCCTCCGGCCCGCGGGCCACCGCTGCGGCGATGCGCAGCTGCAGGGGGCGCAGTTGCAGGGCCACGATGCGGGCCTCGCTGTTGCCTGTGCAGCCGGCATGGGCGATGCCCCGCAGGCGGCCCCACACCAGCACGTGGCCGCCGGCGGAGATCCGTGCTCCGGGGTTCACGTCCCCCAGCAGCAGCACCGTTCCATCCGCTTGTAGGTGGTCGCCGGAGCGCAGCGTGCCCTGGTGCACCAGCAGCCCCGCCTCGCTGGCGCTGGCAGGGGCTTCACGGGCAGCGCCGTTCCCATTGCCGGGGGGATGGGGCCAGTGGCTCTCAAGGCCCAGGCCGGCGGCGGCCACATGGGTGTGGGGATGGCCGCTGGTCAGGGCCACCAGCTGCAGCTGCCGGCTGGCCAGGGTGGCCTGGATTTCGCTGAGCTGGCTGAGGCCGAGGCGCCAGGATCGGGCATCGAGCATCACCGCCCCTTGCACGGGGCCATCGGCGAGCAGGGCTGCGCTCTCAACGGCGCTGCGCACCAGGTTGGCGGCTCCACCTAGCGCCGTGGTGGCCAGGGCGGCATCCACCTGGGGCGCTGGCAGCACCAGCCGGTGGGCCCCCTGGCCCGATCGGTCTGCCGTGAACACGGCGCCACCAGCTGGTTCCATTCCGCCAGGTGATCCCGCGTCCATCAGCACCTCCGCTCAGCGGCCCAGCAATTGGCGCAACTTAGGGGCCACCTCCGCCGGATGGATCAGCCAGGCCAGCTCCACCGGCACGGTGAGGCTTTGCACCAGGGTGGAGCGTTGCTCCAGGGCCTGAAGGCGCTCGCCGTCCCAGATCCGCAGCCCCCCTTTGTAGGGGTGATAGCCGCGGGTTTGGCGCTGCTGCAGGCCGCAGCTGGTTTCGGCACTCAGGCCCTCCGCTTCGCTCAGCTGCCGCGCCGCCGCCAGCAGCTCCAGCCGCTGGGCCGGCTCACAGTGGCTCACATCGGTGGCCTTGAGCAGGCGTCGCTCCAGCAGTCGACGGCAGGGATTCTGCAGCTCGGCCGGCCCCTCCTCCATCCAGCGCATCAGGTGGTAGCCGGTGCGGATGTCGTCGTTGGCCAGGAAGGTCGGCAGATCGAGCTCGCTCGGGTGCCAGAGCCAGCGGTTCATCACCCGATCGGCCCACACCCGCTCGGGCCCGAGCCGACGGGCGGTGGCGATGGCCTGGTTCAGCAGCCAGTTGCACACCACATTGAGGCGGTGGTTGTAAACGCTGCGGTACATCAGATTGCGCACCACCAGGTAGTGCTCCACGGCCATCAACCCCTTGGGGCTGAGGGCCAGCTGGCCATCGGGGGCCAGGGTGAAGGCGGCCAGGATCCGCTCCAGATCCAGCCGGCCATAGGTGGTGCCGGTGCTGTAGCTGTCGCGCAGAAGGTAGTCGAGGCGGTCGCAGTCGAGTTGGCTGCTCACCAAGGCCTGGATGGCCGGGTTGGCATAACGGCCGTGCTCGAGCAGATCGGCCACGGCGCTGGCCGTGCCTGGTGCATGGGCCTCCAGGCGGTCCCGCAGGGCCGGATGCTCCCGGATCAAGCGGCCCGACCAGGCTTCGTGATGCAGCCCATACATTTCTTCGCCGGAGTGGCTTAGGGGGCCATGGCCCACGTCGTGGAGCAGGGCCGCGGCATAAAGCACTCCCCGCTGGGCGGCCAGTTCGGGATGGCGACGCTCCAGCTGCTGCAGGGCCAGCCGGGCCAGGTGCAACACCCCCAGCGAATGGGTGAAGCGACTGGATTCGGCGCCATGGAAGGTCAGGAAGGCTGGCCCCAGCTGGCGCACCCGGCGCAGGCGCTGGAAGGGGGCCGTATCGACCAGGTCGATGGCCAGGGCTTCGGCCGGATCGGCCCCATCCAGGCGGATCGCCCCGTGCAGGGGATCGTGATAGGTGCGTTCCCCCATGGTCAGAGGTTGCCCTCCAGGCGACTGGCCAGCAAGCGGCCGGCCTGCTCCAGCCAGGCGTCGTCGTCGCCGCCAGGATCGAGGGGCTCAGGTTGGGGCAGGGCCAGATCGGGTTCGATCCCCTGGTTCTGGATGTCCCGGCCGCTGGGGGTGAGGTAGCGGGCCACGGTCACGGCCAGCCCGCTGGTGTCGCCCAGGGGGATCAGGGTCTGGATCAGCCCCTTGCCGAAGGTGCGCGACCCCACCAGCTCACTGCGGCCGTTGTCCTGCAGGGCGCCCGCCAGGATTTCGCTGGCGCTCGCCGTGCCGCCGTTCACCAAGGTGAGCATGGGCCCGTCGTAGAGCCGGCCTGGTCTGGCCTGCTGGGGTGAGCTGAGCCCATCGCGATCCTGGGTCTCAACGATGGGTGTGCCATCGAGCAGATCGTTGGCAACGGCAAGGCCCGCACTCACCAACCCGCCGGAGTTGTTGCGCAGATCCAGGATCAGCGCCTCGATGTCTTTGCCGTTGAGGTCGGCCAGGGCTTCCTGCACGTCTTGCGGCACCGGCTCGGAAAACTGGGTGATGCGCAGGTAGCCAAGGGTGTGGTCACCCACCCGCAGCCGCTTGCTGCGCACGGGGCGCAATTCCACCTGGCGGCGCTCCAGTTCCGCCTCCCGCACCTGTCCGGCCACATCCAGCTCCACCAGCACCCGGGAGCCAGACGGCCCCCGCAGGGCGGCGGCCGTTTGCTCCAGTCCCAGCTCTGCGGTGGCCTGGCCATTCACCCGCAGCACTTCGGCGCCGCTGGGGATCTGGGCTTCGGCGGCGGGCGAGCCGTCCAGCGGGGCGATCACCACGATCTGTTGGTCACCGCTGCGCAACCCCAGCTGCAGCCCCACGCCAGTCACCGTGCCCTGGGTGTTGGAGCGCAGGGTGGCGTAGTCGTCGGGCCGCAGCAGCCGGGTGTAGGGATCGCCCAGGGGGGTGAGCATCGCCTCAATGGCGTCGTAGGCGTCGCCGGAGCTTTGGATTGGCTGCTCCAGGGCTTTTTGGCGCAGCCGCTTCCAGTGCACCTGGTCGAAACGCGTGGGATCGACGTAGCTCTGGTTCACCAGGCGCCAGGCATCCACCACCAGCTGCTGGGTGTCGCTCAGGGCCAGCAGCCCGCCGACGGGGGCCGTCAGCAGGGCCAGCACCAGCAGCCCCCCCAGCAGCGGGCGCCACAGCCATGACCAGCCTGGCTTCAAGGTCATTGCAAAGGGTGGAGAAGGCCTGGTGCTGGGGTGCGGGGCACTCACGGGCGGCTCGGCGCGATCGGTAGACTCTCGCAACCAAACCACCCAGCTGCATGGCGAACACACCTGCTGGAAACTCCGGTCAGGCCGCGAACCCGGTTTACAACTGGTTCGAGGAGCGCCTTGAGATCCAGTCGATTGCCGACGACATCTCGGCCAAGTACGTGCCGCCCCACGTCAACATTTTTTACTGCTTGGGCGGCATCACGCTGGTCTGTTTCCTGATCCAGTTCGCCACTGGGTTTGCGATGACCTTCTATTACAAGCCCACGGTGGCTGAGGCCTACGCCTCGGTCCAGTACCTGATGACCGACGTCAGCTTCGGCTGGCTGATCCGTTCGGTGCATCGCTGGAGCGCCTCGATGATGGTGCTGATGCTGATCCTGCACGTGTTCCGCGTCTACCTCACCGGTGGTTTCAAGCGCCCCCGCGAGCTCACCTGGGTCACCGGCGTCACCATGGCCGTCATCACCGTGTCATTCGGCGTCACCGGCTACTCCCTCCCCTGGGATCAGCTCGGCTACTGGGCCGTCAAGATTGTGTCTGGCGTTCCAGCGGCCGTGCCCGTGGTGGGCGACTTCATGGTGGAACTGCTGCGCGGTGGTGAAAGCGTTGGCCAATCGACCCTCACCCGCTTTTACAGCCTCCACACCTTCGTGATGCCCTGGCTGCTGGCCGTGTTCATGCTCATGCACTTCCTGATGATCCGGAAGCAGGGCATTTCCGGTCCCTTGTGACCCATTGATTCGGCGGTCTCCTCCGCCGGTTCATCCCCTCTAGTCTGCGTTCACTGTCCTCAGAGATCCCTGCTCCCGGCACCCCGCCATGCACATCCTCAAGAAGCCCGACCTCACCGATCCCAGCCTGCGCGCCAAGCTCGCCAAGGGCATGGGTCATAACTACTACGGTGAGCCCGCCTGGCCCAACGACCTGCTCTACATGTTCCCGGTGGTGATCCTCGGGACCATCGGCTGCATGGTCGGTTTGGCCGTGCTCGACCCCGCCATGCTGGGTGACAAGGCCGATCCCTTCGCCACTCCGTTGGAGATCCTGCCCGAGTGGTACCTCTACCCGGTGTTCCAGATCCTGCGGGTCGTGCCCAACAAGCTGCTCGGCATCGCCCTGCAGACCATGATCCCCCTGGGTCTGATGTTGGTGCCCTTCATCGAGAGCTTCAACAAGTTCCAGAACCCCTTCCGCCGTCCTGTGGCCATGGGCGTGTTCCTGTTCGGCACCGTGTTCGCCATCTACCTCGGTATCGGCGCAGCCCTGCCTATCGACAAGTCGCTCACCCTGGGTCTGTTCTGATCCGTCCTAAAAGGTTTATTTGAGCCGCGGCCCTGGTTGCGGCTTTTTTGATGGTGATCGCCGCTGGTTTCAGATCAGGCCGCCACTGGCATTGAGATCCAGCAGGGCCGCGTCCTCGGGCTTGACCCGCAGGATGTGGTGCAGCAGCAAGAACCCCACGATCGTCCAGGTCTGGTAGGTGCGGGCCTGCTGGCCCACCCAGGTGCCGGTGGGCCCATCGAAGTATTCGGCCCATTGCTGGCGGGGCAATTGGTTGAGTTGGCTCCAGTAGCACTCCTCGAGCATGGCCTTCATCTGGCCCATCAGCAGCACGTCGGCGGCCGGGTGCCGCTGCTCGTGCAGCAAGATCGCCCCGCCGAGATACCAGAGCAAGCTGGGCCAGTGACCGCCGTTGTGGTAGCTCCAGGGCCAGTTTTTGGGATCCGATCCGGTTTTTTCGGCCCACTCCTCCACCTCCCTGGGCGGATGGCAGATCCGCATCGGCATCTGCGCCATGAGGTGTTGGCGGTTGTGCAGCACCAGGCGGAACAGGGCCCGTTGTTGGGGGGGTTGTCAGCAAGCCGAATAGGCAACCCAGGGAATTGCCAAGGCTGTAGAAGCGGAAGTCGGGTCGCCCGGTGCGCATGTTGCCGATCAAGTAGCCGCCGCGGTTTTCCAGCCAGTCCTGCAACCAGGGCGGCACCACCTGGGGCTGCACGTTGAATTCGTTTTCGTGTTGCTGGTCTCCGTATTGCTCGGTGGGTCGGCGCCGCAGCACCTGCATGGTTTTGCTGGTCACCCAGTAATGCTTGAGCAGGAAGGAGCGCAAGTCGTGCAGCCACTGGCGGGTGAGCACGAGCCGTTGGTCGAGCAGCCGGCTCATGGAGCCCGTCTGGGCCAGTTCCATCAACTGGCAGCAGCTGCGCAGGCAGCCAAACAACAGCACCTCCACTTCCAGCGGTGCGCCCCACACGGTCCATGGGGCGATCAATCATGAAGGCGCAGTCGGGCACGAACAGCACCGGGGTGCCCTCAAAGGTGGGGTGCAACACCAGATCCAGCAGCAGTTGCACGCCCCGTTGCACCTTCTGGCTGGCGCCGAATTCCACGTCGCGGCTGTGCTGCATGTAGAGCCAGCACAGCACCGGCCACCAGAGGCTGGCGTCCACCGAGCTGATCCGGCCGATCGAGCGCTGTCCGTAGTCGGCGATCAGCACGCCGTTTTGTTCCACGAAGCTGGTGGGGAACACCCCCCGGGTCTGGTAGGTGCTGCTCTGCAGATCGAGGCACACCGTCAGGAAGTTGCGCACGATCTCGAAGCGCCCCTGCACCAGCAGGTAGAGCATCACCGGCACGTTGTCCCGCAGGAACACCTCGCCGTAGTTGGCGGCGGCACTTTTGTTGGGGTGCTCCAGTGCGGCGACGGAGCCGACCAGTTCGCCGCGAACCCGCACCAAGGTGCGTTCGAAGTGCTCTCGGGCGCTGGCCACAACTGCTTCTTCCTTGGAGCTGGGGCGAACCCGCAGCTGCTCCTGGCTGAAATGCCTTCCCATGGCCGCACCATAGAAGCGCCAACCGATTTGGTCAGCAGCACTGTGCTGCAGGGGCTTTGGCTAATTCCGCTGTCGCCTGCGACACCATTTCTTGCGGTCTGGGCAGCTGAGGTGTTATGTTGTTGAATTGCGCGCAAGGGGAAACCCGAAAGCGAGCAGGCTTATGGCAGAAGGAGGCGAGAGCCGACGGTGTTGTAAGTTTTCTGAGTCGCCAGGAGGCGACGTTCCGCCTAGAGCTCCCGAGAGGGGGAGGAAGCGGAAGCACCTGGACAACCGAAAAGTTTAGGAACTGACGCTTTCACTGCGTCATGCTGAAGCTGGGAGCCTGCACCGCCTGAGAG
>NZ_JAGQCZ010000010.1:0-95808 GCF_024346435.1 Cyanobium sp. Alchichica 3B3-8F6 | reverse complement strand
TTGGTAGGCGCGCCTGATTTTCCGCCTCCTCTCAAGGGGCGCCTGGATGTAGAGCTGTCGGAACTGGTCGGTTGTAACCGAGTTCACTACAACTGGTCGATGGGCTGAACCCGGCCCGCCTGGAGATCCTGAATGGCTTCATTGGCCATCCGCTCCAGCAGATTCTGCGAGTCGGCAAAGAGTGTGCTCCAGCGCTCTTCCGATTCCATTTCCTCTAGGAGGATCGCCGCCAGAGCATCCTGTTCCTCTTCAGGAAGCTGGGCAGCAGTTGCAACCGCGGCCGACAAGGCTTGCGTCATCGCTCCCGCTCCAGGTCAGAGGGCTTGATCCATTCTGTCAGGCCTAGCTAGCGGTCACCGGAGAGTGGCGGCCCCTGCTCAGAGCGACTGCTCTAGGGCAGCCAGAACTGAATCGGCATCCAGCCCAGGGTCGCTGCCTCGTCGGTGAGCACAGGCCCCACCAGCACCGGCTGGGGAAGCTCCTCCATGAACAGCTCGGTGGCCTCCCGCAGGTTGGCCAGGGCCTCTTCCACGGTGTCGCCCTGGCTCACGGTTCCCACCTCCGGGCACTCGGCCACGACTACCTCCTCCTCCTCGCGGTGAAGGATCGCCGTGAGTCGTTGGGCTGTTGCAGTGCTCATCGGCGTTGAGCGACGTGCTTCCAGTCTGGGGCTTTTGCTGAGCGCCAGCCAGCAGCACTGACCACGAGGGGATTGGATCGCCACCGGCCCGGCACACACCCACCTCATTCCCTCGTCCAGTCCTCACGCCGTGTCAAGGATCGGGCCATGCGCCCCTACTGGGCGTCCTTGCCACGGCACTGCGGCCGGCCGTTGGGGGTGGGGTTCTCCGCCGTCCCCCAGATGGCTTCTCCTCTTTCCCCCTCCCGCCGCAAGCAGCAAGCCAAGGCCCTCAGCCGCTCGGCCCTCAAGGCCCGCAATGCCCTTGTGCTGGAGCACCTGCCCCTGGCTGATGCCATCGCTGCCAAGGTGGCCTGGCGCTTCTTCCCGCTCGTTGATCGGGAAGATCTGATCCAGGTGGCCCGGGAGGCCCTGCTTTTCTCATCTCCTAGCTGCCGCGCCGGCGAGCCTGCAGCTCCCTATCTCCGCCGCTGCATCAGCGGGGCCCTGCAGCATCACCTGCGTGATCGAGTCCGCCTGGTGCGGGTGCCCAGGCAGGTTCACGAGGCAGGTCATTGCCCTCTGGGCCACAGCAGCCTCGATGCTCAGGCCGATGGCGAGCCCTGCCTGCTCGATCAGCTGGCCGCCCCAGAGCCCGAGGCACCTGATGGCAATGGCGCCGATGGGCTGGCGCTGGAGCAGCTGGTCGAGCAGCTCCCCGCCGCCCAGGCCGCAGCGCTGCGGCTCACGATCCTTGAAGGCCTGAGCCTCCGAGATGCAGGTCAGAAGCTCGGCATCAGCGCCATGTCAGTGCAAAGGGCCCAGAAAAAGGCCCTTGGGGCCCTGCGTATGCAGCTCCAGGCCTGAGGGGCCTTTGGCCACCCCTGGTGGCCGGAAGGTTCTGGGAACAGGCTCCGCGTTTCCACCCACTCGCTCCCGCTCGGGGATTCCAGCTCTGCGCTGAACAGCCCGGACTTCGGGCCTTGCTCCACCCGTTCACGCCTGCTCAGGGATTCCGCTGCAACCCAAACAGCCCCTGACCTTGATCCCCTGAGTTCTCCACCAGTGGCTTGCTCCGGGCTTCCTCAGTGTGAGGCATTCCTGCGTCATGCCTCGGCTTCGGGAAGTCCCTTCGCTGCGCCAGATGGCGCAGAAAATCATGGCTTCTCTTTCAGCTACCGCTTCACCGTTCTGCCGTCCTGAGGAAGATCCGTTCCTGCTGCTCGAATCCACGCTCCGTTCCATCGAGGTGGTGCTGATGCTGCGGCGCGATCTGCCGCTGCGCCGCACCTGGATCGAGCAGCCCTATGGAGAAGAGGAAATCACCCTCTTAGAAGAAGAGGTGCTGCCCGCCATCCGCCAGTGCCTGGCGCGGGTGGATGAGCTCGATGAGCGGCTGCTGGCCAAGCAGGAGTTGCTGCGGCGCTGTACGCTGGAAGCTGAGCGCAGGCCATTGCTGGTCTGATCGGCACATGCGGCCGGTAGCAGCGGCTGCCGGCTGCTTTGCACGATCCAGCCATCGAGCTGACCGGTGGTCATCAGCCGCCTAGCTCCGCCTCAAGGGACCAGCCAACGGTCGCTGGCCATCCCTCCCCAGAACGCTGACAGGGACTTGAGCTTGCCTTGGCTGTCAGCCAGCGGAGGTTGACAATGATGTTGACAATGCAGCCTTATTAGGTTGACAATTAGGCATCTATCGAGCGGTGCCTTGCCAGCGATTCGAGGTCGTGGAGAGGAGGTGCGCACGTTCATCGTCGCCAATGTGACCAAGCACCCCACGGACATCGTCCGCCGTGCGGCGGAGAAGTTCGACTGTTCCCGTCAGGCCATCCATCGCCACATTCAACGCCTGTTGGAAGTAGGGGCGCTGATCGAATCCGGCAAGACCCGCAGCCGCACCTATGCGCTGGCCCAGCTCAGCTCATGGCGGCAGCACTATGAAGTGGCCTCCAGTGGCGATGAGGGTGATATCTGGATGCGGGACGTCCGCCCGCAACTCGAGCCCTTGGCCACCAACGTGATGGGCATCTGGCAGTACGGCTTTACGGAGATGTTCAACAACGCGCTGGATCATGCCCAGGCCAGGAGCATCGCGGTGGCCGTCACCAAGACAGCAGCCACTTCGGAGGTGAGCATCCGTGATGACGGTGTTGGCATCTTCCACAAGATCCAAGCAGCCCTTGGCCTTCTGGATGAACGCCATGCCGTGTTGGAGCTGGCCAAGGGTAAATTCACCACTGATCCACAGCGCCATTCCGGAGAAGGCATCTTCTTCAGCTCGCGCATGTTCGATTGTTTTTCGACCACATCGGGCTCTGTGAGCTTCAGTCATCAGGCCAAAGCCCCTGAAGACTGGATTCTCGAAACCGACGCTAGCGGTGGCACCGCCGTCAGGATGGAACTCGGCAATCACACGTCTCGTTCCGTCAACAAGGTCTTCAAACAGTTCACCACTGGTGATGACTTTGGTTTCACGAAGACCGTTGTGCCCGTTCGCCTGGCCCAATACGGCGACGACAATCTTGTGTCGAGGTCGCAGGCCAAGCGCCTGATCGCCCGATTTGAAAAATTTAGAACTGTGGTGCTCGACTTCAAAGGTGTCGCCTTGATCGGCCAGGCTTTTGCCGATGAAGTGTTACGTGTCTTCCCCCTCGCCCATCCAGAAGTCGAGCTTGTACCCCTCAATGCCAACAAGGAAGTAAGCCAGATGATTGCTCATGTTTTAGAGACCTCCAGGTGAAGAGCATGGTCATTCGTTACGAGGTGCTGGTTGCGGCCCAAGTTCTTGTCATCAACGCATCAGTGGCTTGATGCGGTTGCTGCTGAGCTGATCAGGACTTCACGACCGGTGACAGCCGCCGCTCGCGTGGATCAAGCCAGCCAACCAGCGGTTCTCTTTGCCACCCGTTGCCGCAGCGTCTGCGTCAGCTCCTGAATGGCGGAGCACTCCAGCAAGGCGCTGGGCACCAGCAGATCGAGCTGCTCCAGCTGAGTGATCCACTCGATGGAACTGGTGCTGGCGCAACTCATCAGCGGCGCCAGCAGGCTGATCTCCACCAGCAGCGCCGGACCATCGCGCTGTGGCAAGGCTTCACCGGTGAGGGTGCACCAGTGCTCCAGCAGGGAAGAAAACATCGACGCCTTCTGGATCGCCTGGCTCTGCAACAGCGCATAGGCCTGGGATGCCGCCAGCGAGACCTCGGTGGCGATGCGCGGTGCACCCTGGGCGCTTGAGGGGATCAAAGCGTCGCGGCGCATCCCTTGGTCGAGCGATTCCAGCCAGGCGCAGGCGAGCAGAAGCAGGCAAAGCCTGTCAGCCCAAAAGCCTGTGACAGGAAGGCTTTTGGGCTAAAAAATCAGGCTCTGACTGAAACGCCCCCTGTGTGATTCGAACACACGACCGGCTGCTTAGAAGGCAGCTGCTCTATCCAGCTGAGCTAAGGGAGCTTCGATCTCATGATCGCGCACCTGCCCCAACGTCATATCCGCCCACCCCCTGAGCGCCGCCGTTGGCTGCCTTTGGGGGAGTTGGGGCAATCCGCCTAAAGTGGCGAGCTGCGCATTGCTCGACCCATGGCTGCCCCCCGGCTCTCCGCCAGCCAGAAAATCGAGATCGTGGCGCGCTATCGCGCCGGTGAGGGGAGCACGGAGCTGGCGGAGGCCTACGGCTGTAGTGCCAACACCGTGAGCCGCGCGGTGAAGGCCGCGCTCGAGCCGGCCGAATATGAGCAGCTCAAGCAGCTGCGCACCCCCCGCGCCGCCAAGGCCGTGCCGCAGCCCGCCAAGCCAGATCCCCTTCCTCAAGTCAGCGCGCCAGATCTCCCAGATAGCCCGCCAAAGGGGGCCGACGACGACGAGGCTGCGGTGTTGGCGATCGACGATGCCGATGATTTCGGCGATGACGCCAGCGACGCAGCCGAAGCGGACGCCCACCTCGACTTCGACGATGACGACACGAGCGATCCGAGTGAGTCGTTCATGGCTGTGCCGTTGCTGCTGGGAAACCACCACGGCGAGCCAGCCCAGTGCCAGCCCCTGGCGGAGGCGCCGCTGCCCGCCAGCGTCTACATGCTGGTGGACAAAACCGTGGAGCTCCAGGCCAAGCCGCTCAAGGAGTTCCCGGAGTTGGGGCAGCTGCCCGATGGGGAAGAAGACCGGCAGGCCCTGTTGGTGTTTGCCAATCCGCGCCAGGCCAAGCGCCACTGCGGCCGCACCCAGCGGGTGATCAAGGTGCCCGACACCCGCGTGCTGGAGCGCACCGCCCCCTACCTGATCGCCCAGGGCATCAGCCGTGTGGTGATCGAGGGAAGCCTCTATTCCCTGCCGGGCAGCTGATCGCTGCGGGGAGCCAGTAGCGCCGCGCTGCAGCCGCCGCTGAGCACACCGATCACCAGGGCGATGCCCACCAGGAAGCCGGCGGGCAATGGAGCGCTGCGGCCAAACCCCAGGTTGAGGCTGGGGCGCTGATCGAGGTTTTGGGCGCCGAGGCAGAGAATCGCCAGCAGCAGGCTGCCGCCCAGCAGGCTGGCCAGAAGCAGACGCAGGCGCACGGCCATCAGGGGATCCGGGATCGGCCGATCCGGAGCTGGAACTGCGCAGAAGTCTGACGGGTCAGGGTTGCGGCGTCAGCTGTTGGGGCCTGGCGGCGTCTGATGCAACAGAGCGTAGAGCTCGCGTTTGCTGTGGCCGGTGCGTTCGGCCAGCAGCTTGGCGGCGGCATTGCTGCTGTGGCCCGCCTGTTGCAGGGCCTCAAGCTCGGCCGTGAGGCTGGCGGCGTCCCAACTGGGCGGCGCTGGCGGCTCGGCGCCGCCCAGCACCAGGGTGCATTCCCCCTGGGGTGGCGTGCGCCGGAAATGCTCGCGGGCCGCCACCACCGTGGGGCCCACCTGCTCCTCGTGCTTCTTGGTGAGTTCGCGGGCGACGCGCAGGGGCCGATCGCCCAGCACCGCCAGCAGATCGTTGAGCAGATCCAGCAGCCGGTGCGGTGCTTCAAACAGCACCAGGGTGCGCTGCTCGCCGGCGAGCTCCTGCAGCCGCTGGCGCCGCTGGTTGGCCTTGGGCGGCAGGAAGCCCTCAAAGCAGAAGCGCCCGCTGGGTAGGCCGCTGCTCACCAGGGCCGTGGTCACGGCGCTGGGGCCAGGAACGCAGATCACCCCATGGCCGGCGTTGCGGGCGGCCGCCACCAGCGCCTCGCCGGGATCGGAGATGCCCGGCAGACCGGCATCACTGATCACGGCCAGCGCCTCGCCTGCGGCCAGGGCGGCGAGCAGCTCGGGGATGCGGGCGGTTTGGTTGTGGGCATGGAAGCTCACCAGCCTGGGCCCCTGGTCCTTCTGGCGTAGCCCCAGCTGGTGCAGCAGTAAACCGCTGCGGCGCGTGTCCTCACAGGCGATGCGGCTCACGCCGGCCAGCACCTGCCGGGCGCGGGGCGACAGGTCGCCCAGGTTGCCGATTGGGGTGCCCACCAGGTAGAGCACGCCGGGGGCCGGTTCGGTGGCTTGCACGGCTCGGGGCTCGCTCCTGCACAATGCTGATCCCTGCCCCACCATGATGCCGGCTGCCCTGCCCTTGCCCTCGGGCATCACCTTGGAGGTGCTGCTGGGTGAGCTGCGGCGGCTGAGCTGGGGGGCCGCCGACATCCTGCTGGCCTATGGCCGCGGCGAGCAGCCCCCCTACGGTTTTCCCCGGGCCCTGAGCGTGGACGAGGGGGGCGAGGGCCCGGTGAGCGCGGCGGATCTGGCGGTGAACCGCTGGCTGCTGGATGGCCTGGCGGCGGCTTTCCCCGCCGCCGACTGGACCGTGCTCAGCGAGGAGACCGCCAAGGAGCAACTCACCGACGGCCAGCCCTTGGCAACCGAGTGGCTGTGGATCCTCGATCCCCTCGATGGCACCAAAGACTTCCTGCAGGGCACCGGCGAATACGCCGTGCATCTGGCGCTGGTGCACCGCGGCGAACCGGTGCTGGGGGTGGTGCTGCTGCCGGTGATGGAGGAGTTGTGGCTGGGCGTGATGCCCGCCCTCACTGGGGCCAGCGGTGAGGCTTGGTGTGAAAACCGCGCTGGTGTGCGCTCGCCCGTGCGGTTCAGCGGCCGCCACGCCCTGGGCGAGCTGGTGCTGGTGGCCAGCCGCAACCACCGCGACGCGCGCCTCGAGCAGCTCCTAGAGGCCTTAGCCCTAGGCGACACCAAGGCAATCGGCAGCGTGGGCGGCAAGGTGGCCACGATCCTGCGCGGCGAGACCGACCTTTACATCTCCCTGTCTGGCAAGAGTGCCCCGAAGGACTGGGACATGGCGGCCCCGGAAGCGGTGCTGCGCGCCGCCGGTGGGGCCTTCAGCCATGCCGATGGACGGCCGTTGGCCTACAACAGCGGCGACGTGCGTCAGGCAGGTTGCCTGATCGCCAGCCACGGGACCGCCCATGGCGCGTTGTGCGCAAGGGCGGCCGCGACGATGGCCACGATTGATCCGGGCTTTGTCGTCTGAGTTGGCCTCGGGGCCTCAGGCCGGCACCGGCGCTTCGGATTCGGATTGGGGCACACCGCGCAGGGTGAGGTTGATGCGGCCGCGGTTGTCGATTTCGCGCACGCGCACGGTCACCTGATCGCCCACGTTGACCACGTCTTCCACCTTCTCTACCCGGGCTTCGGAAAGCTGGGAGATGTGGATCATCCCTTCCTTGCCGGGCAGGATTTCCACGAAGGCACCGATCGGGATCACCCGGGTGACGCCACCGGTGAACACCTCGCCTTCGCTGATGCGACGGGTGAGGCCTTCGATGATGCGCTGGGCCTCTTCGGCCGCGGCGCCGTCGTGGCTGGCGATCGTGACGATGCCGCCATCTTCGATGTCGATCTTGGTGTTGGTGCGCTCGGTGATGCCCTTGATCGTGCGGCCGCCGGGGCCGATCACGGTGCCAATCAGCTCCGGATCAATCCGGAAGCTGAGCAGGCGCGGGGCGTGGGGCGACATGGTGTCGCGGGGCTTGTCGATCGCCTCGAGCATCTTCTCGAGGATGTGCAGGCGGGCAGGGCGGGCCTGGTTGACGGCTTCGGCCACGGTTTTCACGTCGAGGCCCGTGATCTTCATATCCATCTGCAGGGCAGTGATGCCCTTCTCGGTGCCAGCCACCTTGAAGTCCATGTCGCCGAGGAAGTCCTCGATGCCCTGGATGTCGGTGAGGATGCGCACCTCTTTGCCCTCCTTGATCAGGCCCATGGCGGCGCCGCTCACCGGAGCCTTGAGGGGCACGCCCGCATCCATCAGCGCCAGGGTGCTGCCGCACACCGAGCCCATCGAGGTGGAGCCGTTGGAGCTGAGGCACTCCGACACCACGCGCAGCACGTAGGGGAAGGACTCCTTGCTGGGCAGCACCGGCACGATCGCCCGCTCAGCCAGGGCGCCGTGGCCGATTTCGCGGCGGCCGGGGGAGCGCATCGGCTTGGTTTCGCCGGTGGAGTAGGGCGGGAAGTTGTAGTGGTGCAGGTAGTGCTTCTCGGTGGACGGGTTGAGGTCGTCCATCTCCTGGGCGTCGCTCGGGGTGCCGAGGGTGGCGCAGGAGAGCACCTGGGTGAGGCCGCGCTGGAACAGGGCTGAGCCGTGCACGCGCTTGGGCAGCACGCCGGCGGCGGCGCTGATCGTGCGCACCTCGTCGAGGTTGCGGCCGTCGACGCGCTTGCCGTCCTTCAGGATCTGCTCGCGCATCAGCTTCTTGGTGAGGCTCTTGTAGCTGTTGCCCAGGGCCTTGCCGCTGGCCGCCGAGCGGATCGGGTCGTCCTCGGCGAGGGCGGCGATCTTCTCGCTCACCTCAGCCTTGATCGCGTCGAGTTTCTCGTCGCGCTCGGGCTTGGTTTGGGAGAACTGCTTGAGCACCTCACCGATGCCTTTGGCGCATTCCTTCTCGAGGAAGCTGGGCAGGGTGGCGTCGACCACCTGGGCCTCGGGGATCACCTGCTCGATGCCCAGCTCCTTCAGCAGGTTTTGCTGGGCCTTGATCAACTCGCACACCGCTTCGTAGCCGAAGTCGATTGCTTCGATCACGTCCTGCTCGGGCAGCTGGTTCGCTCCGGCTTCCACCATGATCACGCCCTCGGGCGTGCCGGCCACCACCAGGTCCAGCTCGCTGCGCTCGATCTCGCGGAAGCTGGGGTTAAGCACGAAGTCGTCGCCCAGCAGACCCACCCGCACCGCAGCCATGGGGCCGTGGAAGGGGATCTTGGCCAGCAGGGTGGCCATCGAGGCGCCGGTCACGGCGAGCACATCGGGCGGTACCCGCTCATCGAGGGAGAGGCAGGTGGCCACGATCTGGATGTCGTCGCGCATCCAGCTGGGGAACAGCGGCCGCATCGGCCGATCGATCAGCCGGCAGGTGAGGATCGCCCGCTCGGGGGGACGAGCCTCACGGCGGAAGAAGCTGCCGGGGATGCGACCGGCTGCATACAACCGCTCTTCGTAGTCGCAGATCAGGGGCAGAAAATCGATGCCTTCGCGGCCGCCTGAGCGGGTGGCGGTAACCAAAACGGAGGTATCACCACATTCGACCATCACCGAGCCCCCGGCCTGGGGGGCAAACCGACCGGTGGTCAGCCGGATCTCCCGACCATCGAAGGAGATCGACTGAGTTTGTCCTTGCACTTGGGCTTATGTCCTGTTGTTGTCAAGAGCCATTCTCGCATTCGGCCTCTAGCTGCTGCGGATTCCTTTGCTTTTTCTCGCGTTTGGGCCGTTGGCGGCAGCACAAAAAAAGGCGCCCTTAGGCGCCTTGGGGGATTGGATGGGGGAGAGGCAATTCGGATTTCGATGCCGATGCCTGCCCGCTCCGGATCACCAGGAGGACTTGACCACGCCGGGCAGCTCACCCTTGTGAGCGCGCTCACGCAGCTGGTTGCGGCACAGGCCGAAATCGCGGTACACACCACGGGGCTTGCCGGTGGCCCAGCAGCGGTTGCGCACGCGGGTGGGGGCGCTGTTGCGGGGCAGCGCCTGGATTTTGCGGTGGATTTCCAGCCGCTCCATCGGATCGGCAGCGGCGTCGAAGGCGGCCTTGAGGGCAGCACGCTTGGCAGCAAACTGCTGCACTATTTTCTTGCGCTTCACATCGCGCGCAATCATCGACTTCTTCGCCATGCGGCCTGGGCTGCGATCGGGTAGGTGGTGCCGAGCTTACCGTGCGGGGGTCGGGCTCCGGGTTGGGGCGAGATCAGCGCCCCAGCAGCTGCTGCACCGCCGGCAGCTGGGAGGTGTCCTTGACGATCAGCACCACGCTCAGGCCCACCAGGAACACAAAGCCCGACTGCATGAAGGCCATCTGGAAACGCTCGGGTAGGGGTTTGCCGCGCACGCCCTCGAGCAGCAGCAACACAAACTGACCGCCATCGAGCAGGGGCAGTGGCAGGGCATTGAGCACTGCCAGGTTGATCGAGATCAGGGCGGTGAAGATGAACAGGCTGCTGCCGCCCTGTTTGGCCAGCGATGCCCCCATCTCGACGATTTTCACCGGGCCGCTCACCTGGCTGGCGGTTTCGCCGAAGTGGGTGGCGAGGGTGACGAAACCCTCCACGGTGCGGCTGGTGAGGGCGACGAAGTCGTGGTTGGCCTGGCGGAAGGGCTCAAGCGGATTGCGGGCGGGGCGGAAGGCCTCGCTGCCGTTGGGTTGCAGCTGGGCGCCGATGCGGCCTACGCCGCCGAGGTCGGCGGGGGTGAGCTGCATGGCCACGGTCTGACCGTTGCGCTCGGCATCGAGGCGCAGGGTTTGGTCAGGGGCGGCCTTGATCCGCTCCACCAGGGCGGCCACGCCGCTCTGGCCGCCGCCGAGGGGCTGGCCATCGAGGCGCATCAGGCGATCACCAGGTTGGAGGCCGGCGGCGGCGGCGGCCTGTCCAGGCTGCACGCCGCTCACCAGCACGCCGGGGCTGGCGCTGAAGCCGGCGGGGATGCCGAGCACCAGGCCCTGGCCCAGCAGCACGGCATAGGCGAGCAGCAGGTTGGCCATCACCCCGGCGGCGATCACCAGGGCGCGCTGGGGTAAGGGCCGGTTGGAGAGCAGGTTGGGGTCGTTTTTGGGGATGGGGCTGTCGTCGTCGTCATCGGGGAAGGCCACGAAGCCGCCCAGCGGAATGGCGCGTAGGGCGAATTGCACGCCGCGGCGCTGGCGCTCCAGCAGCACCGGCCCGAAGCCGATCGAGAAGCTGCTGACCCGGATGCCCTGCCAGGTGGCGGCAAAAAAGTGCCCCGCCTCGTGCACCACGATCAACCCCGCCAGGATCGCCAGTGCTGTGAGAACGCCCATTCAGGCCCTGCTGTGAAGGCCTTCATTGTGGTGGGTTTGGGGTGCCAGCCGTTTTTGGGGCTGGTTCCTCTCCGTGGGGCCTCCAGACTTCAGTACAGCCTGTACGGAATTCGGGCAGCCCAGACGGGAGATCCGCGAGTTTGGCCCCCAGCTTCACCCTGCGCTGATCCTGGCGCTCCCGAAGTAGGGCACCAGGGCGGCGGGGAGTTTCACACTGCCATCGGGTTGCTGCCCGGTTTCGAGCAGGGCGGCCATGGTGCGGCCGATGGCCAGGCCGGAGCCGTTGAGGGTGTGCACCAGGTGGGTGCCCTTGCCCTGCTTGTAGCGGATGGCGGCGCGGCGGGCCTGGAAGTCGTTGCACACCGAGCAGCTGGAGATCTCGCGGTAGGCGCCGGCGCCGGGCAGCCACACCTCGAGGTCGTAGGTGCGGGCGGCGGAGAAGCCCAGATCCCCGGTGCAGAGCTCGATCTTGCGGTAAGGAAGCTCGAGACCTTCCAGCACGGCTTCCGCGTCGGCGGTGATCTGTTGGTGGGCGGCGGCGGACTCCTCGGGATGGCAGAACCAGTAGAGCTCCACCTTGTTGAACTGGTGCAGGCGGATCAGGCCGCGGGTGTCGCGGCCGTAGGAGCCGGCTTCGCGGCGGAAGCAGGGGGTGTAGGCGGCGTATTTGAGCGGCAACTGCTCGGCGGGGATCACCTCATCGCGATGGAGGGAGGTGAGCGGCACCTCGGCGGTGGGGGTGAGCCAGAGGTCGTCGTCGGCGCAGCGGAAGCTCTCTTCGGCGAATTTGGGCAGCTGGCCCGAGCCGGTGAGGCTGGCGGAGTTCACCAGGATCGGCGGCATCACCTCCTGGTAGCCCTTGCTGGCGTGCAGATCGAGCATGAAGCTGATCAGGGCCCGCTCTAGCCGGGCGCCAGCGCCCATCAGGGTGATGAAGCGGCTCTGGGCGATGCGCACCGAGCGCTCGGTTTCAAACAGCCCCAGCCGCTCGCCGATCTGCCAGTGCTCCTCGAGCCCCGCTTCCACGCGGGGGCTGCCCCAGCGCTTGATCTCCACGTTGTCGGCCTCCACGCGGCCGTCGGGCGCGTCGGGCGAGGGCAGGTTGGGCAGGGCGGCGAGGGCCTCGCGCAGCTGAAGCTCGAGGGCTTTCTCCTGCTCCTCGATGCTGGCCACCTGATGCTTGATGGCATTGCCCTGGTCGCGCAGGGCCTGCACCTCTGGACCTTTTGGGTCGCCTCCACCCTGGATCAGCTGCCCTACGGCCTTGCCGATGCGGTTGCCCTCAGCCTGCAGGCCGCTGCGCTGTTCTTCGAGATCGCGCTCCTGGCGGGCGATCTGCTGCAGCGGGCCGAGGTCGAGCGTCATGCCGCGCCGCCCGAGCTGCTGCGTGATCAGCTCGGGGTTGTCGCGCAGCAGGCGCTGATCCAGCACAGACCCAAGGCAAGTAAACCGAGCCTACGGGGCAAGGTTCACAGCACTTGCACCACTTCGCTCACCTCGGGGATGGCCTCGCGCAGCTTGCGCTCGATGCCCATCTTGAGGGTCATGGTGCTGCTGGGGCAGGAGCCGCAGGCGCCCTGGAGCCGCACCTTCACGATCGGCCCGTCGATCTCCACTACTTCCACGTTGCCGCCATCGGCCATCAGGTACGGGCGCAGCTCATCGAGGGTGCGCTCCACGTTTTCAATCGTGAGGGCGTGGGGGTCGGCGCTGCTGGGGGTGGCGTTTTCGGGTGCCGTGGTTTCTGTTGTCATGGCTAAGGGTTGGGGGCGATACCAAGGAGCTTAGGAATGGATCGCGGCGGCAGGGCCTCTCCCTAGGATCGCTGCCATGACAGACGTTCCCGTTCAACGGATCCGAAATTTCTGCATCATCGCCCACATCGACCATGGGAAATCCACCCTGGCCGACCGGCTGCTGCAGGACACAGGCACCGTCGCTGCCCGCGACATGCAGGAGCAGTTCCTCGACAACATGGAGCTGGAACGTGAACGCGGCATCACCATCAAGCTCCAGGCCGCGCGCATGGAGTACACGGCAGCCGATGGCGAGCCCTACATCCTCAACCTGATCGACACTCCCGGCCACGTTGACTTCTCATATGAAGTGAGCCGTTCCCTGCAGGCCTGCGAAGGGGCCCTGCTGGTGGTGGATGCGTCCCAGGGTGTGGAAGCCCAAACCCTGGCCAACGTGTATCTGGCCCTAGCCAACGATCTCGAGATCATTCCCGTTCTCAACAAGATCGACCTGCCGGGAGCCGATCCCGAGCGCATTGCCGAAGAAATCGAAGCGATCATCGGCCTCGATTGCTCCAACGCCATCCATTGCTCCGCCAAAACCGGCCTCGGTGTGCCCGAGATCCTGCAGGCCGTGGTGGATCGGGTGCCGCCCCCACCCGACAAGGTGGCTGAGCCGCTGCGGGCGCTGATTTTCGATTCCTATTACGACCCCTACCGGGGCGTGATTGTGTATTTCCGGGTGATATCCGGCTCGATCAGCAAGCGCGACAAGGTGCTGCTGATGGCGTCCAAGAAAACCTACGAGCTCGATGAGGTGGGCGTGATGGCGCCTGATCAGCGCCAGGTGGAGTCGCTTCACGCCGGCGAGGTGGGCTATCTCGCCGCTTCCATCAAGGCCGTGGCCGATGCCCGCGTGGGCGACACGATCACCTTGATGTCCAATCCCGCTGCCGAGCCCTTGCCCGGATACACCGAGGCCAAGCCGATGGTGTTCTGCGGCCTGTTTCCCACCGACGCCGACCAATACCCCGATCTGCGCGAAGCCCTCGACAAGCTGCAGCTCTCCGATGCGGCGCTCAAATACGAGCCCGAAACCAGCAGCGCCATGGGCTTCGGCTTCCGCTGCGGCTTTTTGGGCCTGCTGCACATGGAGATCGTGCAGGAGCGGCTCGAGCGGGAATACAACCTCGATCTGATCGTCACCGCGCCGTCGGTGATCTATCAGGTGAACATGCTCGATGGCAGCACCTTGATGGTGGACAACCCCGCCACCCTGCCCGATCCGCAGAAGCGCGAATCGATCGAAGAGCCCTATGTGAAGCTCGAGATCTACACCCCCAACACCTACAACGGCACCTTGATGGAGCTGTGCCAGGAGCGGCGCGGTGAATTCATCGACATGAAATACATCACCACCGATCGGGTGACGCTCCACTACGAGATGCCGCTGGCTGAGGTGGTGACCGATTTCTTCGACCAGATGAAATCGCGCACCAAGGGCTACGCCTCGATGGAATACAGCCTGATCGGCTACCGCAAAAACGAGCTGGTGCGCCTCGATGTGCTGATTAATGCTGAAAAGGCCGATCCACTTACCACGATCGTGCACCGCGATAAGGCCTACAACGTGGGCAAGGGCCTGGTGGAGAAGCTGAAAGAACTGATTCCTCGCCAGCAGTTCAAGATCCCCATCCAGGCCTCGATCGGCAGCCGCGTGATCGCCTCCGAAAGCATCAGCGCGATGCGCAAGGACGTGCTCGCCAAGTGCTACGGCGGCGACATCTCGCGCAAGAAGAAGCTGCTGCAGAAGCAGGCCAAGGGCAAGAAGCGGATGAAGGCGATGGGCAAGGTGGAGGTGCCCCAGGAGGCCTTCATGGCAGTGCTCAAGCTGAATCAGTAGCTCCCCCTGATGGGCGGCCGTGGGGGCTGTGGGAATGCTGAACGGGTCGTTGTCAAACAGGTGCCCCGATGGCCCCGTTACCGCGCTTGCGACCACGGTTTTGCTTTGGCCCTTGCTTTTGCTTTGGCCCTCGCTCTCGACCGGCGCAAGATGGCTTTCTGTTGCCGCTGTCCACTGCCGCCTCCCTGCTGTTGATGCTCAGCAGCCTGTCGCTGCAGGCGGCGGCACTCCAATCCCGCAGCCAGGTGAGTGCGGGCCAGCGGCTGCGCCAGGCCGAGGATGGGCTGATGTCGGCGGCCCAGCACCTGCTGGCGGATCCCCGCAGCGTTGATCAACTCGCCGCCCGGGTGGGCGAGACAGGCCAGGTGGGCCCGGTGGCCTACCGGCTGGTGCGGGTTGAGGGCCCCACTTGGCAGGACGCCGCTGAGGCCGGGGCTCCGCAGCGGGGCCAGGCGGTGGCCACGCTGGAGCTGCTGGCCAGTGCCGAGCAGCCGCGCCCGCTGCAGGCGGCGTTTGCCCTGGAATTGATGCGTCAGGCGGCCGCTGAGGGACTGGCGCCCCCGCAGTTGGTGGCGCTGCGGGAACTCGGCTTGCGGGGTCGCTCCGCCGCGGCGGGGGCGTCATGAACCTGGTGGAAACCCTGGTGGCGTCGGTGATTCTGGTGGTCTCGTCGAGTTGCTCCCTGCAGCTCTGGGCCAGCGGCACCAGCTCAGCGGCGGCGGCGGAGCAGCGTCAGCAGCAACTCGGGCAGCTGGAGATCGCCCTGCTGGGCAGTCAGGCCCGGCTGACGGCCATGGCGGCCGAGCCCGTGGCGGCCGACTGCGTGGATGCCGCCCGCTGGCTGGCCGCCCATCTGCAATCCCAGCCTCTGGGGGCAGGGTTGAGCCGTGTGGTGAGCGCCGAACCCGGCGCCCTGGTGCGCGTGCAGATCACTGCGGCGGAGGTGGGGCAGCGGCAGCGCTGGCTCAGCCCGGCGGCCTATGGCCTGTGCGGCTCAATGGCGCCCACAACTGAGCCCCCAACTGAGGAGCAGACCGATGCCACGCTTTGACAGCCGCACCGCACACGCTGGCTTCAGCCTGCCGGAGGTGTTGGTGGCGATGGCGGTGTTGGGAATCCTGGCCGCGATGAGTGTTGGCTCGGGCCAGCGCAGCCTGGCGCTGATGCGGGTGGAGTCGACCAGCCGCCGGCTGGCCCTGGGCCTTGAGCAAGCACGCCAGGCGGCCGCGCGCCACGGCCAGCCCTGCGCCCTGGCGCTTGGACCCTCGGGCTGGCGTGAGCCCAGTGGCGGCAGCTTGCCGGCCTGTGGAATCAGCGATGGCGCGGAGCAGGAGCACCAAGCCGGCGTGGAGCTGCGGCACAACCTGCCTGCGGCCCTGCGATTCAGCAGCAACGGACTGGTGCTGGATGGCGGCACGGTGCTGATCGCTGCTGAGGGCATCGAGCTGCGGCGTTGCCTGGTGCTGTCGTTGCCCCTGGGGGTGGTGCGGCTGGGGCGCTATAGCGGCCCGGCGGATGGCACGCCCAGCAGCAGCGCCTGCCTTGCCGATGGGGCGTTATGACCCACAAGTGTCTTGCTCAATCCCAGGGGTTTTCCCTGGTGGAGTTGTTGCTGGCCCTGGTGATCGGCTGCGGCCTCACCGGCGGGCTGCTGCAGGCCATGCTGGCGGAAGGCAGCAACGGCCAGCGGCTGGGCCGGTTGCTGCGCGAGCGGGTGGTGGCCCGGCGCACGCTGGAGCTGGTGCGGGGCGATCTGCTGCAGGCCCAAGGCCAGGCTGATCCGGCGGTGCTGCCGCCGGCCTGCAATCTGGCCGGGCGCACGGTGGTGCTGCATCTGGCCACCGCTGCCGGACCGATCACCTACTCGCTGGGCAAACCCGCCGAGCCGATCTGGCGCGGGCGGGTGCTGATGCGCTGCGGGCCGGCCTATGGACTCCATGGCGAACTGGGCAGCGGCGCGGCCCAAAACCGGGTGGTGCTTGATGCCCTGGCCAACAGCGATGGCTTTCGGGCTGAGCCCGGCGCCGATGGGGTGCTGCAGCTGCAGGTGCAGCAGAGCTGGGCCGATGGCGGGCAGCTGCGCAGTGAGTTGCCGGTGGCGCTGCTGCGGGGTGCCTGAAGGCGACTCAGGGATCGAGGTCGATGCGGGCGTCCTTGAAGATCAGGATCTCTACGCCAGACAGCGTGTTGGTGCCTTCCGGGCGGGTGCCATCGGCGCTGGCTGCTGCGTTGTCGGTCACGATGCAGCTGCTTTTGGAGCAACCAGCGGAGAGGGAGTATTCGCTGCGATTCCCTTTGAAAAACACCACATCGAGGCCAGAGCCGCCAATCACGGTGTCGTTGCCGGGGCCAGGAAGGTAGAGGTTTTGGCCTTGGCCGCCATAGAGCGTGTCGTCGCCACCACGGCCAACGAGTTCGTTTCGGGTGTCAGTAATACCAGTGTTTGTAGGACTGTCTCCGTAAAGCGTGTCGTTTTGATTGCTGCCCACCAAGCGATCGCTGCCACCCATTCCATAGGCTGTGCAGGCATCAATGCCATTGATTCCGCCATCGCCACATTCCAGAATGTCGTTTACATTGGAGCCGGGGATCGTGTCGCCACCACCTTTGCCGCACATCAGCACTTCGTCTTCGCTGGTGAGTGCACCAATGGGAACGCTGAGGGTGTCTGCGCCAGTGGTTGATCCCACGGCCCAGTTGTACATGCCGCCCCCGCACAAGCTGCCTTCACCGGGGCGTGGATAGAGAGGGTTGACGCGGGAGTGAACGCCCGCATCCTGGCTGTAGGCACGGGTTGAAAGGCCTTTCAGAGCCAGGTTAAATGTGAATGATTTGCTGTCGCTGCTACTGGCTGCAAAGCCATTCCCAATGGCGTCACCATCCAGCCCATCCACCATCATGGCGAGCTGGATTGGCTGGGAGGAATCGTAGCGGCCTTCGGCCGTGATCACCGGGCCGCAGCGCCACAGCGCATGGCTCGGTAGAGAGCCGCTCACACTGGGCTTCACCCCATAGATCACCAATGGCAGATCACGGCGGAGATCCAGAGCCGCGCGGAATTGGTCCGTTTGAAAGCCACAACTGCTGGGAATGTTCACCTTGCTGGCAGTGGTGATCACCTGCTGGCTGAGAGCGGCTTCAGCTTCGATGAAAGATGAGGCTCGCGACCACTCGCTTTTCTGGCGTTCGGCTGCCTCCATGCGCTCATCGGTGCGCATCTGGCTCAGCATGATTTGACCAGCTCCCACCACCAGCAAGCCGCTGATGAAGCCTGCTATCAGCAGTTCTGGAAGCGTGAACCCCTCAGCTTGCCGTGGTGTGGTGATCACCATGCACTAGTCCAGTCGCAGCGGTCGTTGAGCACGCGTCCTAGCCGGATCAGGCCAAGCGGTGATAGCACCGCGATGCAGCGGTTGTGGCTTTGTTTGGTGCTGTGCAGCTCAATCAGAGCATTGTCGGGCGTGGTGCCGCGCGGTGTGTAGCGCACTGTCAGCGCGCTGCCGGATGACGAGCTGCTGCAGGGTGTGAACTCCGCGCTGGGATTCATCAATCTGGCGCAGAGCTGCACGATTTCGCCTTGTCCCACCTGCTCTTGCAGATTGAAGGTGAAGGGCCGTGGAGGATCCTGAAAATCGCAGTTTCCCAGGGTGGGATCCGTGACCAGCTCCAATGTGCCGCTGGCGGGATTGATTTGCACGGTGCAGGTTTTGGAATTTTGGATGGCCATGCGCCGTATTTGATCGAGCCCGCCAGCGATAGCTTTGCCGCCTGAATTGAGGCGAGCATCATTCATGAAGCGGTAGTAGCTGCTCAGTCCGACCACGCTGGTGAAGCCCATCAGCACCACCACCAGCATCAGCTCAACCAGGGTGAAGCCTTGGCTGTTGCGGGATCGCATTGGCCTCAGGGACACCAGCCGGTGGATTCCGGCACGATGATCGCCTGTTGATACACCGGGCTGTTGCCGGATTCCGAGGAAAGCGAGCTGTATTTCACCGCGAGCTCGTTGCCCGTCGCGCTCACCGTGCGCGAGATGCTCACCCCCCGAAGGCTCACTCCTGAGAGGGTTGGGGGAATGGCCAGGGTGGAGGTGCCGCCCAAGGCAGTGTCGGTGGATGCCAGGCCTTCGGCCAGGGTGCCTGCCCTGCAGCGGGTCACATCCGGAACGAAGGTGATCTGCCCATCAGCAAAGGAATTTTCGCGGGCCGTGGGGCAACCGGCTGGCTCATTGGGCTGGGGGGATGGATCGCAGCGCACGTAGTTGAACGCTGTGGCCCGCAGGCCTTCGAGATCTTTGGCGATCAGGGCGCTGATCGCATCGCGCTCGCGGCTTTTGCTGAAGCTCTTGCCCGATTGCGTGAGCGTGCCCACCGAGTTGGTCACCACCAGGGCCAGAATGAAACCCTGCTCCTGGGGCTTGTTTGCCTTCAGGAGCAGGAATTTGCGTTGCCAGTGATGAGTGGACATGATTGGCCTTGATTCGCAGAATTAACTTTGGAACATGGCCGCTACTTAGGGCTAAGTAAAGCTGGTTAAGTTTGTCCTATTTCTTCTTTCGTTCTTTTGCCCTGTTAGCTCCAGGCGCATGCCATGGAGCCGTCTTGCTTGACGGTAATAGTTGCTATTGTCTTCCCTGAAGATTTGTCATCTGCAAGGCATTTAACTCCAGCCGGGGCTGCAGGGGAGAGTGCTGCGGTCGGAAGTAAAACATCTTGCTTGCCATCACATTTTGCGGTGGGGACAATGCCGCTGGCTCCAAGTCCAAGGGTCTGCTCTACCCCAGTAACTTGCCCCACTGCACATTCTTTTGCGAGTCCAACCAGTTCACCTACCTTGGCGGACGCTGCTGCCCGATCCCGCACCCCTAAAAACTGAGGAATCGCCACAGCAGAAAGAATGCCGATGATCGCCACCACGATCATCAGTTCGATCAGGGTGAAGCCCTGGGCCAGGCCCTTGCGGTCTTGTTTGGTGATCAGGCGGTTGAGCAGAAGCTTCTGCTGCATCAGACGTGTGGAGCTGGTCATGGGTCCGTGGGTTGGATTCCTGCAGTATCGCCGGAGTGTCTTTCCCGGTCTACAGGGTCTGCTGAGATCTGTCTGAGAATTTGCTTGGCCATCGTTTCTGACCCGCCCTTCGCAACGACCCTGCTTCCAGCCCACGTTCCTGCTGGCGGCCAATTGGCAGCTGTTGCAATGGCGCCGTTTGCAGGGCCCGCAACCGGTCCAGCAGCTTCTCGAACGAGAAGGATTCACCCGGTAGTCGTCGGCACCGGCATCCAGGGCGTTCACCCGGTCTTCGATGCCGTCAACGCCGGTGAGCATCGGCAGGGTCTAATCGAGCAGCAGCAGATTCCAGGGCTCAGCGCGGATCAGCTCCAGCTCCAGCTCGCTGCGCAGGAACGGGCGCTGGCCATGGGCGGAGGTTAGGAGGGGGCCGCGTTACGGCAGAACCTTGCTGGCAAGCTTTTGCAGTCGCTGATCAGCCGTCAGAAGCAGCGCTGCTTCTCGCCTGGCCAGGGCCAAGTAGAGGCAGTCATAAACGGGGTGGTCGAGATGGCAGGCGAGGGCCAGAGCTTCCACCTGGAGGTGACGATCCGGTTCGATTTGGTCCATCAGATCGCGGGCGTCGGCCAGCAGCTCCTGGGGATCCTGTGCACTGAGGTGGCCGGTGCGATGCAGTTTCCAGAGCGTGTTGGCAACTTCGCTCAGCATCAGTTCAGGCGCAAGCACCAACGGGGCTCGTTCGATGTGCTGCGCCCATTGGGATGCCTCCGGATCGCCCGTAATCAGCCTCACCACCGCTGATGCATCCAGCACGCAGGTGGCGAGGGAGGGTGCTGTCATCCGCGGTCACGGTCGGCCCGGATGAGATCTTCCGGTGACTGGGTCCACTGTAGGGGCAAGCGCTGCTTCCAGCGCTGCTGGATCCGCTCCAGGGTCAGTTGGCGACGCTGGCGCTGATCGCCGCCCGCCATGGTTTCCAGATCGGCCAGCGCTTGCTGGCTCAGGCTGCGCTTGTGGGCACGGGCCCGCCGCTGCAGCAGGCGATGCAATGGCTCGGGCAGGTCGCGAATCTGGAGTGAGGGCATCGCTACCCGAGGAAGGTGAATGCCGATTGTAGTGGATATGCATGCATCATGCATGCGTTATGCGCTGGCCATGGGCGGAGGTTAAGGGGGCGCTGCGTCGGTGGGAATCAGCTCAAGGGCGCCTTGTCCGCCCGCCACGGCGAAGGTGCTGAGGCGTCTGTCGAGGCTGGCCAGCACCCCTCCTTTTTGAACCGCCAAAGCCAGCAAAAAGGTATCGGTGATTTGGCCCGATTCCACCAGGGCCGATGGGTTGACATGCCCCAGGCCCAGCAAGCTCGGGGCCTCCGCCCAGAACTGATGCTGGGGATGGGAGACGAGCTCCTGCAAAATCCGACTCACCACCGCCGGTGATCCCGGGGAATTGGGGTATCGCGGATGCCCCACGATGCGCAGTACGGCGTTTTGGGTCACGGCACAACTGGCCCAATCGGCCTCTCCCCGGCTCGAAAACCAGCGATGGGAGCTGTCGTGATGCACATGCCTGGGGTCGATCAAGGCGATCAGCACGTTTGCGTCGAGCAGGGCGACCGGGATCACTCGCCGTCCTCCCGCAGGCTGTTGACCAGATCGAGATCCACCGGGCCTCCGGTGGGCTGGAGGGGCAGCAACGGAAAGCCATTGCGGTGTTCCTGAGGTGCTCTGGCGAGATCCGCTGGCACTGGCGTGGTTAAGGCGCTGCGCAGCAATTGGCTGATCACGCTGCCGATGGATTGGCGCCGTTCCCGAGCCAGAACCCGGGCAGCCGAGAGCACGTCGTCATCCAGCCGCAGGGTGGTGCGCATTTGGTGCCTGGCATCAAACATCAAAATAGATCTGATCGCCGTGGCGCTGCAGCCCCATCTCTGCTCAACTGGTGCCCACCGCCATTGGCGCACCTCTTGTTTGCAGGCTTTGCCCTTCGCCGCGCCACCAGCCTTTCGGGCCGCATGGCCCGTTGGGGGCTGGCGATCGTGGTGCTCTATGCCCTGGTGGCCCTGCTGACGCCGCTGCTGGTGCACATCGGCTGGTTGGCGGATCCCAACGCCGGCCTGCAGAACCCTATCTATGCGCCGCCGTCGCTGGCCCACTGGTGCGGCACCGATCGATTGGGCCGTGATGTGTGCGTGCGCACCCTGGCCGGCAGCGGCGTGGCCCTGCAGGTGGTGCTGCTGGCCCTGGTGATCGCCCTGGTGATCGGCGTGCCGCTGGGCATGGTGAGCGGCTACCTGGGCGGCTGGGTCGATCGGGTGCTGGTGCTGCTGATGGACACCCTCTACACCCTGCCGGTGCTGCTGCTCTCGGTGGTGCTGGCGTTTCTGTTGGGCCGCGGCCTGCCCAATGCCGCTGCCGCGCTGTGCGTCGTCTATATCCCCCAATACTTCCGGGTGGTGCGCAACCAAACGGCTCAGGTGAAGGCGGAGTTGTTTGTGGAGGCGGCCCAGTCGCTCGGGGCGGGCCCGCTCTGGATCCTGCGCCGCTACATGCTGCGCAACGTGATCACGTCGGTGCCGGTGCTGCTCACCCTCAACGCCGCCGATGCGGTGTTGGTGCTGGGCGGCCTCGGCTTCCTCGGCCTGGGCTTGCCCGAAAC
The DNA here is from genome assembly GCF_024346435.1 of Cyanobium sp. Alchichica 3B3-8F6. NCBI lineage: Bacteria > Bacillati > Cyanobacteriota > Cyanophyceae > Synechococcales > Prochlorococcaceae > Cyanobium > Cyanobium sp. Alchichica 3B3-8F6. The sequence continues at coordinate 73,604 of NZ_JAGQCZ010000010.1, read as the reverse complement.
CATCCCCGAGTGGGGCGGCGATCTGCAGCAGGCCCTCACCGCTCTGCCCACCGGCATCTGGTGGACCGCCCTCTATCCCGGCTTGGCCCTGTTTGTGCTGGTGCTCGGCCTGTCGTTTCTGGGGGAGGGCCTGGAGAGCTGGCTGAGTGGGGCCGACGGCCAGCGGGCGGGATCCTGAAGCCGACTTCAGGGGCGCAGCTGCCGGGCGCACTGCTCGCTCAGCGCTTTTGGGTTTGTTGAACGTTCTGTTGAACAAACCCAAGTTGCCGATTCTCCTTGCCTCCTGACCAGCCCCTCCGCGAGCGGCGAGTTTTGGCATGAAGCTGCGCCAGAATCGGTGGGTGTGAAGGTCGAACCCATGCCCTGGTGGTTGGATCTGCTCCTGCTCTCTGCCGCGGCGGCCCTCTGGTTCAGCGGCAGCGCCGACCCAGACGACGTTTGGGGTCTTTTCCAGAAGCTGCTCGCCGCTGTGGCCCTGGCGGTGGTGCTGCTGGGCGGCCGCCAGATCCCGCTGGAGCTGCTGGCCCTCGGCGTGGCCCTGTGGCTCCCCAGCGCCCGCCGGTTTCAGTAGCGCATCTTCAGGGTGCGCGGCAGGTTTTCGCTGATGGCGCCCTCGGCATCGAGAGCCGGGTAGGGCCGCCCTTCCCGCTGGCACCAGGCCGCCACCTCGGGGTAGGCCCACTCAAACAACAGCGGTCCGTAGCGCTCCGCCGGCACCCCTTCGCCGCAGGTGGGCAGCACCCCGGCAGCCTGCCGCTGGCGCAGCGCCTCAAACAGCAAGGTGGCGCAGGCCACGCTCACGTTCAGCGACTGCACCATGCCCTGCATCGGGATCACGATCGGCTGGTCCACCAGCGCCGCCGCTTCTGCGCTCAGGCCCCACTTCTCAGCGCCCAGCACCAGGGCACTCGGGCCGGTGAAATCGCAGGCGCGGTAGTCCACCGCCTCCACCGACAGGTGGGTGCCGTAGAGCCGGAAGCCCTGGGCCTTGAGCTGCTGCAGCAGGGCCACGCTGTTGCTGTGGCGGTGCAGCGGCACCCACCTCTCGCTGCCCTTGGCTGTGCAGTTGAAGGTGGGGGTGCGGCCCGCCAGGCTCACCACATGGGCCTCCAGTACCCCCACGGCATCGCAGCTGCGCAGGATCGCCGAGAGGTTGTGGGGTTTGTCGACGTGCTCGAGCACCACGGTGAGGTCGCCCATGCGGCGATCGAGTACGGCCTTGAGCCGCTCGAAGCGGCGGGGCAGCAGGGGCATGGCGTTGGAATCTGGCGTCAAGGGCCGTTGCGCCATCCTCAATCAACACCCCACCAGCAACGCCCCTACCGGCTGGGGAGCTGGTGTTTCGGGCGAATTGGATTTGTTGAACAACTTGTTGCACACATGCAAACCGCCGATGGCACATCCCCGCTCCCGCCCGCGCCCAGCGCTTCCTTCGACCAGCGGGTTTATGCCGCGGTGGCCGGCATCCCCTGCGGGCAGCTGGCCACTTATGGCCAGATTGCCGAGCTGATCGGGGCCTACGGCGCGGCGCGCCAGGTGGGTTGGGCGTTGCGGCGGCTGCCCTTGCCGTCGCCGATTCCCTGGCAGCGGGTGGTGAATGCCCGCGGCCAGATCAGCTTCAGCCCCAGCCGCGAAGGCAGCGACTGGATCCAGCGCGAGCTGCTGCTGGCCGAAGGCATCCCCGTCGACGCCGCCGGTCGCCTGCCCCTGGCCCGCCACCGCTGGCGGCCGCGCTAGGTGTGGAGTTGGATCACCGCCCGCACCACCCCTGACCCCGTCGCCCGCCGCACCGCCCACCGCGCCCCCTGCCGCGATCGGTCTGGCGCCACGCCAGTTGGCCTGGCAGGTGTTGCTGGCGGTGGGGGGTGGCGCCTACGCCGATGTGGCCCTGGAGCGGGAGCTGCAGCGCCATCCTCTCGACGGGGCCGACCGCGCTCTGGCCACCGAACTGGCCTACGGCGCCATCCGCCAGCGGCGCCTGCTCGATGCCTGGCTCGATGCCCTCGGCAAGGTGCCGGCCGCGCGCCAGCCGCCCAAGTTGCGCTGGCTGCTGCATCTGGGGCTCTACCAACTGCTGTTCAGCAGCCGGGTGCCGGCTTCGGCGGCGGTGAGCACCACCGTGGAGTTGGCGAAACGGGGCAAGCTTGGCCGGCTGGCGCCGGTGGCCAATGGCCTACTGAGGGCCTGCGGGCGGCGGCGCGCGCAGGCCGGACCTGAGCCCTGGGATGGGTTGGGCCCCCTGCCCGGCGATCCTGCGGCTGCGTTTGGCCTGCGCCACTCCCTGCCCGAATGGCTGGCGCAGCTGGCGCTGCAGTGGCTGCCCGCTCCAGAAGCAGAGGCCTTCGGCTGCTCCTGCAACCAGGCCCCCGCCCTCGATCTGCGGGTCAACCCGCTGCGCACCAGCCGTGCGGCCCTGCTGGAGGCCTTCGCCGCCGTCGGGCTGGAGGCGGCCCCCCTGCCGGATCTGCCCAACGGCCTCACGCTCCTGGGCCGCAGCGGCGAGTTACGAGCCCTGCCCGGCTACGCCGAGGGCCACTGGTGCGTGCAGGACCGCGCCGCCCAGGCGGTGGGCCTACTGCTCGCTCCCCTGCCTGGCGAGCGGATTCTCGATGCCTGCGCCGCCCCCGGCGGCAAAAGCACCCACCTGGCCGAGTTGATGGGCGACCAGGGCGAGGTGTGGGCGGTGGATCGCTCCGAAGGGCGGCTGCGCCGGGTGGGCGTTAACGCGGCGCGCCTGGCCCTGCAGAGCATCCACACCCTGGCCGCCGATGCCGCCCAGTTGGCGGCCGACAAGCCCGAGTGGCGCGGCAGCTTTGATCGCATCCTGCTGGATGCCCCCTGCTCAGGGCTCGGCACCCTGGCCCGCCACGCCGATGCCCGCTGGCGCATCACGCCCGAGGCGATCGCCGAGCTGGTGCTGCTGCAGCGCCAGTTGCTGGAGGCCCTGCTGCCCCTGCTCAAGCCCGGCGGCCAGGTGGTGTACGCCACCTGCACGGTTCATCCGGCTGAAAATGCCGAGCTTCTCGATGGCGTCCTGGCCGACCACCCCAGCTGGCAGCGGCTGCAGCAATGGCAGCGCTGGCCGGAGCCCAGCGGTGGCGATGGCTTTTTTGCGGCCCTGCTGCAGGCCCCGCTGCCACCCGCGGCCTTGGCGGCTTAGGGCGGCGGGGGTGCCGCCACCGGTGGCGGTGGGGCGTCCAGGGGTGGCGGTGGTGTGGCCTGGGGTGCGGCCGGGGTGGCCGGTGCAACGGGCGCTCCTGCTCCGGGTGCGGTGGCGCCTGGCTGCTCGTTGACCCCCGGGGTGGGATCGAGCTCCTGTCCCCGCGCGTCCTCGCCATCCAGTGGGGCGTCGGGGCGTGCAGGGGCTTCACTGGGGCGCACCGGCGGCTTCTTGCCGCCCCGGTAGGTGTCCTGCAGATCCGGCTTGGGCGGAAACTGGCGCGCCGGTAGGTCCTTGCTGATCGGCGCCATGAAGGCCCGCCAGGCGTAGGTGGCCACCACGCTGGTGCTCTTGGTGGTGCGGCTGTTGTCGTAGCCCAGCCACACCCCAGTGGTGAGCTGGGGGATCGAGCCGATGAACCACAGATCACGGCCCCCTTCTGAGGTGCCCGTTTTGCCCGCCACCGGCCGGTCCGGCAGGGCGGCGCCGCCACCGGTGCCCGACTGCACCGCCCGCTGCAGCATCCACAGCATGAGGGCGGCGAGGTCGCTGCTCACAGCCCGGCGGCCCTGGTCGCCGTCCACCCGCCGGCTCCACAGCAGCTCGCCGTCGGGGCCGAGGATCTCCTCAAACGGCGTGGGCTTGACGTAGATGCCGCCGTTGTTGATCGCCGCGTAGGCGGCCGTCATGTCCACCACGGTCTGCTCGGTGGCGCCGAGGGCCAGGGGGAAGAAGCGCCCCAGCTCCCGCGTGATGCCCAGGCTCTTGGCCGTGTCGATCACCTTGTCGAAGCCCAGCTCCTGCAGCAGCGCCACCGCCACGGTGTTGAGCGAGTTCTGCAGGGCCACCACCATCGACACCGAGCCCATGTAGCGGTTGCCGAAGTTCTTCGGGCAGTAGCTGGCGAAGCAGCGGGCCGCATCGCGGAACATCCGCTCTGGCAGCATCCCCTGCTCCAGGGCGGTGAGATATACAAACAACTTGAAGGTGGAGCCCGGCGAGCGCAGCGCCTGGGCCGCCCGGTTGAACTGGCTGGCCTTGAAGTCGGTGCCGCCCACCATCGCCCGCACCAGGCCCGTGCCGGGCTCCATCGCCACCAGGGCTCCCTCCATGTCGCCGCTGGCGTAGGTGTTAATCGCCTTCTGCGCCTGCTGCTGCCAGGCCAGGTTGACGCTGCTGCGCACCGTCAGGCCGCCCACCTCCAGTTGCTCGGGGGTGAGCACCTTGGGCAGCTCCTGCTGCACCCAGCTGCTAAACCACGGCGCCCCACTGTCCCAGTATTTGGGCTCGGCCGGCTTCAGCTGCAGCGGCGTGGCCTCGGCCTGTTGCTGCGCGCTGGCGCTGATGAAGCCCGCCTCCTGCATGCGGCGCAGCACCACCGCCCGGCGCTCGAGGGCCAGCTCCGGGTTCACCAGGGGCGAATACACCGAAGGAGCCGGCGGCAGGCCCGCGATCAGGGCCGCCTCAGGCAGGGTGAGCTGGTCGGGGGTTTTGGAGAAGTACACCCAGGCCGCATCCGCCACGCCGTAGGCGCTGGAGCCCAGATACACCACATTCAGATACTCGCTGAGGATCTGCGGCTTGCTGAGCTGGCGCTCGAGCTTGCCGGCCAGGGCGGCTTCCTTGATCTTGCGCACCAGGGTGCGGTCCTGGCTGAGAAACACGGTGCGGGCCAGCTGCTGGGTGATCGTGCTGGCGCCCTCCTCAACCGAGCGCTGGGTGATGTTGCGCATCAGAGCCCGGCCGATGCCCACCGGGTCGATGCCGTCGTGGTTGTAGAAGCGCCGGTCTTCCGCGGCGATGAACGCCTGCTCCACCAGGACGGGCATCGTTTCGGGGGTGAGCTTCTCGCGCGTCACCGGGCCGATTTTGTGCACCACCTGGCCGTCGGCCGAGAGGATCGTCAGGGTGCCGGGGCGGTTGAAGTGGTTGATGCCACGGGCATCGGGCAGCAGGCTGTCGAAGCCGGACACCAGGGCCGCCTGGCCGCAGGCCACGCCCCCGCCGATCAGTGCCGCCAGCACGCCGGCACCCACCAAGTTGGTGCGGCGCGTGGGCTTGCCGGAGCTTTTGACCGTGCGGCTCACCTCAGGCAACGAGGGCGCTGTGGCCGATAGCCAGAGCCGTCACCAGCATGCCTAACACCAGGAAGGGTTGGGCACTGGCCTGGTATTTCACATCAAAGGCCACCGGATCGCGCAGCAGCCAGATGTCTTGGAAGGTGATCTGGGGAATGATCAGCAGCACCAGCAGCACCGCGGCGAAATGCTGACCGATGGCGATCAGCACGGCCACCATGGCCAGCTGAAACACATCGATCATGCCGGCGCTGATCCAGCTGGCCTTCTCGATCCCGAAGGCCACGGGCAGCGATTGCAGCCCCAGGGCCCGGTCGCCCTCCACGCTCTTGAAGTCGTTCACCACGGCGATGCCCAGGCCTGCCAATGAGTAGGCCAGGGTGAGGATCGCGGTGGTCCAGGTGAGCTGGCCAAACAGCGCCTGGCCGGCCCACCAGGGCAGGGCGATGTAGCTGGCGCCGAGGGCGTAGTTGCCCAGCCAGCCGTTCTGCTTGAGCTTCAGCGGCGGGGCTGAATAGATGAAGCTCACAAACGAGCCACCCAGGGCCAGCAGCAGCAGCACGGGGGTGGAGTGGCCGGCCCACAGGTCGAGCCCATAGGCCACGCCCAAACCCGCCAACAGCAGGATCCAGATCTGGGCCTTCACCTGGCCCAGCGGAATCGCGCCTGAGGGGATGGGACGGTAGGGCTCGTTGATCGCGTCAATCTCGCGGTCGTAGTAGTCGTTGATGGTTTGCGTGTAGCCGGCCAGCAGCGGCCCGCTCATCAGCATGCAGGCGATCGAGGCCCCCACCTCCGGCAGGGTCCAGTGGAAATTGCCTGATGCCGCCGCGCCACACAGCACACCCCAGATCAGGGGGATCCAGGTGACGGGCTTCATCAGCTGCAGCCGGATTTTCCAGATGCTGCTGGTGCCGCTGGCACCCTTCATGCCCAGCAGCTGGCGGGCGCCGGCGCCGCTGGAGGCTTCAGGGTTGGGGCTGTTGGTCAAGGCGGGCTGTTCCGGCGAGGGGAGCTCAGGCGAGGGTGATTTCGTCGTCGAAGAACCAGGCGGTCTGACCACCACTCAGCTCCACCACCACGCCGATGCCTTTGCCGTCCACCGTGCGGAAGCCCGTCACGGTGCCGGTGGCGTCAGCCTTCAGGGAATCCACCATCTCAGTGGAGATGCGATCCCGCACCCGGGTGATTCGCACCTTCGACCCGACGTTGATGGTGGCAGCCTGGGACATGGCCAGCGCGACTGGAAAGTGGCGCAACCTTAACAGTGGCCACACAGTGCCCAACGGAGTTCGCGTCCATGGTTGCCAAGCGGATCATTCCCTGTCTGGACGTGGCTGATGGCCGGGTGGTGAAGGGGGTGAATTTCGTGGGCCTGCGGGACGCGGGCGACCCGGTGGAGCTCGCCTGCCGCTACAGCGCCGCGGGGGCCGATGAGCTGGTGTTTCTCGACATCGCGGCCAGCCACCAGGGCCGCGGCACCCTGGTGGAGCTGGTGCGGCGCACCGCTGAGGCCGTCACCATTCCCTTCACCGTGGGTGGCGGCATCAGCAGCGTGGAGGGCGTCACCGAGCTGCTGCGCGCCGGCGCCGACAAGGTGAGCCTCAACTCCTCGGCGGTGCGCGACCCGGAGCTGGTGGCCCGCGGCGCCGAGCGCTTCGGCTGTCAGTGCATCGTGGTGGCGATCGACGCCCGGGCCCGCAGCGGCGAGGCCGCCACCACCGGCTGGGATGTGTATGTGAAGGGCGGTCGCGAGAACACCGGCCTCGATGCGGTGGCCTGGGCCAGGGAGGTGGTGGCGCTCGGCGCTGGCGAGATCCTGCTCACCTCGATGGATGGCGACGGCACCCAGGCCGGCTACGCTCTCGACCTCACCCGGGCGGTGGCCGATGCGGTGGAGGTGCCGGTGATCGCCTCAGGTGGCGCTGGCTGCATCGCCCACCTGGCCGAGGCCCTCGATCCGGGCCCCGAGGGCGGGCATGCCTCCGCGGCCCTGTTGGCGTCCCTGCTCCACGACGGCGTGCTCACCGTCGAGGCGATCAAAACCGAACTGCTGCAAAGGGGTTTGCCGATCCGGCCGCTGGCGTGATGAGCACCCACGTCGGCGTGTTAACGCTTGTAACGTGATTGCATTAAGGCCAGCCGCAGTCCACCATTCCGGCATCACTCCGTTTTCGGCATCACTTCGCTTCAGGCATCACGTTGTTCTCCGCCCTGCCCGTTCTTCCTGCTCCCGCGTCCACAGCAATCGCCATCGGCATGGCGGGGGCCGTGGTGGCCTTGGTGGCCTGGGCCCTGCAGCTGATGCAGGCCGCCAACGATCGCCAGGAATTTTCGTTGATGCTGGCCGGCTGCATGGTGTGCTCGGCCGCCGTTGGCCTGGCCACGGTGATGGTGCTCACCTTCACGAGCCCGGAGCGACTGGAGGCCCGCGGTTTGCTGCCCGTTCCGGAGGTGGAGGCTGGGATCAGCCTTGATGCCATCGTGTTGCCCTGGGATGGTCAGCTTTAAGCCGGGAGATCCGGCGGCGGTGCAGGAGCTGTTTGAACAGATTGCACCCCGCTACGACCAGCTCAACGATCTGCTCAGCTTCGGCCTGCATCGGCTCTGGAAGCACCAGGCGATCGCCTGGTTGCAGCCCCGCCCCGGCCAGCAGCTGATCGATCTTTGCTGCGGCACCGGTGATCTGGCGTTGGTGCTGGCGGCCCGGGTGCGGCCGGGGGGCTCCGTGCTCGGAATCGATGCGGCAGCGGCTCCCCTGGCGGTGGCAGCCCGGCGCGGCGCGGCCCAGCCCTGGCTGCCGCTGCGCTGGCAACAGGGCGACGCCCTGGCCACCGGCTTGGCGAGCGCCAGTTGCGATGGGGCCGTGATCGCCTACGGCCTGCGCAACCTCGCCGATCCGGGCGCTGGCCTGCGGGAGCTGCGGCGGTTGCTGCGCGACGGCGGCCGGGCGGCGGTGCTCGATTTCAACCGGCCCAGTGGAGTGGCGGCGCGCTTTCAGCGTTTCTATCTGCGCCGTCTGGTGGTGCCCACCGCCGAGCAGTTCGGCATTCCGGAGCACTACGCCTACCTCGAAGACAGCCTGCAGCGGTTTCCCACCGGGCTCGAGCAGGAGGCCCTGGCTCGGCAGGCGGGCTTCAGTGCGGCGCGCCATCGCCCCCTCGCTGGCGGCCTGATGGGGCTACTGGAGCTGGTGGCTTGACACCAAGCAACTTGCTGGCTGTCAGGGTTGATTAATCTTTGCCAATAGGCTCGATTGTTGTGGGCCATCGTTTGAGGGCTTTGGCAACGTTTCACATCCAGCCCATCGTTGATCTGACCTCAGGGCGTGTTTGCGGCGGCGAAGTGCTGTGGCGTCCCATCAATGCTCAGCCGACGGCGGCAGACATTCAGGCCCTGGAGGTGGATCCGGATCTGAACATTGCGGTGACGCAGGACTCTTTTATTGTTGCCTTGCGGGCCCTCGACCGCATGCCGCCCCACCTTTGGTTGTCGGTCAACCTGTCCTGTAAGTTCATCGGCTCCGGGTTGATGTTTTTCAGGCCCATCTCCCGGGAGCTTGGTGATCTCGACAGCCTGCGTCGTCGCATCGGCCGACGGCTTGTGGTGGAGGTGACCGAGTCTGGTGTGGCGGATCAGCATGCGTTGTCATTCATCCACGAGCTCGCAGACCTGCACACGATCGCTGTTGATGATTTCGGCACCGGCGATGCACCCCTCTCCCACATGCTGAATCTGCACTTCAGCAAGCTCAAGCTGGATCGCTCGATCGTCGCGGGCGTTGATGTGGATGGCTTCCGTCAGCGGTTTGTGAAGTGGGTGGTGTCGGGCTGCCACGCCATCGGGGTGGAGGTTTGCGCGGAGGGCGTGGAAACGGAAGCGGAAGCCAGCTTCCTCCGCAACCATGGGGTCAACCAGGGCCAGGGCTGGCTGTGGAGCGAAGCGCTCCCCGTGGAGCTGTTTGAGAGCCTTGCCCTCGCCGGAGAAGCGGTGCCCGCGTCGTTCGATCGCCTGCTCAACGCCCCCTGAGCTTGGGAACCTCCTGCCACACCGCTAGCCCTTCTGGGATCATCAGAGGCTCACGGCCTGCGGGTCGATCCTCGAATCCAGTTGCTGCCAGCCCGTGAACTTTCAGGACATCATCCAGACCCTCAACGGCTTCTGGGCCGAGCGCGGCTGCCTGATCCTGCAGCCCTACGACACCGAAAAGGGCGCCGGCACGATGAGCCCCCATACGGTGCTGCGGGCGATCGGCCCCGAGCCCTGGGCGGTGGCCTACCCCGAGTCCTGCCGCCGCCCCACCGACGGCCGCTACGGCGACAACCCCAACCGGGCGCAGCACTATTTCCAATACCAGGTGCTGATCAAGCCCAGCCCCGACGGCATCCAGGAGACCTACCTCGCCTCCCTCGAGGCGCTCGGCATCCGCGCCAAGGATCACGACATCCGCTTCGTCGAAGACAACTGGGAATCGCCCACCCTCGGCGCCTGGGGTGTGGGCTGGGAGGTGTGGCTCGACGGCATGGAGGTGACCCAGTTCACCTACTTCCAGCAGTGCGGCGGGCTCGACTGCCGGCCGGTGTCGATTGAGATCACCTACGGCCTCGAGCGCCTGGCGATGTATCTGCAGGATGTGGAGAGCATCTGGGATCTCTCCTGGGATGCCAACCGCTCCTACGGCGACATCTGGCTGCCGTTTGAGAAGGGCCAGTGCACCTACAACTTCGAAGCCTCCAACCCCGAGCGGCTCAAGCAGCTGTTTGCCATCTATGAGGCCGAGGCGGCGGATCTGGTGGCCAAGCAGCTGCCGGCTCCGGCGCTGGATTTCGTGCTCAAGTGCAGCCACACCTTCAACCTGCTGGAGGCCCGCGGCGTGATCTCCGTCACCGAGCGCACCGCCACCATCGGCCGCATCCGCACCCTGGCCCGTCAGGTGGCGGAGGCCTGGCTGGCGGAGCGCGAGGCCCTGGGTTTCCCGCTGCTTGATTCGGCCAAACGCCAGCCCGAGATGGTGGCCCAAGGCGCTGCTGCTGCTGCGCCGTGAGGCGTCTGCTGCAGCGCACCCTGCTGGTGGCCGTGCTCGCCGGCGGCAGCTTCCAGTTGGGACGCCTCAGTGAGCGGGCTGTGTGGCCGTGCCGCCTGCGGCCCGTGGCCGGCCTGGTGGCGCCGCTGCTGGGCCAGCAGATGCCCAGCCGGGAGGTGTGCGATCTGCTGCTGAAGATTCCGCGTTTTTAGGTCGGTCTTCTGGGCGCTCCGTGGGAACCCTGAGCGGGTTGCAGCCAGGTGCAAACCGTTGGCCAAGTGTCCGCTGAAATCGCTGCTCTGGGGGCTGCTGCTGGCGCTGCTGCTGTTGCGGGTGGCGCTGGTGGCCTTCACCCCGCTGGCCCCGGCAGCTGGCGATCCGGTGCTGCGGCTGCAGGCAGCGGCGGACACATCGGTGGAGCTGGAGCTGCGGGGCACCCTGCTGCGCGATCCGGTGCCCAGCGGTGGCCCGATCCCCAGAGGTGGCGCCGGAGCCTGCCGGGTCCTGCTGCAGTTGCCCGTAGGCCGCACCGAACTGCGTTTTCAGGAGTGCCCACTGCTCCAGGAGGGTTGGCGCCTGCAGGTGCAGGGCCGCTTGCGCCAACCCCAGAGCTCGCCGCATCCGTTGCTGTCTGCCCCTGCCGAGCGTTTGGCCCGCCAGGGGGTTTTCAGCCAGCTGCAGGTGCAGGATTTCACCGTGCTGCAGCGTCCCGCCACGCCGGTGGCGGATCTGCGCCGCCGCATGGCCCGGGCCCTGATCCAGCAGGCTGGCCCCGACCGCGGTGGCGTACTCGCTGCCCTGGTGCTGGGCGGTGCGGTTGTGCCGCTGCCGGCGGAGCTGCGCGAGGCCTTCCGGGCGTCGGGCCTCTCCCATGCCCTGGCCGCCTCGGGCTTTCACCTGTCGGTGTTGCTGGGGGTGGTGCTGCCGCTGGGCTCCCGGCTGCCGCGCTTGGGCCGGTTGGGCCTGGCGGCGGCGGCGATGGGGTTGTTCGTGCTGCTGGCTGGGCCCCAGCCTTCGGTGCTGCGGGCGGTGTTGATGGGGGCGCTGGCGCTAGGGGTGCTGGAAAGCGGCCACCGCAGCAGGCCCTTGGGGATCCTGGCGGCCAGTGCTTTGGTGCTGCTGCTGGCCCGGCCCGACTGGCTGCTGGATGTGGGTTTTCAGCTGAGCGTGGTAGCCACTGCTGCCCTGGTGATCTCGGCCCGGCCCCTGGAGCTGGGGATGCGCCGCTGGCTGCCGGGCTGGTTGGCGGTCGCCACCGCGGTGCCCCTGGCGGCTTCGCTTTACACCCTGCCGCTGCAGCTCCTGCACTTCGGCGTGGTGCCGCTCTATGCCGTGCCCGCCAACCTGGTGGTGGCGCCGCTGCTGACGCCCCTCACCCTGGGGGCGATGGCGCTCGCTTGTTTGGCGGTGCTGCTACCGCCGTTGCTGCCCCTGGCCACCGTGCCCATCGACTGGCTGTGTCGGCTGTTGGTGCTGGTGGTGAAGGCCTTTGCGGCCCTGCCCATGGCCCAGTGGCAGCTGGGCCGGCCGGCGCCGTGGCTGGTGCTATTGCTGGCCTTGGCCGTGATCGCCCTGGCGGTGCCGGGCCTGACCCGGCGCTGGCGGCTGCTGGGCGTGGGGCTGCTCACCCTGGTGGCGGCGGTTCATCTCAGCCTGCTGGGTGCCGACCAGCTGCTGCTGGTGCACCAGGGGCGGCTGGATCTGCTGGTGGCGCGGCATCGCGGCCGGGCGGCGCTGGTGAGCAGCTCGGCTGATGGCTTCAGCTGCAGTTTGGCCAGCCAGCTGGCCCGTGGGCTGGGGGTGCAGCGCTACGACTGGGCTCTGTTGCTCGATCCCCTGGCCCCCGAGCAGCCGGGCTGCTGGCAGGGGCAAGCCGGCCTGGTGCTGGCCAGCGCCGACGGCAGTGTGCCGCTTCAGCCCGGCCAGCGCCTGGCCAGCCGGGGGCTGAGTGCCGCCCCGGTGGCAATCGAAAGCCGGGCGATGCAGCTGCAGGTGGGCCGCTGGCACTGGTTGCTCTTGCCCGACCGACAGGCGCTCTGGGCCTGGCAGGGGCGTGCCAACACCGGTGATCCGGCACGTCTTGATGGCGTGTGGCTCGGCTTCCGGCCTTCACCTCGTGAGCGTGTCCAGCTGCAGGCCCTCGGCGCTGAGCGGGTGTGGCTCAGCGGTGGCACCCCTCCAGGCTGGCCCGGGGGCTGGGCGGCCAGCGGCTCCAGTGGATCCCTGCAGGCTGCTCGGGGCTGATCGATCCTTAAGGTGGTCTGGGCCTGCGGGCTGTTGGAGAGGTGGCTGAGTGGTCGAAAGCGAACGACTCGAAATCGTTTGAAGGGAAACCTTCCGTGGGTTCGAATCCCACCCTCTCCGTGTAGAGAAGGTCCTGCGAAGACCGCCTAAGTCCCACTTCCCCTGCGGCAGTGGGACTTTTGCTTTGTGGATCGTCCTGGTTTGTTCGCCCTAAAACGGAGGAGTCCGAGCGACGTGTTGTTGGATTGCTGAGACGCCACTCTCTGACTCGCAAGTTCGTGCCCTGAAGGCGGCTGAGCGCAGGCAGAGCAAATCTGTCGGGTATTCCCTGATTTTGGTGATTGAGTCCGTTGCCAGGGGGGCAAGTCCTTTGAAGGGGCTGGGCATGTGGACCCTCAAGGAGGCGAGGGAGGAGTGGGATCGCATCCGGGCGCGGTCAAACCTGAATGTCTTCCACGCTGGTTGGGTTAATCGCCTGAAGTTCTCTATATACTATTGGAATAAATTTGTCATCCAATGCATAGTCTCCCGTGCATGCATGCATTGCAGGAGTCGCCTCGTGCACAAGGCTTTCCCAGTATTCATCGGGATCTTTGGCGTCTATGTTGTTGATGCAAATCACGATCCGATCAGTCTTCTTATCTTCGAATTCGTAGTATGACACAACGTTCTTTTCCTTGCACTTTGATTCAACTATTTTTGTGCCTGTTTTGAGTAACTCGTTTCTTGGCCTCTCAATATCGCTCCATGTCCCTGCGATTACAGGTGCTTGCGCGAGGCATCCTGCAGTGAGCGCCCTCGCTTCACTTGAGGGTGCTATGTGCTACCCCCCTTGGTTTTAGGCAGAAAATGCTCAAGTTTCTTAATTAATCTTTCTATGTTTGAAGTGTCTACTTCGTAATCCACGGAAGACTCCAGCTCTCCTTGGTAATACGAAAGAATTTTTGCTAGTTCTAATATATCTTTGTGCTGCAACTTGAACTCTACCTTCTCGCTAAGGAACTTTGATTCCTTTTTGCTCCTTGACTTTGGCTTCTTGAGTTTTTCGTCACAATCAAGACAGTAATAAGAGTACCCGTCCGTAAAGTATTTGACTACCTGAAAGTGTTTTTTGTCCAGTGGTTTGGTTTTTTGGCAGCAAACGCATTTACGTTTTATGGCGCCTCTGTGTCATGTACAATGTCAAGATGATCTCTCTTCCAAGGAATAAAGGTGGTTGCGGTTACTTCCTCCAACTCATCAGGGTAATCACACTCAATAGCCGCGCCATAAAACTTTGTACGGAGGTCATTCGCTCTAATGGTCGATTTTGAGGAAGACCCATCAAGTCATCAACCTTCCATCCAGTATCCCACCGCCGTCCTGAACTGCGATGTCGCCTTCTCTTCCCACCATGTTCTCAGCCCACACATAGACCCACTCCTCCTCTTCAATAGGGGCCATGTGGCGCTTTTTGGACGGATTTACGCCCCTCTTGATGCCTGACCTTCACGGCGCTTTTCTGAGTTCCTCCCTTCTGCCCAAGCAATGTCCCTGATCCCCCGCTGGCGCTACATGACCGATGAGGCGAAGGCACTCACCAAGCGCACGGCGGTCTCTGCCCTAGTGCTTCTGGTGGTGCTGTTGGTCTTTAGGACACTGGTGCCTTGGGTGATGGTGGCAGTGGTTGCCTGGTGGATCTGGAGGTCGGTTCAGCGGTAGTTGCCTGTGGGCGGCAGAAGCGCAACCATTTCGCCTCTACAGAACGGTTGCCCAATAAAAAAGCGGACCCGTCCAGGACCGCTCGATGACCAGAGCACACTCTATGAACTTCTGTAACGAACCGTGGATGCGCTGGGTTTTCAGGGTCGCTTTGACCAGATCCGCTCCAGTGCCCGTCTGAATTGCCCCTCGCTCATTGGTCGTGCCAGCTCTCGCCTTCTAAAGACGCTGCTGATCCACCAGACCTGAAGACCGCCAAAGGCAAGGGCGACTAATCCCAGTTGGATGGTGCCCCAGTTCAGGTGGTCCATCACACCGCCTGCTGATCCTTCTGCCAGATCCTCTCCAGTGCCTGCCTGAAGCGTTCGGTTCGTGAGGGGACCCCCAGCAGGTGCTTGCGGAACAGGGCGGAGAGGCGCCAGAACTTTAACCCAGCAGCGATCGCAAAGACCGCCCAGGGCACCAGCATCCACAGGGGATTGGTTGTCACCGATTCAGTGCCCATCGCAATGCCCCCACACCGATAGAGAGTCCCACCATCGTGTTCCAGGCGATTGCCCTGCGGGTGCTGAGGCGCTGAAGCAGTGGTGGCAGGGTCTGAGGTCGTTGAAGCAGCAGCAGGGTGGAGACCACCAGATAGGCGGTGGGTATGCCCAGTGCCAGTAGCAGTTCAGTGGTCACAGGCGACGCTTCTGGTGCCTTTGCTGAAAACGTAGGCACCTCAGTCAGTCCAGTGAGGCGCCTCAGGAGACTTCTTGACCTCAGCCCCCATCAGGAGTAGTACTGATGTTCTTATCTCGCTGCTGTGACCGCCTCTGCCGCTTTGACCCACCCAGAGGAGTGGGATGACCTGGAGTGGGATGTCCTGAAACCATCCCGCACGGGGTCTGTCTGCATCACCTGCCAGTACTTCCGCTACGAGGTCGGCAGGCACTGCGTCACCCTGCTCACCTGCCCCCTCCATAGTTGGAGTCGGTAGTCGTGTCAATTGCCCTGGCGCTTATTTGCTAGCAGGCAAAGGGAAGGTGTGCCAGGCAGCACCTGAATACAAGGACATCATCTACCTTGGCGAGAACTCCAGCAAAACCTGCATCTTTCCCTACACCCGTGTGAATGCCGGTGATAGCAAGTGGTGCGTGACCTACCTCAACCCCTAGAAGGCCCACTCAAGGATGTCCATCAATCGCCCACAGCTATCCACCTGGTTCTGCTAGGTCTGGATGGTCGCCGGATCACCCTTCCCCACCTCACCCCCAGCAGCAGTGGGCTTAGGGAGAATTTGACGGCAGTGGAGGCGGATGCCTGGGGGCCGTTGCTGCTGCTCTTGTGAAGTTATTTGTTGGGCACTCCCGCCGTTGCAGATAATGGTTCTCATCAGTTGAGCACCCTGGGTGGATTGCTCCTCGTCCCCGCTACTGGATGCCCTGGATCACTTCCTGTATCGGATGGATGGTGACCCAGAGTTGGGGCGTGAGTTCTATGCCGCCACCACCCCAGAGGAGATGGTCGCCCTGGCGGAACACTGCGGGATTTTGATCGATGCCGATGACTTCCGCGCCCTCCTCAGAAGCGGCAGCACTGAGTTTTGGGTTGTTGGTGGAGATGAGGCCAGCAACCCCGTCGCCCATCTTCAGCGGGTTTTTCGCGTCTGATGCTCGGGAGGGAGTCTCAGGCGCTTTCCTGGGTCAGGCAGAGGGTGATGGCTTGATTGCTGCGTTGGCGGAAATGCTGATTTTCAGAGACCAGTCTGATCGTGTCCTCACTGTGGTGGATGCCGAGCGGCTGGGGCGCATCAGGGTGTTCGTGCGCCATTCGCGCTGGGGTGGGTGGAGGAAGGGTTGCTGGGGATTCCGCCCGCACCAGCAGGAGTCGCGGAACGCATTGAGAAATCTCTTGTCTTAAACACTGTACTACTAGTGCCTAAAACTGATAAATGAGCGCTTAGTGTTCTGAGCCATTGAGCGATGTTCTGTTCGGTGCTGCTGTGTGTATCACTACGGATGGTTCTTCGGATTCCCTTTAGAAATGGTTGATCGTTCGAGGGCGGGAGATGGGTGTCGCTGGTCTGCCGTCGTTGCTTGCCCTTGTGGGTCTGCTCGGATTCCTGGTGGTGCGGATCGTGATCGGGGTGATTGCTTGAGCGCCTTTTGGTGTGCCTCATACTCAGGGTCATGCCGAGGGCACCTGAGTTATGGTGCCCGATATGGCAAAGCAAGTTCGCCTGACCCTCGCCAAAGCAATTGCCAAAGCAAATTTGCGCCGTGCTGAGACGGGCGAGAAACCCATCACGATGAACGCGCTGGCCGTTCAGGCGGGGGTGGCGGCGACCACCATCACCCGACTGGCACGAAACGATCAGAAGGCGGCATCAGCGCTGTCGCTGGATCTGGCGTCCAAGATTGTGACGGTGCTGGATTGTGGGATTGAGGACTTGCTGGAGGTTGTTTAATCTGCACAAGTGACTTCCTTGATCCAGTTGGCGGGTCGCTCTCCCACCAGTTCCCTGCGCGTTGGTCAATGCCCCTGCCTTGCTGATAGCGGGTGAGTGCAGTCGCAGCGTTGATGAACCCTGTCTCCAAACAACGGTTTAGTAGATTCTGCCCACAAAGATTCAGGGTGTTGAAGGAGGTAAGAGGCATTCTCTCAAGAGACTGATGTCTCGTTTGATAGTCCCACTCTTTGTGCCTTCGTCGTCGCTTCATGAGTTCTTCGTCAGTGCACTCTCCAGGATGAATGCTGCCAAGTTGCTCATGGATCGACCTTCCATGGCGCTTCGTCTTTCCAAATTCTTGTAGGCAGCGTAGTTCAAGGCGATGGATAGCCTTTGTGGGGCGCGGTTACCCGTGAAACCATCAGTCCCTCCCTCCTCTCTGCCGTACATCGCTAAAGCGGCTTGAATTCTTGTTCATCTTGTTGCGCCTTACCTTTCTTCTGTTTTTATGCGTGTACATTTGTTAAGCGCTCTCGCTCGCGGCACTCCTTTCGCGGCCCCCCCCCCCCCCCCTACTACCCTGCTTTAGGTTTTCTTAAGAGTGGCCGATTTAGGTTCGACCTGTAGTTATTACTGTCTGCGATATTTGCGTTTTTTATTTCAGCAGTCCCTCTCTGGAGCAAGACTCTTGGTTGATGACTCGCAGAAGGCATTAGATGCCTGGAAACTGGACCCATCCAAGATGCCAAGGCGTCTGGATCTGGACTTGAGTGAGGAGGTCTATGACGCACTGGAAGCGTTGAGCAGGCGTACAGGGCGCTCGATCCGCGACCTTGTGGAGGATTTCATCGCTCAATCGGTTACGCCGCCGCTGCCACTGCAGGAGGAAGATCCTTAAGGGGATGTCGTCAGCGCCTCGGTTGAGGCAGAGGGTATCGACGTTTCTGTCGGCATCATGTTCAAGGATGATGACCTCTCCGTTAGGGTGCTCCTGGCGCGACAGCAACCTTGCTGCGTCCTTTCAAGACCAGTTTCGATGACCTTCACCATCAAGACCCACGATTCCTGGGGCATCGTCAAGGTTGGTAACTTCCAGTCGCTTGAGGAGGCGCGGAAGGTTTTTTCTTCCCTTTGCGAAGACCCGTGGTACAAAAGCGACGGAATGGTCAAAGGCGTGGAGTTGCTTCAAGACGCTGAGCAGGGTGAAGGCATCAGAATGGATTGGTTCGCTTTTCGGTAGGGTGCACGGTGGTCCATATGGGCGGTAAATGTTCTATTCGCTATCGAGAAAGTGCAGTCTGTCCTGTACATCCTCCCTGAAGCTTTCTGAAAGCATGCTCTTGCCATCCTGCAGCTGAGGCTGTAATTCGAGGGGGGAATTTCTCCTGACCCTCCTGTTTTTACTGGTCGTCCACAACGCTGCCGAGTATCCTAGTAGCCCTGCGGCTGCTGGTGCCACTGTCAACAAGAGGTTGCGATGAATGGCGCTCGCCGTAATCAAGCACACCCCTCCGGCAACTCCAAGCGTGAGCGCCACGCCACGCTTCATGCTTCTTTCTTTTTGGATCGCCGCGCCTAAGGCGAGCTCCAGTTGTCTGGCTCCGCTGTCTGGCGGCATCCATCGCTTTTTGATCGTGCGCACCCTATGGCTTGGCAGGAATCACCGCCTTGAGATCGTTGGCGATTTGCTCGCAGCGCGTCCCGCGCTTGAGCATCGGCTCTGAACTTCTGACTTCTACTTGGAACTCGTCCCTTGTTCCGTTGTTCGGAGAGATCATCACGGTGCCCCGAGCATTGATGGAGGTCTTCAAGCCGTCTTTGTCTCTTGCATAGATCGTCCCGCTGTTCGAGAACTCCTGGTCAATCTCCAGATTCAACCGCCCCACAGCGCTGGCGAGGCGATCCTGGAATTCACCCTGCTCAGCTGCTGCGATCCATTGAAACAACGCCAATGTTCTTTACTCCCTCTGCGCAATTCTCCCGCGGTGACCATGCTTTGCCCCCCTCCGACCTGCTTTATTGTGCGTTTTTAGTTAAATTCTGCACTTTTTGTGTGCTAATTGTAAGCTTTTTAATTATGTTGGCTATCGCTTCTTGGCTTGCCGCCCTTTCCTCTGGCCCTTCAGGCGAGCCCACCAACGAACTATCTGCCTTCGGTCAGCGGCAGACCTCGACCAGATTGCCGCTTTCATCCTGGTCCTTCGGCAAGCACTGTCTTTCTAATCAGCGGTCTGTCCAGGTGCTGCAAACAGTAGCGAATAGACGAGGATGCTCGCCTGAGTAACCCTGGTTGCGTGTTCAGGATTCTTTTAATTGTCTGCTCGCAAATCTGTTGTCAGAGCTTTCTCAAGGATGAATGCGGCCAAGTTGCTCATTGAACGGCCTTCCATGGCACTCCGCTTTTCTAAACCCTTGTATGCAGCGTAATTCAAAGTGATTGTGACCCGCTGTGGGGTGCGGTTGCCGATAAAGTCATTAGTCCCACCGTGCCTGGTCTCGTACATGATTGGTCAGATTATAAGAGCCAACTCATTTTGGCGTTCTTTTCTTGTTTTGCAAGTTTTTCACTTTTGCACGTAAACATTCGCGAGGCGCCCTCTTGTGAGATCCTGATCAGCCCCATGGGCTGGTACGATCCCTCCGATTTCTTGAGAACGAGTGCTTCTTTTCTGATTGTCCGGCATATCCCTTTGTGCTCTTCCGGGGATGGCAGGGCAGCGGTCGAATCCGCCGCCCTGGGAGCCCGCGTTGATCGGGTTCCCTCTGATTGGCCCTATGCAGTTGATATTTAAAGTGAAATTCCGCTTTTTTGATGGCTGCTTTTTCTCGACCACTCCCTGTTCCGAGCAAGAACCTTGGTAGACGATCCGCTGAAGTCGATTGATGAATGGATCTTGGATCCATCCAAGATGCCCAGGCGTCTGGATCTCGAGCTGAGTGAGGAGGTCTATCAGGCGCTGGAGGCACAGAGCAGCCGCACGGGCCGCTCGATCCGCGACCTGGTGGAAGATTTTATCGTTCAGTCCGTTACGCCTCCGCTGCCACCCTTGTCCCATTCTTCCTAGGGGTTTTCGTGTCGCGCGGAAGGGGGAAGTCTCCTTGTTTCAGCGCATCCAGAAAGTCCTGCCAGCAGGAGGCTTGTTGGGCGATGCTCAGCACGGCACGGCGCCGCTCCGGCGTGATACCAATCACCAATGGTGTCAGGCGTTGGCTGATGGAGGGGTGCAGGCAATTCATCTGCCTTGGCTTGTGGAACACGTGCGTGAACGTATAGGCGCTGGCTGGCCTCAAGAGGGATTGGGGCTGATCTGCAGCAGCCCCCAAGCACGCTGCAGCGTTGTGGAGTCCTGCTTAACGCAGCGGTACCGTCGGCTCGCAATGGTCTGATCCCATGCCCTGGTTTGTGAAGCTGGAGGCGGGCCTGGTGTCCAAGCCGCAATTCGATGCGGTGATCCCAGCCCATTTGGCCTGGCTGGCTGATCTGGAGCGCAACGGCCACGCGCCCCGCAGTGGCTACTGGGCTGATCGGGTTGGCCGTAGTGGCGACGGAGCCGGTGGCATGTTGGTGTTTCGCGCCCGCGACTGGGCTGAAGCCGAGTTGCTGGTGCGGAGCGACCCGCTGATCCTTGAGGGCTGTGTCGACTGGACGCTGCATGAATGGGCGGTGGTCTTTCCGCGCCCGCCCCTGGCTAGCTGTGAAACAGCAGCACCAGGCCCGAGTTGAGCTGGTGAAATTCCCGCTCTTCGCGGCTCAGGTCAAGCCCCACCTGCAGGCCTTCTTTGAGGGCGTCTTCGAACGGCGGGGAGCTGGGAGGCGAGCCGGCCTGCCAGAGGGCTGCGATGCCCACTGGCGTGACGTGCCAGCGGAAGCAAGGGGTGAGGCCGATATTCGGCTCTCGCAGAGCGTCTTCGAGCAGGTCGCGAATTGGCATGGGCCCAGGAACGTTCCCGCAGCTTCGGTAGCTCCTGGTGTTGGGGCAATCAGCTGAGAGTTTTCGTGATGAACGACACCGTGGCCGCCAGGGTTCCGGCGGTGGCGAGCCACAGCGTTCCCAACCGACGGTTCAGCGCCAGGATGCGCTGCACCGCAGCTGCATCGGCTGGTGGCAGGCCCTTGGCCAGCAGAGGTTTGCTGCGGATCTGGCCGCCGTAGCGGTTGCTGCCGCCCAGCTGCACCCCCGCCACGTGGGCATAGGCCGCCTGGGAGACACCGGCATTGGGGGAGGGGTCGGCGGCCCCCTCCCGTAGGGCTGCTGTCAGCAGCGCCCCGCAGCGGCCAGGGTGCCCCGCCGCCACCGGCAGGCTCAGGGCCACCAACCGGCAGGGCAGCCACACCAGCAGGTCGTCGAGCCGGGCGCCGGCGGTGCCCAGCCAGCGCAAGCGGCCGCGGCGGTAGCCCAGCATCGAATCCAGGGTGCTGGCCGCCTTGAAGGCCCAGGCCAGGGCCAGCGGACCCGGCAGGGCGGGGTTCAGGCTCCACAGCGCTGCTCCCACCAGCATCCAGAACAGCGGCGCAAACAGACCATCCACCGCATTTTCGCTGGCGGTTTCAGCGGCGGCCCGCAGGATCTCGGCCCGAT
Source organism: Cyanobium sp. Alchichica 3B3-8F6 (assembly GCF_024346435.1). NCBI lineage: Bacteria > Bacillati > Cyanobacteriota > Cyanophyceae > Synechococcales > Prochlorococcaceae > Cyanobium > Cyanobium sp. Alchichica 3B3-8F6. The sequence goes on along the minus strand of NZ_JAGQCZ010000010.1, from coordinate 52,387 downwards.
CCAGCCCGTTGGTGTCGCGACCCACGATCCACGCCAGCGCCTGTCGGGTGGCCATCAAGCTCTCGGGGCCCCTCGTGTTCAACGCTTCGGGATTCTGTACAGCCCGTACGGAATCCGGTGGGAGCATGTTCAGCACCTGTTGCACCGCCTGCTCCAGGCTGCGCCCGGCCAGGGCGCTGGCCAGGGCGATCGTTAAGGCGGCGAGGCTGAGGCCAGAGGCCACCGGGCCGCGCGTCGCCAGCTGCCGCACCAGTTGCTCGAGTCCCCAGCCCGCCAGGCCGCTGCCGCCCACCAGCAGCAGCGTGATCAGAGCGCCGGCGAGGCGCAGCTTCCTGGGGGCATCACCCGCCCAGGCCTCAGCCAGCCGGCGCAGGGCCGTGATCCACAAGCCCATCACCACCACTGGGTGGAGGCACCAACGCGGGTCCCCCACCAGGCGATCGAGGCCGCAGGCGGCCAGCACCAGCAGCCAGGGCCAGGGGCTCAGGCCGCCTTCAGCCAGCTGAACATCGAGCGCAGGCCCTTGCCCACCTGCTCGATCGGGTGCTGGGCATCGCGCTCACGGATTTTGGCCATCTCCGGCTTGCCGGCATCGCACTCGGCCACGAAGTTGCGGGCGAAGGTGCCGTCCTGGATGTCGGCCAGGATGCGCTTCATCTCGGCCTTGGTGTCGGCGGTGATCAGGCGCGGGCCGCTCACGTAATCGCCGTACTCGGCGGTGTTGGAGATCGAATCGCGCATGGCGGTGAGGCCGCCCTTCACCATCAGGTCCACGATCAGCTTCACTTCGTGCAGGCACTCGAAGTAGGCCAGCTCGGGCTGATAGCCGGCTTCCACCAGGGTTTCGAAGCCAGCCTTCACCAGCTCAGACAGACCGCCACACAGCACGGCCTGCTCCCCGAACAGGTCGGTTTCGGTTTCTTCCTTGAAGTTGGTTTCGAGGATGCCGGCGCGGGTGCCGCCGATGCCCTTGGCATAGGCCATGGCCAGCTCACGGGCCTTGCCGCTGGCGTCCTGATGGATGGCGAACAGCGCCGGCACACCCATGCCGTTCTGGTATTCCCAGCGCACGGTGTGGCCAGGGCCCTTGGGGGCGATCATCACCACGTCCACATCGGCTGGGGGCTTGATCAGCTCGAAGCGGATGTTGAAGCCGTGGGCGAAGCTGAGCACCTTGCCGGCGCTCAGGTGTGGCGCGATTTCCTTGTCGTAAACAGCCTTCTGGAACTCATCGGGCAGCAACACCATGATCCAGTCGGCCTTGGCGCAAGCATCGGCCACGCTCAGCACTTCGAGGCCGTCGGCCTTGGCTTTGTCAGCCGAGCGGCTGCCTTCGTAGAGGCCCACCACCACGTTGACGCCGCTGTCCTTCAGGTTGAGGGCGTGGGCGTGGCCCTGGCTGCCATAGCCAATGACGGCCACCGTCTTGCCGTTCAGCAGCGCAAGGTCGGCGTCGGTGTCGTAGTAGAGCTTGGCCATCGAGGCTTCGGGTCTGGGCAGGGCAAGGCCCGAGCTTACGCAAGCGCCTTTCAGGCCTCGCTGGGGTGGGCGATCACCCGGTCGATCAGGCCGTAGTCCTTGGCTTCGGCGGCGCTGAGGAAGTAGTCGCGGTCCGCGTCCTTCTCGATCTTCTCGAAGCTCTGACCGGTCATGTCGGCCATGCTGTGGTTAAGCATGTCCTTGAGGCGCAGGATCTCCTTCGCCTCGATCTCGATGTCGCTGGCCTGGCGCTGGCTGGTGCCGCCCAGGGGCTGGTGGATCATGATCCGGCTGTGGGGCAGGGCCAACCGCTTGCCCTTGGTGCCGGCGCCCAGCAGAAAGGCGCCCATCGAGGCGGCCAGGCCCACGCAGATCGTCACCACGTCACTCTTGACGTACTGCATCGTGTCGTAGATCGCCAGGCCGGCGGTCACCGAGCCCCCCGGGGAGTTGATGTAGAGGTAGATCGGCTTGGAGTTGTCCTCCGAGTCCAGGTAGAGCATCTGGGCCACCAGGGCATTGGCAACGGCGTCGTTCACCTCCGAGCCCAGAAACAGGATTCGCTCCACTCCCAGACGGGTGTAGATGTCAACCCAGCGCTCGTACTGGCTGCCGGGGAGGCGGTAGGGAACGCTGGGGGTGCCGATGGGCATGGGTTTGGTTGGGGTGGTCGGTGAATCGCGGGTTTGGAGTGCCTGGAGTGTGGCGGGCTGCCAGACGGGGGTTCAGCCCAGGCCGGCGGCCGTGGGTGGCGCGGTGGGCAGGTCTTTCTGGCTGGTGAGCACCCGGTCGATCAGGCCATACTCCATGGCCTCTTCGGCGGTGAAGTAGGTCATCCGGTCGGAATCGCGCGACAGCTGCTCCACCGACTTGCCGGTGTTGGCCGACAGCATCCCCAGCAGGGTGCGCTTGTTGTGCAACACCTCCTGGGCCCGGATCTGGATATCGGTGGCCTGGCCGCGGGCGCCGCTGCGGGGCTGGTGCAGCACGATCGAGGCGTGGGGCAGGGCGGCCCGGTGCCCCTTGGTGCCGGCGCTGAGGATCATCGCGGCGGTGCCCATCGCCTGGCCGATGCAGATGGTGTGCACCGGCGGCTTCACATAGCGGAGGGTGTCTGCGATGGCGAAGGCTTCGGTTTCAAAGCCAACGGCGTCGCCGGTGTACCAGCTGGTGCCGGTGGAGTTGATGTAGAAGAAGATCGGCTTCTCGGGGTTGTCAAACTCCAGATAGAGCAGCTGGGCAATGATCAGCTCGGTCACGTCGATGCCCATCTGGCGTTTGGCATCGTCGTCGCTGAATAGGGGCAAGCCCAAGTACACGATCCGTTCTTTCAGCAGCAGGCTCGGCAGATCGGGCGGCGGGGTGCGCATGACCGCGGAATCGCCGTAGTAGGGGGCTGACACCGACATGCGCGGTTAATGGAAACACGTTTGTGGAGCCTAGCGGGGGCCATCGGTCTCCGGATTCGTCTGGGCCGAATTGGTCTTGCTGCGCTCGGCGTTGCGCTCGGAATTGCGCTCAGAGCGGGGTTTGCGCTTCGGGGCCGGATCGGGGCTGGAGGCCGGCGCCAAAGGTTCACTGCGGGCAAACACGATGCGTCCGGTGGGGTTTTGCAGGGCACCGGTGATCACCACCGGCAGCCGTTCGCCGATGCGGCCCCGGGCCCCTTCTACCACCACCATCGTGCCGTCGTCGAGGTAGCCCACGCCCTGGTCGGCCTCCTTGCCATCGCGGGCGATCTTGAGCAGCAACTCGTCGCCGGGCTGCACCTCTGGCCGCAGGGCGATCACCAGCTCGCTGAGGTTGAGCACCCGCAGCGCCTTCACCTCCGCCACCTTGGCCAGGTTGTAGTCGGCGGTGAGCAAGGTGCCGCCGGTATCGGCGGTGAGCAGCAGCAGCTTGTCGTCGACGCCGTTGCCCTCGTAGCGGGTGCTGTTCACCACCAGCCGCCGGCCGTATTGCTCGCGCAGCTCGCTGAGCAGCTTGAGACCGCGGCGCCCGCGGCCACGCTTCTCGGCGTTGCCTGAATCCGCCAGGGCCTGCAGCTCATCGATTACGCTCTGAGCCACGATCACCTGGCCCTCCAGCAGCCCCGAGGCAAGCAGACCGCGGATGCGGCCGTCGATGATCACGCTGGTGTCGAGGATCTTGGCGCTGGCGGGCTGCAGCACCCCATCGGCCACCAGCATGGCTTCGGTGTTGGTGGGGTTGAACAGACGCAGCAGGGTGCGGCCATGCACCTCGGCGAGGTTGTAGCCCGACACCCCGAAAAACACATTGCTGAGCACTGCCGCCAGCGGTTTGACGAACACCACCTCCCAGGGAAGCGGCAGCAGCAGGATCGGGGCCAGCAGCAGGTTGGCCACCAGCAGGCCCAGGATCAGGCCGACGGCGCGGCTGATCAGCAGGTCGGTGGGCATGGTGCGCACCTGGGCCATCAGCTTGCGGCGCAGCTGACCGAAGAAAAAGCCCGCCAGCAGCCCGAAAAAGGCTCCGAACCCGCCCAGCACCGTGCGCAGCCCCTCGGGGTTGTCCACCTGCAGCAGAAGGGGCGCTGGCAGCAGGTCGACCCCCAGCCAGCCAGCGGCGGCCCCGGAGATCACAAACAGGATCAGGATGAGGGAGTCCACCATTCCCGTCTTGCGTGGCTGCCCATCCGTTCAAGGTTGCAGCATGCCTGATTTCCGCGCCATTGGCCTGAAGGGGTTCCCGCACTTGTTGTTGTGACTGCCCAAATCTCTGGCCCGCTTTGGCCGCCCCGCAGTGCCTACCTGCACATCCCCTTCTGCCACCGCCGCTGCTTCTACTGCGATTTCCCGGTGGTGCCCCTGGGTGACCGGGCCGGCGGCGAGCCGGGGGCGCCGGGTTCGGCGTCCATCGAGGCCTATCTCCAGTTGCTGCACCAGGAGATTGGCCTGGCTCCGCCGGGGCCGCCCCTGAGCACGGTGTATTTCGGTGGCGGCACCCCCTCGCTGCTCACCCCGGCCCAGGTGGGGGGCTTGATGGGGGCGTTGCGGCGGCGTTTTGGCCTGGCTCCCGCCGCCGAGATCACCCTGGAGCTCGATCCGGCCAGCTTCGATCAGGCGCGGCTTGCGGGCTACCTGCAGGCCGGGGTGAATCGGGTGAGCCTGGGCGGCCAGAGCTTCGACGACGCCGTGCTGGCGAGTCTGGGGCGCCGCCACAGCGGCGCCGACCTGCGGCAGGCTGCGGCTTGGTTGGCCGAGGCCCAGCGCTGCGGCGCCCTGGCGAGCTGGAGCCTGGATCTGATCCAGGGGCTGCCGGGTCAGGCGTCTTCCGCAGCGGCCCTGGCGGCCTGGCGCCAGCAGCTGGGTGAGGCGATCGCCCTGGCGCCGCCCCATCTCTCGGCCTACGACCTCACCCTGGAGCCCGGCACCGTGTTTGCGCGGCGCCACGAGCGCGGTCAGCTGGAGCTGCCCGATGCCGATCTGGGCGCCGACCTGATGGAGCTCACATGGACCGAGCTCAGCGCCGCCGGCTATGGCCACTACGAAATCTCCAACTACGCCCTGCCCGGCCACGCCTCCCGCCACAACCGCGTCTACTGGAGCGGTGCCGGTTGGTGGGGCTTCGGCATGGGGGCGACCTCGGCGCCCTGGGGCGAGCGGCTGGCTCGGCCCCGCACCCGCGAGGGCTATGCCGCCTGGCTGGCCCAGCCGCAGCCGCAGAGCGGGGCGGGTATGCCCATTGATGAGCGGCTGCTGGTGGGTTTGCGCCGCCGGGAGGGGGTGCATCTGCCCCAGCTGCTGGGCGAAGCCGGCTGTGCCCAGCTGCGTGAGCGGCTCGAGCCGTGGTGGCGCCAGGGGCTGCTGCGGATTGAGGGCCCCCGCTGGCGGCTCAGTGATCCGGCCGGCCTGGCCCTCAGCAATGGGGTGCTGCGGGAGTTGCTGGCCTGGTGGCAGGAGCAGTTGGAGGCTCCTGGGCTGGATGGCGCTGGGCGGCAATCCAGCGCCGCAGCGCTTCCACCCCCAGGGTCCGGCCCTGCAGCAGCGGTGGGCTGAAGGGTGGTTGCTGGCTGGTGAGCCCCAGCAGATCGGCCGTGACACGCACCTGGCCGTCGCAGCCCTCGCCGGCGCCGATGCCGATCACCGGCAGATCCAGCGTCTGCTGCAGGGATGCCCCCAGATCGGCCGGCACGTGCTCCAGCACCAGGGCGAAGCAGCCGGCCTCCTGCAGGGCGAGGGCCTGGCGCCGCAGCCGCTCCTGGCTGGGCGCATCGTTGCCCTGGCGGCGGTAGCCCAGGCGGTGCACCGACTGGGGCGTCAGGCCGATGTGGCCCATCACCGGGATGCCGCTGCGCACCAGCCTGTCGATCACGGCCAGGGTTTCCGGTTCGGCGCCTTCGAGCTTCACGGCGGCAGCGGGGGTTTCCTTCAGCACCCGCCCGGCGGCGGCCACGGCCTCATCGGCGCTGCATTGGTAGCTGAGGAAGGGGAGATCGCAGATCAACAGCGGCTCCTGCCCGGGGGAACAGCTGCTGGCCAGGCCGCGCGCCGTGGCCCGGGTGTGGTGCAGCATCTCCTCGAGGGTCACCGGCAGGGTGGTGGCGTGGCCCAGCACCGTCATCGCCAGGGAGTCACCCACCAACACCGCATCGGCGCCGGCCTCGGCCACCAGCGCTCCGGAGAGGGCATCCCAGGCGGTGAGCACCGTGATCGGCAGCCCGGCCTGCTTGCGACTCGCCAGATTTGCGGGGCGCAGGGGCACGGACGTCGGTGCGGAGGATGCCATTGCTAGCATCCAATCGACTCGGACCCATGCGGCTCCGACGCCCAAATCTGGTCAGGACCGGAAGGGAGCAGCCACACGGGATGCTCAGGGCAGGCGTGGACTCCGGGTCACCACTTTCAGGGGGTCGCCACCTTCAGGTCAGACCCCAGGGCGTTTTCAGGACCAAATTGCCAGGGTCAGGGCTTATGAATTGGCCTGACCCTGGCGATTGAGCAGGAACGGCGGAATCTTGGCGCCACGCTCTTCCTGATTGCCTCTGAACAGGTTGGTGCCAGCAAAGCCCACCGTGGTGCGCTCGCGGCGGTATGGAGCGCCGCTTTCGAAGCCGGTGGCGATCACGGTCACGTGGATCTCACCCTCGAGGCGCTCGTCCACGACGGCCCCCACAATGATGTTGGCATCGGGATCCACCACCTCGTAGATCACCTCCGAGGCGGTGGTCATGTCCTCGAGGGTCATGTCTTTGCCACCGCTGATGTTGATCACGCAACCCTTGGCGCCGTCGATCCGGGCCGACTCCAGCAGGGGGCTGCTCATCGCCGCCTGGGCCGCCTCGCTGGCCCGGGAGCGACCGGAGCCCACGCCGATGCCCAGCAGGGCGGTGCCGGCATCGGCCATCACCGAGCGCACGTCAGCGAAGTCGACATTCACCAGGCCAGGCTTGGTGATGATGTCGCTGATGCCCTTGACGCCCATGCGCAGCACGTCGTCGGCGGCGCGGAAGGCCTCATTGAGGGGAGCCCCGGCAATGGCATCCCGCAGGCGGTCGTTGGGGATGACGATCAGGGTGTCAACGCTTTCGGCCAGGCGGGCAATGCCCTCCTCGGCCTGACGCAGCCGCTTGCGACCTTCGAACCCGAAGGGCTTGGTGACGATGCCCACGGTGAGGGCACCCACCTCTTTGGCCACCTCCGCCAGGATCGGCGCAGCGCCGGTGCCGGTGCCGCCGCCCATGCCCGCCGCGATGAACACCAGATCTGCGCCCTGCAGCGATTCCTGCAGTTCAGCCCGGGATTCTTCAGCCGCCTTCTGGCCGATCACGGGGTTGCCGCCGGCCCCCAGGCCGCGGGTGAGTTTCTGGCCCAGTTGGATGCGCTTCTGGGAGGCCGACTGCAGCAGGGCCTGGGCATCGGTGTTGAGCACCCGATAACCCACACCCTGGAGATCGGAGGCGATCATCCGGTTGACCGCGTTGCTACCACCACCACCAACCCCGATCACTTCGATGCGTGCCGACTGGCTGGGCACAATTCCGCCTGCGGTCGAACTGCCAAGCAACCCCTCGCTCCCGGGCTGGACACCGTTGGATTGGGGGGACCCGAATTGGGGGGAGCTGTGGGTCATAGCGGCATTGGGGGCGGCGGCAGTGCTGTACATCTGCCGCTGCATTATGTCGGCCTTTGGCACCTTGGATTCAGGGAGTCTCCCACCTTTGCGGGTTTCCTGGCATGGCCGTTGCCGGAATGCTCATCCGGGGGGTTTGGCTGGCTGGGCGGGCAAGGGCAGCCCCAGTTCCGGCTGTTCCGGATCGCTGAGGTCGATCGATTGAAGCCGCCGGCCCTTGATTCGCGCTGGCAATTCCTGTTGCAGGTGGCCGAGCACCTCGAGACGCCGCCCCAGTTGGGCGTCGGCTGGCCCCAGCCGCACCTGGCCGAGGCTGGTGCTCTCCAGCCAGAGGCTGCCGCCGGGCTCAAAGCGGATCTGGTGCAGGTCGGCTCCGAGCCGGTCGCGTTGCTCCAGCACCTGGGCCAGGGCGGGGCGGTAGCGCGGCTGCCAGCCCACCACCGTCAGGCCTGCGCTGGCCTTGGCGGCAACGCCCTGCCCCTGGCGGTTGCTCATCCAGTGGCCGAATCGGTCAACAAAGCCCTGCTCGAGGCCCGTGCTGGTGCGCCGCTGGGCCCGGGCCACCGCCTGGCGATCAACCAGTTCGATCCGCAGCCGCGGCGGCGCCATCAGCCGGCTCACCTGCACCTGCTCCACCGGCAGGGCGCCGGCGATGGCCTCGGCGATGCGTTTGGGCTGCAGGGCCAGCAGCGGCTGGGGAAAGCTGAGTTGGGCTGCCTGCACCACCTGGTCTGGCCCCACCTGCGCGCTGCCCACCACCTCCACCTGGCTGGGGCCGGTCAACACCCAACCCTGACGCAGCAGGCCGTAGCCCAGGCCGCCCGCCAGGCTGAGCAGCACCACCAGCCGCCAGAGGTTGCGCAGCCGCTCGCGCTGCCGTTGCTGGCGCAGTTGGCGGCGGCGTTCCGACCCGGGCGGCGCAGGGTTGCCCTTCACCACCGCAGGCTCACCCGTCGACCTGGAGCGGGGCTCACAGTTCGCAGCGGGAGCGGGACATCAGCTCGGCGATCCAGCGCCGGGCCCGCTCCGCATCGGCGAAGGGCAGATCCTTCTGCTCGCTTCCGCCCACCAGCCGCAGCCGGCAGGCCCCCTGGCTTTCCTCGGTCAGCGGCGCCTCGCCGGAGCCCAGCGACAGCAGTTCGACCAGCTCGAGCTGCTTGATCACGAAGGAGCCCTCCTCCTTCAGTTGACCAGCCTCGAAGGTGCACCAGGTGAGCACCCCATCCACCAGCCGGGCGGCGCCACAGCTGTCGAGCTTGGCCAGCTCGGAGCCTTCGGCCCACTCGCGGAACAGCCGCTGCCGCCGCCGCTCCAGCCAGCCCAGGGCGGTGAGCAGTACAAACACCAGTAGCAGTGGAAGCCACAGCAGTCCGTGCGTCATGCCAAGGGGCCTCCCAGAGGTGTTGCCTGGTGCCATTCTCGGGCCCCTTCCAGCAACTCGCCCACCAATTGCGGCAAGGGCACACCGCTGGCGGCCCAGAGCATCGGGTACATGCTCTGGCTGGTGAAGCCGGGCAAGGTGTTGATTTCGTTGAGCCACAGCGTGCCACTGGGCTCGCCGGGGTTGGCTTCATTGGCGCTGGTTTCGCCGTAGAAGAAATCGACGCGCGACAGACCCATCGCCCCCACCGCCTCACAGGCCTGAATGGCCATGGCCCGGGCGCGCGCGGCGATCCGCTCGGGCACCACGGCGGGGATCACGGTGTGGCTTTTGCCCTCGCTGTATTTGGTGTCGTAGTCGTACCAGTCGGCGTCGAAGCAGATTTCGCCCAGCACCGAGGCCTGCAGGGGCTGGTGGCCACCGCCGCGCACGGCGCACTCCAGCTCCCGGGCCGTGACGCCCTGCTCCACCACCAGGCGCGGATCGAGGGCGGCGGCCGTGCGCAGCCCGGCCAGCAGGCTGGCCCGGTCGGTGGCCTTGCTGATGCCCACTGAGGAGCCCAGGTTGGCGGGTTTCACAAAGCAGGGATAGCCGAGATCAGCTTCGAGCTTCGCAACCAGGCCGTCGGGATCCTGGGCAAGCTGGCTGGCACTGACGCAGGCATAGGGCACCTGGGGCAGCCCGGCGGCGGCAAAGGCGGCTTTCATCGCTTGCTTGTCCATGCCCACGGCCGAGCCGAGAACCCCTGAGCCCACGTAGGGCACCTGCATCAACGTGAACAGGCCCTGGATCGTGCCGTCTTCGCCATTGGGGCCATGCAGCACCGGCAGCCACACCGCCACCTCCAGGGCGCCGGCGGGAAAACCGCGGAATCCAGGCTCAGGCAGGGGTTGGGGCAGCTGGTCGGGGGGTGCGGGCACGCCCTGGGCCAGCACGGCCTCGGCCACATCAGGGCCCCACCAGCGGCCTTCGGGATCGATGTAGAAGCAGCGCAGGGCATAGCGCGCGGCGTTGTCGGGATGGCGCACGGCGGCGGCCACGGTGGCCGCTGAGCGGATCGAAACGGCGTGTTCGCCGGAAGCCCCCCCAAAGATCAGGCCAACGGCAAGGGGGGTGGGTGTCATGCCGTCTGCAGGGTGAGCCAGGGGCCCAAAACTCAGGCCAGTTTGCCGCTGAGGGAGAAGGCCCGCACGTCTTCGATTTGCACCGTCACCAGCTCGCCGGGGGCGATGGTGCGGCCATCGGAGCGCTGGGCCGGGAAGAAGGTGAGGCGGTTGGTGCGGGTGCGGCCCATCATCTGCTCGGGATTCTTGGGGTTGGTGCCCTCCACCAGGATCTGCTCGCGGCGGCCGGCGTAGCGGGCGCTGCGTTCCCGGGCGGTGCGCTCCACCAGGGCATTGAGCTCCTGCAGCCGCTCCACCTTCACCGCCTCGCTGAGCTGGTTGGGCCAGACGGCGGCGGGGGTGTTGGGCCGCGGCGAGTAGGCGGCAGTGTTCACCGCATCGAAGCCGATCTCCTCGATCAGATCGAGGGTGCGGCGGTATTGGGCGTCGGTTTCGCCCGGGAAGGCCACGATCACATCGGCGCTGATCGCGGCATCGGGCATGCGCTCGCGGATGCGCTCGACAATGCGGCGGTAGCGGTCCACCGTGTAGCCGCGGGCCATGGCCTTGAGCACGTCGTCATCGCCGCTCTGGAAGGGCACGTGGAAGTGCTCGCACAGCTTGGGCAGGTCGGCGCAGGCGTCGATCAGCCGCTCGGTGAAATAGCGCGGATGGCTGGTGGCGAAGCGGATCCGCTCGATGCCCGCCACGTCGTGCACGTGGTGGAGCAAGTCGGTGAGGGTGTGGGCGCGCCGGCCTTCGGCGGTGATGCCGGGCAGGTCGCGGCCGTAGGCATCGATGTTCTGGCCCAGCAGGGTGATCTCCTTGAACCCCCGTGCGGCCAGCCCCTCCATCTCCAGCTTGATCGCCTCAGGCAGACGCGATTGCTCCTGGCCCCGCACCGACGGCACCACGCAATAGGTGCAGCGCTCGTTGCAGCCGTAGATCACGTTCACCCAACCGCAGATCGTGCTGTCGCGGCGGGCGGTGGTGATGTCTTCGAGGATGTGGTGCTCGCCTGTGGCCACCACCTGTTGGCCCTGCTCCACCTGGGCCAGCAGCACATCGAGGCGGTTGGCGTGCTGGGGCCCCATCACCAGATCCAGCTCGGGCACGCGCCGCAGCAGCGATTCGCCCTCCTGCTGGGCCACGCAGCCGGCCACCACCAGGGTGAGGTGGGGGTTGGTGCGCTTGCGCTGGGCCTGGCGACCCAGATAGCTGTACACCTTCTGTTCGGCGTTGTCGCGGATCGTGCAGGTGTTGTAGAGAACGAGATCAGCCTCCAGCTCGGCTGGAGCCTCGCGGTAGCCCATGGATTCGAGGATCCCGGCCATGCGCTCGGAATCCGCCTTGTTCATCTGGCAGCCGAAGGTGGTGATCCAGTAGCTGCCGCGGGTGCTGAGCGTGGTGGCCGTCATCCGATCAGTTTCGGCCATCGGGTTCCGCACTTGGGTTGCTGGTGGTAGGTCGTGGGCAAGGGCTGGGGAATGGCGCTGGCTGGTGTTCCGAAATCTGTACGGGTTGTACGGATTTCAGGAGGCATGTCAGACGCGTGCCGTCCTGGTTGTGCCAGCTTGATGGCAGCGCTCCATCCCCATGCGCCTGAGCCTGCGCCGGTTTCTGCTCACCAAGGCTGTGCCCCTGGCCATCAGCCGCGGCACCACAGCGGCTGTGGAGCACCTGCTGGTGAGCCTCGAGCACGACGGGCTCACAGGCATCGGTGAGACCGGCGGCTTCGACACCGGCCATCGCCACTACGCCACCGACGCCGTTGCGGCGGAGCTCGAAGCCCTGGCCCCCCAGCTGGGAGCCCTGGCGCCGGAGCCGCTCCAGGCCCTGGGACCACTGCTGGCTGGCCTCAGCCCGCCGGCGCGCTGCGGCCTCGATCTGGCCCTGCACGACTGGTGGGGTCAACGGCTGGGGCAACCGCTGTGGCGGCTCTGGGGCCTGGATCCGGGAGCCCGTGTCGCCACCAGCGTGACCCTCGGCTTAGGCCCCCCCGAGGCTGTGCTGGCGCGGCTCGAGCGCTGGTGGCTGCAGCTTCCCGCCACCCGCATCAAGCTCAAGCTCGGCAGCCCCGAGGGGGTGGCCCACGACCTGGTGCTGCTGGAGGCCGTGGCTGCTGCCCTCGAGCAGCGGCGCCAGAGCACCGGCGTGGCCTGCGAGCTGCAGGTGGATGCCAACGGCGGTTGGGATCTGGGCACGGCCCGGGCCATGCTCGTGCCCCTCGAGCGCGCTGGGGTGGTGCTGCTGGAGCAGCCCCTGGCGCCGCTGCTGGATGCGGAGCGCGACACGGCTGGCTTCGAGGCCCTGGAGCTCGACTGTCCGATGCCCTTGGTGGCGGATGAGAGCTGTTGGGACCTGGCCGATCTGGTGCGGCTGGCCCCCTACGTGGACGGCATCAACATCAAACTGCTCAAAAGTGGAGGTCTCTCCGAGGCTTTGCTGATGGCCCAGGCGGCCCGGCGGCTGGGGCTGGGGGTGATGGTCGGCTGCTACTCCGACGCCGCCCTGCTCAATGGCGCCGCCGCCCAGCTGCTGCCCCTAGTGACCTGGCCCGATCTCGACAGCCACCTCAACCTGCTGGACGACCCCTTTTCCGGGTTGGCGCTTCGCGGCGACGTGTTGGTGCCGCCCCCCGGCCTCGGCCTGGGCATTGGCCTCCGAGGCGATCAGGCATGTTGAGCGCCAGCGCCCCGGTCGTGCTGCTGCAGCACGGCGGCCTCGACGACCTCTCCGGCAAGACCGGCCTGGCGATGCTGCGCTACCGCTCCGGACCGATCGTGGCGGTGATCGATCCGGCCTTCGCTGGCGCCTCGCTGGAGGCGATCACGGGCATCGACCGGGCCGTGCCGGTGGTGGCCGACATGGCGGCGGCCCTGGCCTACGGGCCCGAGGTGGCGGTGGTGGGGCTGGCCCCCTCCGGTGGCCGCTTGCCCGCCGCCATGCGCGCCGATCTGCTGGCGGGGCTCCAGGCCGGGCTGCACCTGGCCAGTGGCCTGCACAGCCGGTTGGGGGATGATCCGGCCCTGGCGGCGGCCTGCACCCGCCCCGGCCAGTGGATCTGGGACCTGCGCCAGGAGCCCGAGGCGCTGGAGGTGGCCACGGCGCGGGCGGCGGCTCTTCCTTGCCGGCGGCTGCTGGCGGTGGGATCCGACATGGCCGTGGGCAAGATGAGCGCCTGCCTGGAGCTGCAGGCCGAGGCTCGGCACCGGGGCCTCGATGCCCGCTTTGTGGGCACCGGCCAGGCGGGGATCCTGATCGCCGGATGCGGAGTGGCCCTCGATGCGGTGCGGGTGGATTACGCCGCCGGGGCCGTGGAGGCGGCGGTGCTTCAGGTGGCCGCCGGGGCCGGGCCCGAGGCCCTGGTGCTGGTGGAGGGGCAGGGGTCGCTCTGCCACCCGGGCTCCACCGCCACCCTGCCGCTGCTGCGCGGCAGCCAGCCCACCGACCTGCTGTTGGTGCACCGCGCCGGCCAGCGCTTCGTGCGCAGCCGGCCTGGGGCGGCGCCGGTGGCGATTCCACCGCTGTCGGAGCTGATCGCGGCGCTGGAGGCCCTGGCGGCCTTGGGCCGGCCCGATGGCCTGCGGCCCCGGGTGCGGGCCGTGGCGCTCAACACCGCCCGGCTCAGCAGCGCAGAAGCCGATGCCGCTCTCGTGGCCACGGCCGCCGAGACGGGTTTGCCCTGCGCCGATCCGGTGAGGCAGGGGGCGGGTCTGCTGCTGCAGGCCCTCTTGCCGCAGGGCGCGTTGCAGCAGGGCGGCACAAAAAAGCCGCCTCCACCAGAAGCGGAGACGGCTAGGGCATCAAGGGCGAGCGAGGGGACTTGAACCCCCGAATGGCGGCGCCACAAGCCGCTGCCTTAACCACTTGGCGACGCCCGCCGTGATTGCCAACAATGTACCAAGCCACCGACAGGGATTGGTGCCAACGTGGGAGCCCTTGAATGACGTCCCGTTTGCCCGGCCGTTCAGATCACTTCGCCTGTCCCCCCTGGGCATTCGGCCTGATCCTGGCGGCCCTGGCCGGGGCCGGGCTGGCCATCACCAATCCCTCCGCCGCCGATTTCCAGGCCTATGCCGCCGAGCGGTTGGTCGATGAAATCAGCGAGGAGGTTTGCACTGATGGCGGTCTACCGCTGCTGATGCGGCTAGCGATTCAGAACTGTGAGGAGCTGGTGCTGGCCCAGCGGACGCCCTTGGCGGCGCTGGTGGCAGGCCATACCCGCCGCCACAATCTCGGGGTGTTGAGCCTGTATCGCAGTGACATCGGTGGCCACAAGTTGTTGGGTTGGCGGGTGCCGCGCTTTCGCTCCACCGTGGTTGGGGTGGCGGGACAGTTTGTGCTGATCGGTGCCGCGATCGACAAGGCTGTCGCCGACCCCTCCCAGGACGCTCCGTGATGCATCCTCTGGCGCTGCGCCTACCCCGCGGGCTGCTGGATCCGCGTCTGGCCAGGGGTTTTGAGGCCGATGCCGACGGGCTGGTGGCGCTGCAGATCCGGGTGGCCGGAGCACTGGTCACGGCGATCGAGCCATTGTGGAGTATGGATCCGGCCGCGCTGGCCGCCCTGCCTTTGGCGCTCACGCCCCTGGTGGAGCCCCACGCCCATCTCGACAAGGCTTTCACGGCCGATGCTTTCCCCAACCGGGAGGGCACCATGGCTGCGGCCCTGGCGGCCAACCAACGCGAGTACGGCGTGCGCACCGGCGAGCAGGTGGCGGCGCGGGCCGAGCTGGCCCTCGATCGGGCCTGGCGCAACGGGGTGCGGGCTATCCGCAGCCACATCGACAGCGTTGGGCCGGCGGCTCGCGCCAGCTGGGACGCCCTGCTGGAGGCCCGCGAGCGCTGGCGGGGGCGGCTGGAGCTGCAGCTGGTGGCCCTGGCACCGCTGGCCCACTGGCTCAGTCCGGAAGGGGAAGCCCTCGCCCGCGCGGTGGCCGATGGCCAGGGGCTGCTGGGGGGGGTGATCGGGCCGCCCTACGGGCAGGGACCGGCCCGCCGCGCCGCCGACCGGGAGGCCCTGCTGGCCCTGCTCGATCTGGCCGAGCGCTTGGGTTGCGGCGTCGATCTGCACGTGGATGAATCCGATCGCGACCCGGGAGTGGGCGTCGATCTGGTGGCCCGGGTGGCTTTGGCGCAGCGCCGTGCCGTGGCGATCACCTGCAGCCACGCCAGCAGCATGGGCCTGCTGCCGCCGCGGGCCTGCGACCAGCTAGCCGAGCGCCTGGCCGCGGCGGAGATCGCCGTGGTTGCCCTGCCCACCACCAATTTCTGGCTGCTGGGCCGCAGGCCCGGCCGCACCCCCTGGCGCCGACCGCTGGCGCCGATCCGCAGCCTGCAGCGGGCAGGGGTGCGGCTGGCCCTCGGCGGCGACAACGTGCAGGATCCCTGGTATCCGGGCGGCGATTTCGATCCAGTTGAGCTGCTGCGCTGGGCGGCGCCGCTCTGCCAGTTGATGCCGTGGCAGCGCCTCGGCCTGGCCCCCTTCAGCACCGCCGCCGCCGCCGTGCTGGGGCTGGCCTGGGATGGGGTGCTGCGCGTTGGCGGGCCTGCCGATCTGGTGCTGCTCGGTGCGGGCTCGTGGGGCGAGCTGCTGGCCCGGCCGCCCCAGCGGCGGGTGCTGCGCGCCGGCCAGTGGCTGCCGCTGCCTGGGCAGGAGCAGCCCTCTCCCATGCTGCTTCCATGGAGTTGAACCCCTGCTCCCGGGTCGCCGCCCTGGCGGCAGAGCTGCAGCGGCTCGATCCGGCGTTGGCGCTGCTGGGCCCGGAGGCACCGGCCGAGCTGGAGCGCCTCTCCCGCGACTACTTCGACTACTCGCCGGTGCTGGTGCCGCAGCTGCAGGGCTGCCGCGCCCAGCTGGTGGCTTTCGCCGTCACGGTGGAGCAGGTGCGGCTGGTGGCCGGTGCCTGTGCCCGCCACGGCGTGCCCCTGACGGTGCGGGGGGCCGGCACCGGCAACTACGGCCAGTGCGTGCCGCTGCAGGGCGGGTTGGTGCTGGATCTCACCGGCCTCCAGCGCCTGCGGCAACTGGACGAGGCCACCGGGGTGATCGAGGTGGAGGCGGGCGCCCTGATGGGCGCGATTGAGCAGCAGCTGGCGCCCCGGGGCCGGGCCCTGCGGCTGGTGCCCAGCACGGTGCGCAGCGCCACCATCGGCGGCTTCATTGCCGGGGGCTCCGGCGGCATCGGCTCCCTGCGCTGGGGCTTCCTGCGGGATGCCGGCAACCTGCTGGGCCTGGAGGTGGTGACCCTGGAGCCCGAGCCGCGGCTGCTCCAGCTCGATGCCGCCGCCAGCGCCCCGCTCAACCACGCCTACGGCACCAACGGCATCCTCACGGCCCTGCGCCTGCCCACCACCGAAGCCGTGGCCTGGCAGCAGCTCGTGGTGGGGTTTGCGCAGTGGGATCGGGCCCTGGCGGCGGCCCAGGCCCTGCCCGCTACGGCGCTGCAGCTCAACGCCATCACGCTGCTGGAGGCGCCGTTGGCTCAGCCGCTGCCCTGGCCGGCGGGCTGTCCGGCGCCAGATGGGGAGGAGCATCGCCTGCTGCTGCTGGCTGCCCCCGATGCCCTGGCGGTGCTGCCCGATTGGTTGGCGGCCCGCGGTGGTGCGCTGCGCTGGCAGGCCCCCCAGGGCCAGAGCCGGGGCCTGCCGCTGCGGGAGCTCAGCTGGAACCACACCACCCTGCACTGGCGCACCCAGCACAAGGGCTGGACCTACCTGCAGATGCTGCTACCCCAGCCGGAGGGCCCCTGTTTGGAGCGCCTGCGGGGCCAGTGGGGTGACGATCTGCTCTGGCACCTGGAAGCGGTGAAGCAGCAGGGGGCGGCCCGGCTGGCGGCCTTGCCGCTGGTGCGCTGGCGGGGGGAGGAGGCTCTGCAGCGGCTGATGGCCGACTGCCGCGACGCAGGGGCGGTGCTGTTCAACCCCCATGTGCTCACCGTCGAGGACGGCGGCCTGGGCGTGATCGATGCCGACCAGGTGGCGGCCAAGGCCGCCTACGACCCATTGGGGTTGCTCAACCCGGGCAAGCTGCGCGGCTGGCTCAGCAGCCCAGGCTGAGGCGGGTGTCGACGCCGGTGATCGGGTTGGTGCCTTCGGCGTCGCGGCAGAGGGAGCGTTGGTCGACGCGATCGATCAGGGCGTCGCTGAAGTCGGCATCGGTGACGGTGGCGCCCCGGAAGCTGCTGCCCGAGGCGATGGCGCCGCTCAGCACGGCCCCGGTGAGGTCGGCGCCGGACAGATCAACCTTGTCCATCAGGGTGCCGCTGAGGTCGGCCCCGGCGAAATTGGCCTCCGGGAAGGCGGCCTGGGTGAGGATCGCGCCGTGCAGGTTGGCGCCACTGAAGTTGGCGTGCCGTCCCGTGGCCCCGGCGAAGGAGGTGTTGGCCAGATTCTGGCCGCTGAAATTCTGCTCGTTCTGGTTTGTGAGCGTGTAGTCCACCCCTGAAAACTCGGCGGCGGCCGGCTCCGGCAGGGCCAGGGCCAGGGCCAGGGCGAGGCCCACTACGAGGCCAAGTGCGAGGGCTTTGTGAAACAGGATGTGAAACAGGCGCCCCAACGGGTCGAGCAACAGGCGCTGCAGTGGGTGGGCCAAGGCGAAGGGAGCCGGGAGCTTCACTCTGGACCGTTCTGCGCCGGAGGGTCACTCCCCAGCAGATGGCCTACCAAATAGAGGGAGCCCGCCACGATCAGCCGCGGGGCTGCTGCGGCTGTCGCTGCGGCTGTTAGGGCGCTGGTGAGATCCGGCGCCGTCTCCAGCTGATCCACCAGCACCGCTCCTCGGTCGGTGTGGGCGGCGAGGGCGCTGCTGAGGCTGGTGGCGCTCCAGCTGGCGTGGCCCGGCACCGGCACAATCCAGGCGCGGTCGTGGGGGGCCAGCAGCGCTTCGAGGATGGCCGGCCCCTGCTTGTTGGCCAGCATGCCCAGCACCCAGTGGCGGGGGCCGGGGGCTAGGCCGTGGCGCTCGGGATGGGCGTCGAGTTCGCTGCGCAGGGCGAGGGCGGCGGGCAGGTTGTGGGCCCCATCGAGCAGCAGGGGCTGGCTGCGCCAGATCAGCTGTTGCAGCCGGCCGGGCCAGCGGGCGGCGGCGAAGCCCTGCCGGATGGCGGCCTCGCTGACCGGCCAGCCCTGCTCCGCCAGGGCCCGCAGCATCCCCAACGCCACGGCCCCGTTGCTCGCCTGCACGGCCCCCGGCAGCCCCAGGGGCCAGCGCTCCAGATCGAGTGGCTCCAGCCAGCGCAGCTCGGCCCCCACCGCCGCCGCCCGGGCGTTCAACACCGCGGCCACCTCGGGGCTCTGGGGGGCGCTGACGGCCACGGCGCCCGGCTGGAGCACGCCCGCTTTTTCGGCGGCAATGTGGGCTGGATCCGGCCCTAAGAACTCGGCGTGGTCGAGCCCCACCGAGGCAAAGCCGATTACGGGCCGGTGGGGATGGCAGGTGGTGGCATCGAGCCGGCCCCCGAGTCCCACCTCCAGCACCACCAGCTCACAGTTCACTTCCGCAAAGGCCAGAAAGGCCGCGGCGGTGACCAGCTCAAACGGCGTGAGCTGGTGGCGTTGGGCGACCGGCGTGGCGGTTTCCAGGTGCCGGCGCAGATCCGGCGCGGCGATCGGGGCGTCGCCCAGGCGGATGCGCTCGGTCCAGCTCACCAGGTGGGGCGAGGTGTAGAGGCCAGCGCGGATGCCAGCGGCCAGCAGCGCCTGGTGCACCAGGGTGCAGATCGAGCCCTTGCCGTTGGTGCCGGCAACCTGCACGGCGGCGAAGCGGCGCTCGGGATGGCCCAGCTCGGCCAGGGCGGCCTGCAGGCGATCGAGCCCCAGGTCGACGCCGCGGCGGCTGAAGGGCTCGATCAGGTCGGCGAAGGGGTCGGGCTCAGCGGCCAAGGCTGTTTCAGCAACCAAGGCTGGTGAGGGCCCGCTCGAGGCGATCCACCGCCAGGCGCAGGTGGCGGGGCTGGATCACCAGCGGCGGCACGAAGCGCACCACTTGGGGTCCGGCGGGGACCAGCAGCAGGCCCTGCTCCATCGCGGCCTTGACGATTTCGGGGGCGCTCGGGGCCTCGGCACGCAGCACCAGGCCCTGCAGCAGCCCCCAGCCGCGCACCCCCTCCAGCAGGGTGGGGTGGCGGCTCACCAGCTCGGCCAGCAGCTCCTGCAGCAGTTCTCCCATCCGCTGCACGTGGCTGACCAGCTTGCGGCGCTCGAGTTCAGCCAGCACCGTGAGGCCGGCCCGGCAGGCGAAGGGGTTGCCGCCGAAGGTGCTGGCGTGCTCGCCGGGGCGGAAGTGATCTGCCTTCGCCTTCACCGCCAGGGCGCCGATCGGGATGCCGCCGCCCAGTCCCTTGGCCAGGGTGATCGCATCGGGCTCCACGCCCAGCTGCTCGTAGCCCCAGAGCTGGCCGCTGCGGCCGACGCCGATCTGCACCTCGTCGAAGATCAGCAGGATGTTGTGGGCGTCGCAGAGCTCCCGCACCCGCTGGAAGAAGGCGCGGTTGCCCGGGTGCACACCGCCCTCGCCCTGGATCGGCTCCAGCAGCACGGCCGCCACCCGCGGACCCTGCGCCTCGCTGCTGGCCAGCAGGGTTTCAAAGGCGGCGGTGTCGTTGTAGGGGAAGTAGCGGAAGCCCTGCACCATCGGCTCAAAGCCCTGGTGGTATTTGGGCTGGCCGGTGGCGGTGACGGCCGCCAGGGTGCGGCCGTGGAAACTGGCCTGGGCGGTGAGGATCAGGGGGCTGTGCTCGCCGCCGGGAATGCCGCCCGCGGTGTTGATGCCGCGGACCGTGTTGCCGTGCTTGCGCGCCAATTTGATGGCGGCCTCATTGGCTTCAGCTCCGGAGTTGCAGAAGAACACCCGATCCAGACAGCTGCTGGCGGTGATCGCCGCCGCCAGCTCCTCCTGCTCAGGAATGCGATACAGGTTGGAGACGTGCTGGAGCTTGCCCAGCTGCCGGCTCAGGGCCCGCTTCATCCGGCCGTCGCTGTGGCCGAGGGTGCAGACCGCGATGCCGGCCACGCAGTCGAGGTAGCGCTTGCCGCTGCTGTCCCACACCCACACACCCCGGCCCCGGGTGAGGCTGATCGGGAAGCGGGCATAGGTGTCCATGACCGGCGAGATGGGAGCGGTGGGACTCGAACCCACATGCCCGAAGGCGCTCGATTTTGAGTCGAGTCCGTCTACCAATTCCGGCACGCTCCCGCAGTGGAGAGCTTACGCGGCAATGCTGGTGCTGTTTGGTGCACCGCTAACACGCTGGATGCAGGCGCCGGCCGCATTGAGTTTAGCTTCGAGGTTGGCGTAGCCGCGGTCGAGGAACTCCAGCCCCCGCACCGTGGTGATGCCTTCGGCGGCCAGGCCCGCCAGCACCATGGCGGCGGAGGCCCGCAGATCGGTGCCCTGCACCGGCGCACCGCTGAGCCGGGCCACTCCTTCAACGAAGGCGGTGTTGCCCTGCATGCGAATGGCGGCCCCCATGCGCTGCAGCTCCGCCACGTGCTGCAGGCGGTTTTCGAAGATGTTCTCGGTGATCACGCTGGTGCCCTGGGCCGTGGCCAGCAGGCTCATGAATGGCGCCTGCAGGTCGGTGGGAAAGCCGGGGAAGGGTTGGGTGCGCAGGTCAACAGCATTGATGTGATCGGCTTTGAGGGTGAGGCCGATGCCGTCGTGCTCCAGGGTGCAGCCCGCCTCCTCCAGCTTGGTGAGCACCGCGCCGAGGTGGTCGGGGATGATGGGGGCGATCCGCAGGTGGGAGCGGGTGATGGCGGCGGCCAGCAGGAAGGTGCCGGCTTCGATGCGATCGGGGATCACGGCGTAGTCGGCGCCGTGGAGACGCTCGACGCCCACGATCGTGATGGTGGGCGTGCCAGCGCCGCGCACCTTGGCGCCCATGGCGATCAGCAGCCCGGCCAGATCCACCACCTCCGGCTCCAGGGCGGCGTTGTCGATCACCGTCTCGCCATCGGCGAGCACGGCGGCCATCATCAACGTCTCGGTCGCGCCGACGCTGGGGCAGTCCATGTGGATGCGGCCGCCGGTGAGGCGATGCCCACGACCTGGCACGACGGCGGTGACGACCCCGTGCTCAATCGTCACCTGAGCACCGAGGGCCTTCAGCCCCTTGACATGCTCCACCACGGGCCGGGTGCCGATCTGGCAGCCACCGGGCAGGGGCACCTTGGCCATGCCCATCCGGGCCAGCAGCGGCCCGATGCAGAAGAAGCTGGCCCGCAGGCTGTTCACCAGCTCGTAGGGCGCCGTGGAGTTGTTGATGGCGTCGCCATTGAGCTCGAGGCAGTCGCTCTGGCGCAACACCTGGCCCCCGAGGCTGCCGAGCATCTCGGCCATGGCGGAGATGTCAGTGAGGGGCGGCACATTGCGCAGCCGGATCGTGTCGCGGCTGAGCAGGCAGGCCGCCATCAGCACCAGGGCTGAGTTCTTGGCGCCACTCACCTGCAGCTCCCCAGACAGCTTGCGGCCACCAGAGATTTCCAGCTGGGGGCTGAAAACCACCTGAGACTGAAAGTTGGACTGGACAGCGATCAAACCCATGGAGCGACTGCCCAGCTCTTGCCGACGCATCTTGACAACAAATGATGAGACCGTCTAGACAGCCGCCGACCAAACTGGCTTGAACGGCCGGGGAGGACCCTCGATGGCGTATGTTTTCCCAGTCGCTGCGGCGGCGGCCACGCGGATGTGGCGGAATTGGTAGACGCGCTAGTTTCAGGTACTAGTGGCAGCAATGTCGTGGGAGTTCAAGTCTCCCCATCCGCACTTTTTTATGATTGTCCTCAAGATCACCAATGCCTCTGAGGTGATGGCCTCGAAGCTCGGCAAGTTTCTTGAGAGTCTCACTCCCGATGCTCTCGATCAGTCGACCATCGAGGACATTGTTTTGAAAAAGCTGGTTGAAAACCTCCAGGCCGAAGGTCTCAAAGGCGAGGTGGCTTCGGTGCGAGGTCTCGAGATGGAGGAGAAGGAGCTGGTGATGCACGATGGCCTGCGCGTCCGGCGCCACCACACCTTCTGACGTGGTTCCCAGCCCTGGGCTGTGCCTCGCTGAGACGATCACCAGCCGCCGCAATCCACTGGTCAAGCGGCTGCGGTTGCTCCACGACGCCCGCGGTCGGCGTCAGGAGGGGTTGTTGCTGCTGGAGGGCACCCACCTGCTTCAGGAGGTGCTGCGGTTGCAGCTCCAGCCGCGCGATCTGCTGGCCACGGCTGCCTGGCTCGCCGACCACGGCGCCCAGGTGGCGGCCCTGCCGCCCGGCTGCATCTGCCGCGAGGTGAGCCAGGAGGTGCTGGAGGCGGTGGCCACCACCCAGCATCCCGATGGCGTTGTGTTGACCGTGGCTCCGCCCGCTCCCGCGCCGGCGGCTGCCGCTCCAGCTCCCTTCGTGCTGGCCCTCGATGGCTTGCAGGATCCGGGCAACCTCGGCACGTTGATGCGCACCGCCCTGGCGGCTGGGGTGGAGAGCTTGTGGATGGCCGATGGGGCCGACCCTTTCCAGCCCAAGGTGCTGCGTGCCTCGGCCGGTGCAGCCCTGGCCCTGCCGCTGTGGCGCGAGAGCCGGGCGGATCTGGCGGGGCGGCTGGCGGCGGCCGCGGCGGCGGGATCCCAGGTGGTGGTGGCCGTTCGGCCGGGGGCCGGGCCGGTGGCGCCGCTGCCCTACTGGCAGCTCGACTGGACTCGCCCCACGGTGTTGTTGCTCGGCAGCGAGGGGGGCGGCGTGTCGCCCCAGCTGGAAGCCCTGGCCAACCAGCGGGTCACGATCCCCCACAGCGCGGTGGTGGAGTCGCTGAATGTGGCGGTGGCGGCGGCCCCCCTGCTGCTCGAGCGCCTGCGGCAGCGCGTCGGAGCCTGACGGGGGAGAATGCTTGCCAACAACTGCACGGCTGCCCGGTGAGCGACGCCCCCCTCCACGGATCGCGTTTTGATGGCTCGAGCTTCGATTACGACGTGATTGTTGTCGGCGCCGGTTACGGCGGCTTTGACGCGGCCAAGCACGCCGCGGAGCACGGGCTGAAGGTGGCGATCGTGGAATCGCGCGATATGGGCGGCACCTGCGTGAACCGCGGCTGCGTGCCCTCCAAGGCCCTGCTGGCCGCCAGCGGCCGGGTGCGGGAGCTGGCCGACGCCGAGCACCTGGCCGGCTTCGGCATCCACGCCGCCCCGGTGCGCTTTGAGCGCCAGAAGATCGCTGACCATGCCAACCAGCTGGTGGCCACGATCCGCACCAACCTCACCAAAACTCTCGAGCGCGCCGGCGCCACGATCCTGCGGGGCAGCGGCCGGCTGGCGGGCCACCAGCAGGTGACCGTGCGTGAGAGTGGCAGCGGCGTGGAGCGCACCTACAGCGCCCGCGACGTGATCCTCGCCACCGGCTCGGAGCCCTTCGTGCCCCGCGGCATTGAAACCGACGGCCGCACCGTGTTCACCAGCGACGAGGCCGTGAGCCTGGAGTGGCTGCCCCGTTGGCTGGCGATCATCGGCAGCGGCTACATCGGCCTGGAATTTGCCGATGTGTACACGGCCCTGGGCTGTGAAGTGACGATGATCGAGGCCCTGGATCGGGTGATGCCCACCTTCGATCCCGACATCGCCAAATTGGCCGCCCGCAAGCTGATCGATGGCCGCGACATCGATGCCCGCGCTGGCCTGCTGGCCCGTAAGGTGACGCCGGGCTGCCCGGTGAAAATCGAGCTGGCCGACATGGCCACCAAGGAGCTGGTGGAAACCCTGGAGGTGGATGCGGTGCTGGTGGCCACCGGCCGGGTGCCGAGCAGCGCCGCGCTCAACCTGGCGGCGGTGGGGGTGGACACCGAGCGCGGCTTCATCCCGGTGGACGATCACATGCGGGTGCTGGCGGGCGGCGAGCCCGTGCCGCACCTGTGGGCCGTGGGTGATGTGACCGGCAAGATGATGCTGGCCCACACCGCTGCGGCCCAGGGCACCGTGGCGATCGACAACATCCTGGGTCACCCCCGCCCGATCGACTACCGCTCGATTCCGGCGGCCACCTTCACCCATCCGGAGATCAGCTCGGTGGGCCTAAGCGAGGCCGATGCCAAAGCGCTGGCGGCCAAGGACGGCTTTGAGCTGGGGGTGGTGCGCAGCTACTTCAAGGCCAATTCCAAGGCCCTGGCCGAGCTGGAGAGCGATGGCCTGATGAAGCTGCTGTTCAACAAGAGCACCGGTGAGGTGCTCGGCGCCCACATCTACGGCCTGCATGCGGCGGATCTGATCCAGGAGATCGCCAACGCCGTGGCGCGCCGCCAGAGCGTCACCCAGCTCGCCAATGAAGTGCACACCCACCCCACCCTCAGTGAGGTGGTGGAAGTGGCCTACAAGCAGGCCGCTGCTGCACTGACTCCCGTCGCGGTGGGTGGCTGAGATGGAGTTCCGTCGCCGGCCCCCGAATCCCAAGGTGAAGGTGGCCTTCCTCGAATACGCCATCCGCCATGAGGAGGGCGAACCGCGCCACATTCTTGAGAAGATCGTTTGGGAGAAAGACCGGGAGGTGGCCTCCGCCCGCGAGCGGGTGCCCCTGGAGAAGCTCAAGCAGCAGGTGGCCGAGCTGCCGGCGCCCCGCGATTTTCTGGCGGCCCTGCGGGCCAGCTGCCGCAAGCCGGCGGTGATCGCCGAGGTGAAGAAGGCCAGCCCCAGCAAGGGGGTGATCCGCGAGGATTTTGATCCGGAGGCCATCGCCAGGGGCTATGCCGCCGGTGGTGCCAGCTGCCTGTCGGTGCTCACCGATAAACAGTTTTTTCAGGGGGGCTTTGAGGTGCTGGTGCAGGTGCGCCAGGTGGTGGAGTTGCCCCTGCTCTGCAAGGACTTCATCCTCAGCCCCTATCAGCTGTATCAGGCCCGGGCCGCCGGCGCCGATGCCGCCCTGCTGATCGCGGCGATCCTCACCGATGTGGACATGGCCTACCTGCTCAAGGTGGCCAAGGCCCTGGGTCTGACGGTGCTGGTGGAGGTGCACGATGCCGAGGAGCTGGAGCGGGTGCTAGCCCTCGATGGGGTGCAGCTGATTGGCATCAACAACCGCGATCTGGCCACCTTCCACACCGATCTGGCCGCCACCGAGCGGCTCACCGCCACCTACGGCGAGCAGATCCGTGCCAAGGGCTGCCTGCTGGTGAGCGAGTCGGGGCTGGTCACGCGTGACGACCTCGATCGGGTGCAGGGCGCCGGCGCCGATGCGGTGCTGGTGGGCGAATCCCTGATGCGCCAGGCCGATGTGACGGCTGCTCTTGAGGCACTGATTGGGGGGTAGGACTGTGGCTAATCGCGCTGCTGACTGGCTGAGCCAGGCGAACCAGGACCTGGCCATGGCGCTGGTGAGTGCCGGTCATGGGCACCATGAGTGGGCCTGTTTTGCCACCCATCAGGCTGTTGAGAAAGCCCTGAAGGGTCTGCATCTCTCGCATGGTCAGCAGGCCTGGGGCCATGGCCTGGGCCGGTTGTTCCGGGATCTTCCGGATGCCCTCCAGGAGCGGATGGAAGCGGGTCTACCCGAGTTGGTGGAGCGGCTGCGCATTCTCGATGCGCTCTACATCCCCACGCGCTATCCCGATAGTCTTCCCGATGGGGCCCCGAGTGATCACTTCGGCCACCTGCAAAGTCGCGATGCCCTCAGCCATGCCCGTGCGCTCGTTGACGCAATCGCTGCTCAGATGGCCTGAGCCCCGGGTTGTGCTCGAGGCAGTGGAGCGTTGGGCAGCTCAGCAGGCCTGCAGCAATCCGACCCTGCAGAAGGTGGGCGTGTACGGCAGCTATGGGCGGGGTGATGCCGGCGTGGGCAGCGACCTGGATCTGCTGCTGGTGGATCAAGCGGCTACGGGCCCGCAGACGCTGCGCTACCGCCAGTGGCCCTTTGAGCAGTTGCCCCTGAGCTGCGATGCCCTGGTGCTCACCACTGCGGAGCTGGAGCAGTTGCTGGCCTCTTCTGCTGGCGAAGATTCAGCGAAGGCCGCCATGGCCTCGGCTCTGCAGCGGGATTGCCGCTGGGTCTGGACCCGCAGCACCCCATGAAAAAGCCCGGCTTTTGGGGCCGGGCTGAATCGGTTGATGGACGTGGCGCGATGGCCGGCGCGATCAGACCTTGCGGGAGTAAAACTCCACCACCAGCAGTTCGTTGATCTCGAGGGCGACCCACTCGCGTTCGCACTTGCTGATCACCTTGGCCACCTGCTTGTTCTTGTCGAGCTCGAGGTGGGGCGGGATGTTGGCCAAACCTGGGAATTCCAGGTTGCCTTCAGCCAATTTCTTGCTCTGCTTGCGCTCGCGGATGGCGACGACGTCGCCGGCCTTGCACTGGAAGCTGGGGATGTCCACAACGCGGCCGTTCACGGTCACGTGGCCATGGTTTACCAGCTGGCGGGCGCCGGGCACGGTGGGGCCGAAACCCAGGCGGAAGCAAATGTTGTCGAGGCGGTTCTCGAGCAGTTTCAGCAGGTTGGTTCCGGTGGAACCCTCCTGGGCGCGCGCTTTCTTCACGTAGCGCACGAGCTGTCGCTCGGAGATGCCGTAGTTGAAGCGAAGCTTCTGCTTCTCTTCGAGGCGGATGGCGTATTCGGAGCGCTTGCGACGGGCTTGGCCGTGCTGACCGGGGGGATAAGACCGCTTGGCGGACTTACGGGTGAGACCGGGAAGGTCTCCCAAGCGCCGCGTAATCCTCAGGCGAGGGCCGCGGTAGCGAGACATGAAACGAGTTCGAAGGACGGAGGGAGCCGGGATGGCCCCATGGCGCTGCGGCATCGAGCATGCTGGGAGAGTTCCGCAGGCCTGAGCTTTGCCGCGCCAACGGTCGATCTTATCGGTTGGGCCGCACCAGCTCGGCTTGCAGCCCGAGCCGGGTCTCGCCTCGGTTGGTGCCGGCGCGGCTGGGCCGTTGGAGCGATGGCTGGCGATGCTGTTGCTGGCTCTGATCGGCGTGTATCGCCAGTGGATCTCGCCGCTGCTGGGCCCCCGCTGCCGCTTCATCCCCAGCTGCAGCGCCTATGGCCTCGAGGCCATCAGCCGCCATGGCCCCTGGCGGGGCAGCTGGCTTACCCTGCGCCGGTTGCTGCGCTGCCACCCCTTCACCCCCTGCGGCTGCGATCCCGTTCCCGACTGATGCCCGCTCTGGTGTTGATGACCCGTCAGGGCTGCTGCCTGTGTGAGGGCCTGGCCGAGAAGTTGCGGGCCCTCGAGCCGCCCCTGGCGATCGAGCTGATCGATGTCGATGGCGATCCCGCTTTGCAGGCCCGCTTTGGCCTGGAGGTGCCGCTGTTGCTGCTGCGCTCGCCCGACGGGGAGCAGGTGCTGCCGCGGGTGCCACCACGGCTGGCCGGCACCAGCCTGCGGGTTTGGTTGCAGAAGCACGGCTTTTCGGATCAGGACGCTTAGAAAGGCGCCATTCGCTGATCCGGTGCCATGACCCAGCTGCTCCATCCGGTCCTGCGGGAGGTGGGTTTGGAGCTGCCAGCGGGGGTGCCCAATCGGGAGGTGAGCGGCATCAGTTGTGATTCCCGCCGCGTGGGCCGGGGCACCTTGTTTGTGGGGCTGCCGGGCACCCAGGTGGATGGGGGCTGTTTTTGGCCCCAGGCGCTGCAGGCGGGGGCGGCGGCGGCTGTGATCAGCGCAGCGGCGGCGGCGGCCCAGCCCCCGGGGCCCGACGACGCGGTGCTGATCGCCCCGGAGCCGTTGGCGCGCTGGGCTGGCTTGCTGGCGGCGGCGTTCTGGGCTCAACCGAGTCGGCGCCTGGCCTTGATCGGAGTCACCGGCACCAACGGCAAAACCACCACCACCCACCTGATCGAGCATCTGGCCGCCCATGCCGGCCGGCCGGCGGCCCTGTTCGGCACCCTGGTGAACCGCTGGCCCGGTCAGAGCGTGACCGCCCAGCACACCACCGCCTTTGCCGATCTGCTACAGGCCCAGCTGGCCCAGGCGGTGGAGGCCGGTGCCCAGATCGGGGCGATGGAGGTGAGTTCCCATGCCCTCGACCAGCAGCGGGTGGCGGGCTGCCGCTTCGCCGGGGCGGTGTTCACCAACCTCACCCAGGACCACCTCGATTACCACCCCTCGATGCAGGCCTACTTCGAGGCCAAGGCGCAGCTGTTTGCCGAGCCGCTGCTGGCGGGCGGGGCGGTGGTGAATGGCGATGATCCCTGGGGCGTCCAGCTGGCCCAGCGCCTTCGCGGCCGGCTGGGTGAGCGTTGCTGGCGCAGTTCCCTGCAAGACAGCGGCGCCGAGCTCACGATTCGGGATCTGGAGCTGGGGGCCGATGGCGTGCGCGGGCTGCTGGTGAGCCCGGCCGGGGAAGGGGCCTTTCACTCGCCCCTGGTGGGCCGCTTCAACCTGATGAACCTGTTGCAGGCCGTGGGGGTGTTACTCCAGCAGCAGCTGCCGCTGGAGTTGCTGCTCCAGGGCCTGGCCAGCTTCCGCGGCGTGCCCGGTCGCATGGAGCGGGTGGTGGTGGGTGATGGTGATGGCTCCCCGGCGGTGCTGGTGGATTACGCCCACACCCCCGACGGCCTGGACAATGCCCTGGCGGCCTGCCGCCCCTTCACCCGCGGCCGGTTGATCTGCGTGTTTGGCTGCGGCGGCGACCGCGACCGCAGCAAGCGCCCCCAGATGGGCGCGATCGCGGCGCGGCTGGCTGATCAGGTGGTGGTTACCTCCGACAACCCCCGCACCGAAGACCCCGCGCAGATCCTGGCCGATGTGGTGGCCGGCATTCCTGCCGGCAGCCCCCACGACGTGGAAGGGGATCGGGCCACCGCGATCGCGGCCGCCATTGCTGGCGCCACAGCGGGAGACCTGGTGCTCATCGCCGGCAAGGGCCACGAGGACTACCAGATCCTCGGCACCACCAAGGTGCACTTTGACGACCGGGAGGAGGCCGAAAAGGCCCTGAGGGCGCGGCGACATGGTTAGATCCGCTCGATCCGCCGCAGGCTGCAGCGCTTATTGCACACTTCTGCGTAGATCGGACATCCTGTGTTGAACAGTGCGTCGAAACCGTTGCGAATCCTGGCTTGTCTGGCAGATGGAGATAACTTTCGAGGGCTGTTTATTGAGACTCTGTGGCGTCTTCAGTCCCCATGGGTAAAAAGCTTCTCGCGGAAGCTTTTGGTACGTTTTGGCTGGTGCTTGGTGGTTGCGGCAGTGCCGCAATTGCGGCCAACTTCCCCTATCTCACCGGTGCCGACATCGCCCCCGGCAACCCCTTTGGCCTGGGCTTTCTGGGTGTGTCACTGGCCTTCGGTCTCACGGTGGTGACCATGGCCTACGCGATCGGCCATATCTCCGGATGCCATTTGAATCCCGCGGTGAGCTTCGGCCTCTGGGCCAGTGGCCGCATGAAGGGCGCCGAGCTGCTGCCTTACATCGTGGCCCAGGTGATCGGCGGTGTCTTGGCTGGCGGTTTCATCAAGTTGGTGGTGGCCGGTGGCCCTGCCTTTGATCTGGTGATGGCGGGCAGCAACCCGCTGGCCACCAACGGCTGGGGCGCCCACTCCCCAGGTGGCTACGGCTTCTGGGCTGCTCTGATTGTGGAGCTGGTGCTCACCTTCTTCTTCCTGCTGGTGATCATTGGGGCCACTGATCGTCTGGCACCTGTCGGCTTCGCGGGTGCCGCCATCGGCCTCACTCTGGCCCTGATCCACATGATCAGCATCCCTGTCACCAATACCTCAGTGAACCCCGCCCGCAGCACCGGAGTGGCCCTGTGGGTTGGCGGTGAGGCGGTTGGTCAGCTGTGGCTGTTCTGGTTGGCCCCGATTGTGGGCGCGCTTCTGGCCGGCTGGGTCTACCGCAACGTCTTCAGCGAGGAGGTTTCCTAAGCCGCGGGCTCCACTTTGATGGGTGGAGCATCAAGGCAAGATCAGAAGGGGCGTAAGCCCCTTTTTTTGTGCGCTTGTCTGGCGCGGGGCTTGATCGGCTACACCAGGGCCAAGGCGGCCAGCAAATGATCGATCTCGGCTGCGGTGGTGGTGATGTGGGTGCACGCCCGCAGGCAAGGTGGAGCGTCGAGGCTGCGAATCCACAGCCCCTGCTCACCCAGGTGCTGCACGGTGCGGCCAGCACCACCCCCTCGGCGCAGCCGGAAGCTCACCAGGCCGGCTGGCGGGGGCTCCTGCAGCAGGGTTTCCACCTCTGGCAGCTGCTGCAATCCTCGCCAGAGCAGGCCAGCCAGCTCGCGAATCCGCTCAAGGCGTTGCCCCTCCGTGCCTTCGGCTTCCAGCAGTTGAAGGGACTGATCCAACCCTGCAAACAGGGGGATGCAGGAGGTGGCCACCTCAAAGCGGCGGGCATCGGCGTGGAAGCCGCTGGAGCCATCGCCTTCGTGGCTGAGGCTGCGCCAGCCGATCAGGGTGGGCTGGCTCTGCGCCAGTAGCCGCGCCGAGAGTGCCGTGACGCCGAGACCCTCGGGGCCGCAACACCACTTGTGGCCGGTGCAGGCGTAGATGTCGGCGGCGGCCGCCGCTTCCGCCACCGGGATCGCCCCCAGGCTCTGCGCAGCGTCAACGAGCAGCCAGGGCTGGTTGGTGTGGCGGTTGAGCTGGGCGGCGACTGCCGCAATCGGCATCCGCTGGCCGGTGTTCCAGAGCAGGTGCGACAGCACCACCAGCCGGGTGCGGGGCGTGAGGGCCGCCGCCAGGCGTTCCTGCACCGAGGTGGCCGCCTGCTCGGGGCTGCCGGTGAGATCGCTCACCGTCAACGACTCGATCGTCAGCTGGTGCCGCCGGGCCAGCTCCCGGCAGGCGGCCACCACCCCGGGATGCTCGCAGTCACTGATCAGCAGGCTCTCTCCCGCCTGCCAGGGCAGGCCCCAGAGCGGCAGCACGCACCCGGAGGTGACGTTTTCGGTGAAGGCCAGCCGCTGGGCCGGTACCCTTAGCCACTGGGCGAGCCGCTGGCGCAAGCCGGCAGTGGTGGCTTCGATCGCAGGCCACACGGCCGTGGTGAAGGGGCCCAACTCCTGAATCGTCTGCCAACTGGCGGTGATCGCCTGCAGCGATGGGGTTGGCAGGGGGCCCTGGCCGCCGTAATTGAAGTAGGTCTTGTTGGCCAGGGCAGGCATGAGCGCCCGCAAGGCCAGGCCGATCGGTTGGGCCGTCAATCCGGTTGGGTCATCAATGGATCAGAGCACCTGGCCCACCATCACAGCCGCCACGGCCGAAAACAGGGTGATGCCGAGGGCGGTGAGGGGGTTCTGGCCCTGGGCTACCGCCAGGCTGGTGATCAGGCCAGCACCGATGCAGGCCACGGCCAGCTGGCTGGTGAGTTCGCCGCGATCGCGGGGGGCGGGATTGGGCAGCACGGCAGGGATCTCGGCTGTTGGCGACCGTAGGCCGATCGTTTCGGCTCGACCCGGTTGGGCCCACGCCTTGTTACCTGGCGTCGGAGTTCGTTACGGGCCGCAATCTGCAGCGGCTTGAGCCAGGCTCGCCGGCCGGGCACGGCCGCTGCTGGCCCAGATCTGCAGGGCCTCGAGTTGCTCCCGCGCGGTGCGCGAGAGGGGCACCACCTGGCTGGCGGCAGCGATCAGGTCGGCTTCGCCAAACTCCCGCTGCTGCGCGAAGGCCAGGTGCATGGCCTCGATCACCGTCTGCTCCAGTTCGGCGCCCGAGAAGCCCACAGTGCGGTCCACCAGCACATCCAAGGGAATGGCGTGGGCGGGCCGGCGCCGGCGCAACTGCAGATCCAGGATGGCGCGGCGCTCGGCGGGGCTGGGCAGATCCAGCAGAAAGATCTCGTCAAAGCGGCCCTTGCGCAGCAGCTCGGCCGGCAGTTTGTCGACGCCGTTGGCGGTGGCCACCACGAACACGGCGCTGGTTTTCTCCGCCATCCAGGTGAGCACTGTGCCCAGCACCCGTTGGCTGGTGCCGCCGTCGCTGCGCGAATCGCCGCCAAAGCCCTTGTCGATCTCATCGATCCAGAGCACGCAGGGGGCCATCGCCTCAGCGCGCTGGATCATGTCGCGGGTGCGGGCCTCCGACGCCCCCACCAGGCCGGCGAACAGGCGGCCCACATCGAGGCGCAACAGCGGCATGCTCCAGCTGTGGGCGATCGCCTTGGCCGTGAGCGATTTGCCCGTGCCCTGGGGCCCCACCAGCAGCACGCCTCGGGGTAACGGCAGGCCGTAGCGCATCGCCTCCTCGCTGAAGGCCATGTGACGCTGCTCCAACCAGTGCTTGAGGGCATCAAGGCCGCCGATGTCGGCAGGGGTGGCCTCGCTGGGGCAGTACTCCAGCAGTTCGCTCTTGGCGATCGCCTGACGCTTTTCCTCCAGCACCTCCGCCAGATCCTCCTCCCCGAGCTGGCCACGGCGCGCCAGGGCCCGGGCGGCCAGCTGCCGCACCCGCTGTTCGCTGAGGCCATGGCAGGCGGCGGTGAGTTGGGCCGCCACAACCGGATCGAGGGGCAGGCCACTGGCGCGGGCGATCGTGCTCAGCAGTTGGCGGATCTCCTCGGCATCCGGCAAGGGCAGATCCAGCAGGGTGATGCTGTCTTCCAGCTCCCGCGGCACCGCCCAGTCGGGGGCCGTGATCACCAGGGTGCGGGGGGCCTGGCGCAGGCTGGAGGCGAGGTTGCGCAGCCGGCGGCAGACGCCAGCGTCGTCGCAGTAGCGATGGAAATCGCGTAGCACCAGCAGGGCGCCCTGCTCTGGAGGCAGGGGATCGAGGCAGGCCAGCGCCGCCATCGGGTTGCGGGCCCCTTCCCCGCTGCGGTTGGGGGCGCCGCTGAGGCCGTCGATGAAGTCCCAGCGCAGCAGGGTGCGGCCCCCCAGCCTCTGGGCGGCCTGCTCCAGCAGGCTGTCGACCCGTTCCTCTTCAAGGCTGCGGATCCACAGGATCGGCGTGCGGGCGCGGATCAGCAGATCGAGTTGGTCGGCCCAGCTTTCGTTCACGGCGGCAGGCCTAGGAGCGCAGGCCCTGCAGGGCCTGCCAGCGGGGATCGATGCCGGAGCTGTCGCTGGTCCAGGTGGCCGGCCCGGGGCAGTCGCTGCCGCAGTGGTTGACGATCGGCAGCTGCAGGTTGAGCTGCTCAAAGATCCAGTGCTCTGGATCGAAGCTGCCACGGGGATCGAGCTGCTCCATCAGGCCGCCGTCATCGCCCTCGCCCTCCAAGGCCACCGGATCGCTGGTGGCAGGTTCGCCGATCCAGAGCAGCTCCTTACCGGAGGCCCGCAGCGGCCGGTTGAAGTGCTGCAGGCAGCGGTCGCAGCAGAGGGTCACGATCGTGTCCACTTCGCCTTCCACCTCCAGCACGGTGCCGCGATGGGTGGCGTGCAGCTGGCCGCGCACCGGGGTGAGGCTGTCCAGGCCGGCAATCGGCTGGTTGATCAACCAGTGGCGTCCGGCGTCGAGGTGCTTGAGCTCCTGCAGGGGAACGGGATGCAGGGGCAGGTCGGGCACGCTGGACACGGCAATCGGGGTGCTGCGGGTTACTTCTTGCCCTTCGGTTCGAAGGGCAGGCGGCCGCCACTGGCACTGACGGTGACCGTCTGTTGGGCCATCTGTTGATCAAGGATGGCCTGCAGGTTGTCGGGCAGGGCCTCACGGCTGAGCAGGAAGGTCTGCAAGGCCTGGAAGATGTTGGCCACCACCATGTAGAGCAGCACCCCGGCCGGCAGGGGGAAGAACAGGAACATGCCGGTGATCATCACCGGGGTGATCTTGTTGGCCGTGGACTGCTGGGGGTTGGCCGGCATGCCCATGCCCGAGAGGATCTGGGAGGCGAACAGGCTGGCGCCGAAGCCCGCCACCAGGATGGCGATGTCCCAGTTGACCGCGCCGTCGGTGTAGAAGCCCACCTGGCCCAGGGCCTTGATGAACAGGAAGCCGCTGCGGGCCGCCAGGCCGGGGATCTTGGCCTCCACAGTGGCGTCGCCGGTGGTCAGGGCGGTGATGGTGCCATCGGCGGCCACGCTCACCACGCCCTCACCCTTGGTGACGCTCCAGGTGGGGGTGAAGGCATCGCCGTTGTCGACGTCGCCCAACACCGCAGCGAAGCTCTCACCGTCTTTGGTGTGCAGCTTCACCTGGGCCGCATCACCCACGCCGAGCTTGGTGCCGCCCTCAAGGCTGGCGATCACCGGCACATGGCTGGTTTCGGTGATGAAGATGGAATGGCTGGCGCTGTTGAACGGCTTGGGTTCCACCGCCGCGATCTGCTCGGCCGGCAGCACCTTGAGGTTGAGGGTGTAAGGCACATCGGCAAACGGTGAGCCCCGCAGGGTGGCGAACAGGGCGAACAGGATCGGCATCTGCACCAGCAGGGGCAGGCAGCCCGCCAGGGGGCTGCCGAACTCCTTCATCAACTGCCCCAGTTCCTCCTGCTGCTTCTGGGGGTTGTTGGCGTATTTGGCCTTGATCTCGGCTTGCCGCTTCTGCATGGCGGGCTGGGCAATCCGCATCCGACGGGCGTTGCGGATTGAACCGGCGCTCAAGGGAAACAGCGCCAGGCGGATCACCACCGTGAGCGCAATGATCGCCAGCCCGTAGCTGGGCACCAATCCATAGAAGAAATCGAGGATCGGGAGCAGCAGGTTGTCGGAGATGTAGCCGATCACGGCAGAGGGGCTCTGGGGGTAGGGGGAGGGAGCGTGGGCTCAGTGTGACTGATGGTCTAGGCGGCCATGCCCTTGGGTGTGGAGGCCTTGGCCTGGCGGCGCTCCTCGATGTAGGTCTCCAGCTCGCGGAACCGCGGCACCGCCCGCATCTCCAGCTTGGAGCCGTCGGTGAGCACCAGCACCATGTCGCCCCAGAGGCCGAAGCCCCGCGGCACGCTGCGCACCTCGCGGATCTGGCTGTACACCACCTGGGTGCGGTCGCGGCCCAGCCAGCCGCCATTCACTTCGATGCGGCGGCTGGTGATCCGGAAACGCAGCCACAGGGCCCGCACAATCGCGCCCACGGCGAAGGGGATGCCGATCAGCGTGAGCCCCAGGAGCAGGTTGAACACCAGATCTCCCTTGGCGGGCCCGCCCTCGTAGAACACGGTTTCCTGGATGGTGGCGCCGGTGCCCGTGCTCATGGCGTCAGACCTGCTTGCTGGAGGAGTTGGCTGCATTCTCCCAGCAGGGCCTCTGGGGTGAGATCGGCGCTGCCGGGTTTGAGGCTCAGCAGCAGCCACAGGCAGCGTTCGGAGACAGCGGGTGGCTGGGCCAGCAGGTGGGCGTGGAGCAGACGGCGCAGGCGGTTGCGGCGCACAGCCCGCTTGTGCACCTTGCTGCTGACCACCACACCACAACGCCAGGGACTGGGCGGGCAGGTTTGCTGCTCGACGGGAAGCAACTGGGGCTGGGCCTCCAGAATCCGGAGCAGCACAAAAGGGCCGTGGAAGCGACGGCCCTTTTGATACATCCGGTCAAACACCCTTTGCCCCTTCAACCGGTGGCACTGGGGCAGGGCCAAGGGCCTTAAACGGCGAGGCGGGCCCGGCCGCGGCGACGGCGGGTGCGGATCACGCGACGGCCGGTGTGGGTGCGCATGCGCACGCGGAAGCCAGACACACGCTTGCGCTTACGGCTCGTTCCTTCCAGGGTGCGCTTGGTCATGACTGGCTGCTCGCTGCGCTCGTCGCGTCGGTAGTGGGCGTTGGGGCCAACCTATCAGGCGGGGTTGGCGGACTAAGCGGGAGGCAGGCTCAGTTGTTGGGCGGATCGATCTGGATCAGCCAGCTGCCCAGGTAGCCGGCCATCGGCACGTCGCCAGGGGCCTGGGCCAGGGCATTCAACTGATACATGCCGATGTTGAACGGGTTGAAGATGTTCATGTACACCCCGATCGTGCCGGTGTCGGGCACGGGGGTGTCGGGGAAGATCTCGATAGCCCTGCCGTTCTCGGCGATCTCAATGGTGGCCGGGATCGTTTCCTGGCACCTGGTGCGCGACATCATGCCGCCTTCACTCATCTTGCAAAGCTTGACCCGCTTGGGATCGATTTTGGCGTCGAAGTAGCTGGGGATGGTGATGCTCAGCTTGAGGATGGCGGTTTTGCGATCCTTCGGTTTGAGGATCAGGTAGTACTCCGAGCGCTTGAGGCGCTGGGTATCGGTCATGAAGTAGTAGAGCTTGCGGTAATCCTTGGTGTTGTCCCAGCGGAACTCCATCAAGCTCGGTGTGCCCTGGGCCAGCACTCCTGCGGGCTGGGTGCTGAGGGCGACGGCGCCGGCTCCGGCCAGGGCGGCAAGGCTCAGCAGGGGGCGCAGGGAAGGGAAACCCATCAGGGCGATACCGATCAAGACCACAATTCTCGTCAGCTGGCAGCGACCCAGGTGGCCGTGGTGGCCGGACCCACAGGTGGCGGGGTCAGCGTTGGACCCGGTCGGGGCGCAGGCGGGCGGCCTCCCGCAGGTAGGGGTGCACGGGCGTCCGCTCCGGGTGCAGCCAGGTATGGGCCAGCAGCCGGATGCAGCGGGGCAGATCGCCCGCCACCCCCATCTGCTGGCAATCGAGCAGGGCCACCTGCTCCCAGCCGGCCTGGCGTCGGGCGATGGCGGCCGGGAAGCAGGCATCGAGGTCGCGGGTCACCGAAAAGGTGACCGACACCACCTGCGCTCCTGCCAGGCCGTTGCGTGCCACCAGCGCATCCACCAGTTCGGCCACCGCCACCTCGATCGCCTCGGCGGAGTTGGCGTCGGCAGTGGTGGCCCCGCGCAGGGCCCGTAGGACAAACCCCTGACTCATGGCCGGTAGAGCCACAGGGGTTGGCCGCTCCAGGCCAGCTCCAGGCTGAGGGCCGCCAGCAGGCCCCGCAGCTGGCTGCGCCCGGGAATCAGGCCGCCAAAGCGCTTCGGCGGGCTGCCGAAGGTGATCGGGCGGGTTTTCTCCGGGTCGAGCTCCGCCAGCTCAGCTGCCAGCCGCCGTGCTGCCTCCTCGTCGCCAAGCACATCCACCAGGCCCAGCTCCTTGCCCTGGACACCACTGAACACACGGCCATCGGCAAAGCCGCGCACCGCCTCCTGGCTGAGCCCCCGTCCGGTGGCCACCGCATCCACAAACTGGTCGTAGCTGGAATCAATCAGGCTTTG
The DNA here is from genome assembly GCF_024346435.1 of Cyanobium sp. Alchichica 3B3-8F6. NCBI lineage: Bacteria > Bacillati > Cyanobacteriota > Cyanophyceae > Synechococcales > Prochlorococcaceae > Cyanobium > Cyanobium sp. Alchichica 3B3-8F6. The sequence continues at coordinate 15,300 of NZ_JAGQCZ010000010.1, read as the reverse complement.
CAGCAGCTCCCGTTCGCCGTCGGTGAGGGCGCGATCGGGGGAGAGGATGTCTTTGTAGAGGCCGCTCTTGACGGTTTCGAAGCTCACCCCCACCCGCTCCAGCAGCTTGGAGAGGTTGTTGCCCCGCAGGATCACGCCGATGGAGCCGGTGATCGTGCCGGGGTTGGCCACGATTTGTTCGGCGGCCACGCCGATGTACACCCCGCCCGAGGCGGAGATGTTGCCGAAGCTGGCCACCACCCGGCAGCCCTTCTCCCGCAGGCGCAACAGGGCGCTGTGGATCTCCTGGCTGTCGCCCACGGTGCCACCGGGGCTGTCGATGCGCAGCAGCAGGGCGGGACATTCCCGCTGCTCCACCTGGCGCAGGGCCTTGAGCACCCGCTGGCGGGTGGGGCCGGCAATCGGGCCTTCGATGGCGATGCGCGCCAGGGTGCGACGGGTCTTACGGCGCCAGGGCCAGGGCATTTCGGCGGTGTGAAGTGGTTGGATCTTAAAAAGAAAGCCTTCACCGGCCCGGAAGCACCATGCCCCAGGCCCTGCGTTGGCCCCTGATGCTGCTGCCCTTTGCGCTCTGGGGCACGGCCATGGCAGCGATGCGGCCCCTGCTGGAGGGCGGCACTCCCCTGCAGGTGGCCAGCTTGCGCCTGCTGCCCGCCGGTGCCCTGGTGCTGCTGGCCGCGGTGCTGCTGGGGCGGCCCCTGCGCATTGCCGCCGCCGACTGGCCCTGGCTGCTCGCCTTCGCCCTGGTGGACGGCAGCTTGTTTCAGGCCTTGTTGGCTCAGGGGCTCGGTCAGACCGGAGCGGGTTTGGGGTCGGTGCTGATCGATTCCCAGCCCCTGCTGGTGGCTCTGCTGGCCCGCAGCCTGTTTGGCGAGGCGATCAACCCGGTGGGCTGGGTGGGCCTGCTGGTGGGCCTGCTGGGGATTTGTTGCCTTGGCCTGCCAGCGCCGGTGCTGCGCCACTGGTGGCTGGATGGCCCAGCCGCCCTGGGGGAGCGGGCCTGGAGCCATGGGGAGTTGTGGATGCTGGCGGCGGCGGCGGCCATGGCCCTCGGCACGGTGCTGAGCCGCTATGCCAGCCGCGAGAGTGATCCGGTGGCGATCACCGGTTGGCATTTGCTGCTGGGCGGCCTGCCGCTGCTAGGCGGGGTTGCCCTGCAGGGGCCGCTGCTGCCGGCCTGGAGCCCGACTGACTGGGCTCTGATGGCCTACGCCACCGTGTTGGGCAGTGCTTTGGCCTACGGGTTGTTTTTCTGGTTTGCCAGCAGCGGCGATCTCACCGGCTTCACGGCCCTCACCTTCTTAACGCCGGTGTTTGCCCTGCTCTGTGGCGTGCTGCTGCTGGATGAGCAGTTGCGGCCGCTGCAGTGGCTGGGGGCGGTGCTGGCCCTGGCCTCGGTGCTGTTGATCAACCGGCGCCAGCAGCTCTGGCAGGGCACGCCCCTTTTGGAGCAGTCCTGATGCGGCTCCTGGTGGTGAGCACCCCGGTGGGGGCCCTGGGCAGTGGCCGTGGTGGCGGCGTGGAGCTCACCCTGGCCAGCCTGGTGGCAGGGCTGCTGGAGCTGGGCCACCGGCTCACGGTGCTGGCGGCGGAGGGCTCGGTGTTGCCCCCTGCCTGTGCCGCCGCCGCGCTGTGGACCTGCAGCGGCAGCTCCCAGCCCAGTGCCCAGCATCAAGAACGGGCCGCGCCGATCACGATGCCGGCCGACGGCCTGCTGCCCCGCTTCTGGCGCCGGGTTCTGGCCGAGGCGCCGGCGGCGGGATTCGATGCGGTGCTCAACCTGGCCTACGACTGGTTGCCCTTCTGGCTGACGCCGCTGGCGGAGCTGCCGATCTTTCACCTGGTGAGCATGGGCTCGGTGAACGACGCGATGGATGCGGTGATCGCCGAGATCGCCGCCTGGGATCAGCGCCGCCTGGCCTTCCACACCGCTGCACAGGCCGCCGATTTCGCCCTGCCTGCCCCGCCGGTGCTGGTGGGCAATGGTTTCGATCTCAGTGCCTATGGGTTTTGCGCCGAGCCCGAGCCGCTGCTGGGCTGGGCTGGGCGCGTGGCGCCGGAGAAGGGCTTGGAGGATGCGGCGGCGGCGGCGGCGCAGCTGGGCTTGCCCCTGGCGGTGTGGGGCCTGGTGGAAGATGAGGCCTATGCGGCGGCGGTGGAGGCGTCGGTGCCGGCCGGCACGCTGCAATGGCGGGGCTTCCTGCCCACCGTGCAGTTGCAGCAGCAGCTGGGCCGCTGCCGGGCCCTGCTCAACACCCCCAAGTGGAACGAGGCCTACGGCAACGTGGTGGTGGAGGCGATGGCCTGCGGGGTGCCGGTGGTGGCCTACCGCCGTGGCGGGCCCGGGGAGCTGGTGCAGCCGGGGATGAATGGGTTGTTGGTGGAGCCCGACAACGTGGTGGCCTTGGCGGCGGCGGCGGCTGAGGTGGGCGCGATCGATCGGCGCGCCTGCCGGCAGTGGGTGGAGGCCCATGCCTCGCGGGCGGTGCTGGCTGAGCGGGTGGAGGCGTGGTTGATGGCGGGTTTGCGTTTGTGAAACGGTTTGTTCAACGCACGCTGGGGCCGAAATGTTGATGCCTCCTTGCCCTGGCCGTGCAAGCCTGAAACGCCGGTCTGGATGCTTGGTCGACTAAGTTGGTTGACTGAGTGAAGTTGATCACAGCCATGCGGCAGGTGAACATGCACGAGGCCAAAACGCACCTCTCGCGGCTGGTGGATGAGGCAGCAGCAGGGGAGCCGTTTGTGATCTGCAAGGCCGGCCGTCCAATGGTCCGCGTCACCCCCCTCAGCGAAGCGGGCGCTGCTGCGGCACCGCTGCGGCGCCTGGGCTTGCTAGCCGGTCAGTGCCAGGTGCCCGACGACTTTGATCAGCTGGGTGCTGCCGAGATCGCCGATCTGTTTGAAGGGGCCTGAGGCCAGCAGATGCGCTTGCTGCTCGACACGCATCTGTTGGTGTGGGCGATGGGCTCGCCCGAACGGCTGCCAGCGGCCCTCTCGGCGATGCTGCAGGATCCTGCCAACACGCCGGTGTTCAGTGTGGCCAGCCTGTGGGAGCTGGTGATCAAACAGGCGCTCGGGCGGCCCGATTTCCACGTGGAGCCTGCCGTGCTGCGCCGAGCCCTGCTTGATGGCGGCTGGCAGGAACTGCCGATCCAGGCCCATCACACCCTGGTGATGGCCGCACTGCCGCCCCTGCATCGCGATCCCTTTGATCGGCTGTTGCTGTCTCAGGCCAGCGCCGATGGCCTGCTGTTGATTACGGCCGATCAGCAACTGGTGGCCTATCCGGGGCCGGTGCGGCTGATGGGCGCGATGGGCTGAATCAGTTTCCCCACCTTGGGGCAATTATCTCGTGCTTGACCGTCGGTCAGTCCAAGAGATCGCTGATCCCAGTTTGATGTCTCAGGGGCAGAAGCCGAGAATTTGAGCCACGATCTCCTGCACCTGTTGGAGCTGTTCAGACGGCACCACCCCCATGGGATGGGGCCTGGGGTTGTGATCGATCCAGATCACCTCGCCGCGCTCGGGAATCCAGGTGCCACGCAAGCGCAGGGGGGTGCCAGCAAAGGCAGCTGATTCCACCCATACTGAGCAGATCGGTCTGGCGCCATGAGCTTCGCCCTCGCCCAGCCACAACTCGATGCCATCGCAGACGCCTGCCGGCGACACCAGGTGCTGCGCATGCACCTGTTCGGCTCGGCACTTCGCGACGACTTCGACCCCATTCGTAGCGACCTGGATCTGCTCGTAGAGTTCCAGTCGATCGAGCCGAGCGCCCTTGTGCAGGCTTATTTCGGTCTGGAGCACCAACTGGCCTCGATCACAGGCAAGCCGGTGGATCTGGTGATGGCCGATGCCGTGCGCAACCACTACGTGCGTCGCGACATCGAGGCTTCTAAACAGCTGATCTATGAAGCGTGATCCACGGGCATTTCTCAGCGATGTGATCGAGGCCGGTCATGCCATCCAGCAGGCCGTCGCTTGTATCAACCTCAACGACTACTGCAATAGCAGGCTCATTCGCTCTTCGGTCGAACGGGAGTTCACCCTCAACGATCAACTGGTCTGGGGCGTCATCCAGGACAACCTGCCTGCACTTCTGAAGCAGTGCACCAAGCTCCTCAGTGTTCTCGATGGAGGCGATGCCTGAGCCAAGCTGTTTCTTCAGGACATGCTGCACGTTTGCAGGAAGCAATCTCAAACTCCTCGGAGAAGCCGCCAAGCAGATCCCCGAAGATGCACGTAGTCGATCGATTTTACGTCAGGCGATCGGCAGCCAACCTCGCCGAGAGGTGGCTGCTCGCGGCCTGAATTAGAGGGGCTTCCCTCTAAGCCAACAAATTCAACAAGTTGATCAGGCAAATTGGGCCGATTGGTGCCCTCCGGGAGAAACAATCCGGAGTCACCCTCACCATCTGCAGCCCTCAGGCGAATTCGCCATATTCCAGAAGGAAGCCGATCAGTCCTCGGAGTTGTCGGGTGTGTTCTGGGGTGGGGTCGAGCTGGTGCTGGAGTTGCACAAGAGTGCATCGAGCTTGGAGTCGAGCTCGTCGAGCTGCCTCATTCTCTGCTCGTACGCGATCCTGCGCTTCTCGAACTCGATCTCTCTCAGCTCGTAGTCGACGACGGGTCGCCAATTGAGCATCGCCAACCAGCGGCGGAACCAGGGCAGCGAGGAGTAATACTCCGACTTGCTGATTGAGCTCGACGGTTCTGCCGAAGGGGATGTGGACATGGCTGTAGGACGAGAAGAGGGTGATCAGCGCCAGCAGGCCGCCGAGGACGAGTGCGATCCAGCCCTGGATATCGAAGAAGTAAACCCTACCCACGCCGAGCTCTCGCTGCTCAATTTATAGTACATCAGTACTGAAGCATGGCGCCACGTCAGGTTTGGCTTGCCCCGTGCGCGCCATCGTTGCCCTGTCGCCAGCGGCGCCCGGCGTGCCGCCCCGCGCGATCTGCGCGTGCGGGTGCTGGGCTGAGATGGGACCTATGAGGGCACAACCGACCACTGCTCACCCGTACAGCACCTCGCCGTGGTCGATAGCTTCTCGAATGATCGGATCTCCTCCCCGATGGGGCACGGCTATTTCGTCGGGACGACGCACCAGGAGGTCGAGGGGGGCCTGGTTGGAGGCCTGTGTGGTGCCGGACAGCTTGCAGGTGAGCCGGTTGTCGCCTGAGGCGCCGAGAAGCTCTCGCATTCATTTGCTTGGCAAGACATACGGAGGCCGGCTCTCTGTACTGCAGCTGGAGCTGGCTGGTTTGCTGCGTCTGCGGCTCCAGGCCGAGACCTCGTCGTTGTTGGTGCTGTTCCACAGCAGCGGCGTGCTGGAAGGCAGCTGCGGCGGGCGGCCAGTTCAGCCCAGATCAGGGGGCCTGGTGGGCTGCCTCTTTCCCATGAGCGGCTGGACCTGACCTGTTTCACCCCCTCCACCAAGCTTTTCTGGCTCTGCCTGCCCCATCCCCTGCTGCAGCTGACCGGCGAGCTCTATGGCAAGCCGCCGCTCACGCCCCAGCTGGTGGACTAGGTGCTCCAGGGGTTTGAGCTGGCCCTGATGCCGATTCTTGAGGCGTTTGTGCGCTCTGCCACCAGCAGTGCAGCGCCCGAGCATCACCAGCAGGCCTTGGAGCAGCTTGAGGTGGCCGTGCTGTCCACCCTCGTGCGGCTGATTCCCGATGCCGAGCTGACCGCCCAGCGCCCCGCCAGTACTCCCGCCAAAGCTCAGGTGGTTGGCGATCTGTGTGAGCGCGCCGAGCAGGTGATGCGTCAGCGCCTTCAGCGCCCTCTGGATCTGGCAACCCTGGCCCAGGCTTGCGAATGCTCCAAGCGCACCCTGCAGCTGGCCTTCCGCAACAAGCACAACTGCACGCCGATGCAGCATCTGCGCCAGCTGCGTCTGGCCGCGATGCAAGAGCAGCTCAAGCTCGGCGCCAGCGTCAAGGAGGCCTGCCGCACCGCCGGCCTGCCCCCCCACCACCGGGCGCACCGCCCTTCAGTACTTTGAGCACTTCGGCGAAACGCCCTCTGCCACAGCGCGCAACGTCAACTAAACGGCGCTGGGTGTTGCTGCTCACCCTGGCGATCGGCCTGGTGCTGTTTGTGTGGCAGCTGGGCAGCACCGGCCTGGTGGATGAAACGCCGCCCCTGTTTGCCGCTTCTGCCCGGGCGATGGCCGACACCGGCGATTGGCTGATCCCCCGCGTCAACGGTCTGCCCCGCTACGACAAGCCGCCGCTGGTGTACTGGCTGATGGGGGCCCTCTACGCCCTGCCCGGCCAGGAGGCATGGAACCCGCTGGGCACCTGGGCGGCGCGGCTGCCCTCGGCCCTCGCCAGCATGGCGCTGATGCTCGGCCTGGCTCACACCCTGCTGCGCTGGCCCCAGCGCTCCGCAGGCCAAGCGGCCACAGCCCTGGCGGCGGCCCTGGCCTACGGCCTCTCGCCGCTGGCCTTGGTTTGGGGCCGGATCGCGGTGAGCGATGCCCTGCTGGCGGGCTGCCTGGGCTTCAGCCTGCTGCTCAGCTGGCGCTGCTACGCCGCTGGCGAGAGCACAGGAGGGCGCCATTGGGGGCAGCCCTGGCTTGTGCTCGGGCTGGCGGTGCTGGCCAAGGGGCCGGTGGCGGTGGTGCTGCTGGGGCTCACGCTCCTTTTGTTTGGCTGGTTGCAGGCGGATCTGGCCGGGCTCTGGCGGCGGCTGCGGCCCCTGCCGGGGCTGGCGCTCACGGCCCTGGTGGCGTTGCCTTGGTATGGCGCGGCGCTGCTGCAGGAGGGGGAGCCCTTCTGGCGCAGCTTTTTCGGCTACCACAACCTGCAGCGCTTCACCGCGGTGGTGAACAACCACCTGGCGCCTTGGTGGTTTTTTGGCCCGGTGCTGGTGATCGCCAGCCTGCCGCTCACCCCCGTGCTGCTGCTGGGGCTGGCCCAGGGCATCGGCCGCCTGCGCTGGCGCTGGCTGCCGGCTGAGCCCCTGCCGCCCGAGCAATCCCTGCAGCGCTTCGCCGCCTGCTGGCTGCTGGCGGTGCTGCTGTTTTTCAGCGCTGCGGCCACCAAGTTGCCCAGCTACTGGCTGCCGGCCACCCCGGCGGCGGGCCTGCTGGTGGCGCTGGCCGCCCAGCGGGGCGGTCGCTGGGCCTGGGGGTTGAGCCTTGTGCTCACGGCAGTGGTGGCGGGGGGATTGGCGGCCGGGCCGCTGTGGCTGCCGCTGATTGATGCGCCCGAGATGCCCTCCCTGGTGGCTGAGCTGCTGGCTGCCCCCTGGGTGCCGTTGGGGGCTGCGTTTTGGGCCCTGGCGCTGCTGCTGGGGGCCTGGGCCGGCTGGCGCCGGGGCGCTCTGGTGGGTCTGCTGGCGTTGCAATTGCCGCTGGTGGCGTTTGTGCCGGTGGTGCTGTTGCCGCTGGTGGGGCTGGGCGATCGGCTGCGGGCCCAGCCGGTTCGCGAGCTGGCGGCAGCGGCCACGGCGGCCCGTGCGGCCAGCAGGCCCGCCGAACCGGTGGCGATGGTGGGCATGCTCAAGCCCTCGTTGCACTACTACAGCCGCCGGGTGGTGATCTACGAGGGGGCCGAGCCTCAAAATTTGGTCAACCTGGCCGATCGCCTGCGGCGAGAGAGCCGCCCGGGCCAGCCCGCCAGCCGGCCAGACCAGCAGCCCAGCCTGCTGGTGGTGATCGATGCCGCCACCGCGGAGCAGCCCCACTGGCAAGGCCTCAATCCCCAGCTGCTGGAGCGCCGCGGCATCTACGGCCTGTGGCGTTTGGATCGCCGCAAGCTGGAGCAGCGGGCCGAGCAGTTGCGGCGCCAGGGTGTGCCGGCTGATTGGAGCGACCCCCGGCCCGAGCGCTACTGAGCAGCAGGGCGCTGCTGCTTGAGTGGTGCTCGCTCTGATGGCCCAAGCAGGCACGCGCCATGGCAGAGGCTCAGCACTACAGCTCCGAGCAATTGGCCCGCTGGGGACTGCTGGAGCAGGCGCTGCGGGAGGACTGCCGTGATGGCTTGATCGCCGAGATCCCTCCGCCTTGCGAAGCCGTGCTGGCGGTGCTGCGCGAGCAGGCTCTTCAGGCCGGACAGCCTCTCAGTGATGCGCTGCTAGCGCGCCAGTGGTGCTGGCAGCAGTGGTGCCGGCAGACGTTTAGGTCTTCCCTCTCGAGCCATTACTTGCAGCGCAAGCACCAGCTCGATCAGGTGGTGTTTTGGCAGTTGCGGGTGGAGGAGGAGGAGCTGGCCAGCGAGCTCTACCTGCGCCTCAAGGAAGGGGAAACCAGTTTTACGGCCTTGGCCAGCCTGAGCCATGTGCAGGTGCAACGGCACGGCCCACTGCGCTTCGAGCAGCTGCCAGGGCCACTGGCAGCGCGCCTGCGCCAGAGCAGTGCTGGGGTGGTGCAGGCGCCGTGGTGCTGGGGCGAGGCCTGGCTGGTGGTGAAACTGGAGCAACTGTTCAACGCCAGCCTGGATGAGGGGCTGCAACGCCATCTTCTGGCGGAAATGGGCGAGGCCCAGCTGCAGCAGGCGCTCAACCGCGGGTCTGGGTGATTTGACGAACCGCGCCAAACTTGGTGCAATGCGTCAGTATCTGCGATAAGGGCAGCATCAATGCAGCTCGCCGCAGCAATCCGAGTGCTGGCGAGTTGGGCGCCGTTTGATCAACTGCCAAGACGCCTGCAGGCGCACCTGGCAGAACAGCTCCAGCCCCTACAACTCAGGCCTGGCCAGAAGCTCTACGACTTCGGCAGCCTCCCTCCAGGGGTGGCGTTGGTGGCCCAGGGGCAGCTGAGACTGCTGGCGCAAGATGCTCATGGCGGGCCCTTCACCGTTGAGCGGCTCGGCCCAGGGCGGACCATTGGCGCGGTGGGGTTGTTGCGCGGCTCCAGCCAGATGGCGCTCGCAGCTGCGGAACCCTCCCAGGTGTGGTTGCTGCCGGCGGCGGCCTTCCTGGCGGCCGTGCAGCAGGAACCCGAGCTCCAGAGCAGCTTTGCTTCTCCCAGCTTGGAAGAGCTCTACGGGGTGCTCGCCCTCAGTCCGGAGCCGCGGCTGCCGGCACCGCAGAAGCTGTTGCTTTGGGCGGCCCATCAATTGACTGAGCAGCCCCAGGCCCAGCAGGTGCTCCTGTTGCCTCCTGGCCGCCATTTGAATCCGGCCGGCACCGGCCGCTGGCTGCTCAGTAGCGCCAATGTCGACGGGATCGCGCCTGGGCAGGCCCTGGCCCCCGAGCAAACCGTCACGGTGCTGGGCAAGCTGCCGGCCCGGTTGATCAGTCGGCCCAGTCCGTGGCCGCCCGGTGACCTGCCGGCAGCGCTGGTGGTGGGGCGCAACGGCGACGGCCCCGGCGAGAGCCCCAGCGAAGCGCTGGAGCCCGAATGGATTGAGCAGCCCGGCGCGATCGTGCCGCTGCAGCAGCAGGGCGAGGCGCTGGAGGATTGGTATGGCCGCCTCAATCGCGACGGCTCCTATCCCCATCTGCGCGGTTCTGGCGACTTGGAGGAGCCGTTGGCTTGCCTGCGCATGCTGGCGCGCCACTTCGACCTGCCCTTCCGCCGCGATTTGCTGCGGCGGGTGCTGGCCGACCAGCTGCAACGCCAGCAGGCTGAGGGCCCGGGAGCAGGCCAGGGGCTGGGGCCATTGCAATTGGCGGCCCTGTGCGACTTGATGGGCCTGCGGGCCTCGCCGCTGCAGCTGCGGCCCGACCAGCTGCCGAGGTTGGAGGTGCCGGCCCTCTGCTGGCGCAATGGCCACCCCAGCCTGATCTGGACAATCAACGAACGCGGCGCTCTGGTGAGCGATCCCCGCGGTGAGCAGCGGCAGCTCGGCCTCGGCGAGCTGGGCAGCCCCACGCCCGAGGGGCTGTTGATGTTGCTGAGCGTGTGTCGCAGCAATGCCAGCCCCCGCAGCCGCTTCGGCCTGCGCTGGTTTCTGCCGGCTCTGCAGCAGCACCGGGGGATCTTGGCCCAGGTGCTGGTGGCCAGTTTTTTTGTGCAGCTGTTTGCGCTGCTCAATCCCCTGCTGATTCAGCAGATCATCGATGCGGTGATCACCCAGGGCAACCTCAGCAGCCTCAATGTGCTCGGCACGCTGCTGGTGGGCTTGGCGGTGGCCCAGGCCGTGTTGGGGTCGCTGCGCACCTATCTCTTTTCCGACACCACCAATCGCATCGACATAAGCCTGGGGGCGTCGATCATCGATCACTTGCTGCGGCTGCCGCTGGGCTACTTCGCCCGCCGGCCGGTGGGGGAGGTGAGTAGCCGCATCAATGAGCTGGAAAAGGTGAGGCGCTTCCTCACTGGTACGGCGCTCACGGTGGTGCTCGATGCGCTGTTTTCGCTGATCTACATCGCCGTGATGCTGCTGTATTCGGTGCAGCTCACCCTCTGGGCCCTGGCGGTGGTGCCACTGTTTCTAGCCCTTACCGCCGTGTCAGCACCGGTGATCCGCCAGCAGCTGCGCGACCAGGCCGAAGCCAACGCCCGGGTGCAGAGCCACCTGGTGGAAACCCTGGGCGGTATGGAAACGGTGAAGGGCCAGGGGATGGAGCTGCACAGCCGCTGGCGTTGGCAGCAGCTCTACGGCGGCCAGATCCAGGCTGGCTTCCGCAACACGGTGACCAGCACCGCCGCCGGCTCGGCCAGCAAATTCCTTGAGCAGCTCTCGGGGCTGCTGGTGCTGTGGGTGGGCGCCACGCTGGTGCTTAAGGGCGAGCTCACCCTGGGCCAGCTGATCGCCTTTCGCATCCTGGCCGGTTACGTGACCAACCCGATGCTGCGATTGGCCACCCTCTGGCAGAGCTTCCAGGAAACAAGCCTGTCGCTGGAGCGTCTGGCCGACATCGTCGACCACCCCGAGGAGATCGAGATCGCCGGCGAACAGCTGCCGCCGCTGCCGCCCGTACAAGGGCACCTCAGCTACGAGGGGGTGAACTTCCGCTTCGGCAGCCAGGGGCCACTGCAACTCTCCAATGTGAATCTCGAGATCCCCGCAGGCAGCTTCGTGGGGATTGTGGGCAGCAGTGGCAGCGGCAAGAGCACCTTGCTGAAGCTGCTCACCCGCCTCTACGACCCCGGCGAGGGCGTGATCCGGCTGGATGGCTACGACATCGCCAAGGTTGACCTCTACTCGCTGCGCTCCCAGATCGGCGTGGTGCCGCAGGACAGCCTGCTGTTCGACGGCTCGGTGATGGCTAACCTGGCGCTCACCCGCCCGGATGCGGGCTTTGAGGAGATCTGCCAGGCGGCCCAGGTGGCCTGCGCCCACGACTTCATCCAGGCCCTGCCCGCCGGCTACAGCAGCTCAGTGGGGGAGCGGGGCGCGGCGTTGAGCGGGGGCCAGCGCCAGCGGATTGCCATTGCCCGCATGGTGCTCAAGCGGCCGCGGCTGCTGATGCTCGATGAGGCCACCAGCGCCCTCGATGTGGACACCGAGCAGCAGCTCACCCGCAACCTGATGGCGGCCTACAAGGGCAGCACGGTGCTGTTCATCAACCATCGGCTCGGGGCGCTGCGCCATGCCGACCGGATCCTGGTGATGCACCAGGGCCAGCTGGTGGAGCAGGGCAGCCACGCCGAGCTGATTGCCCTGGGCGGCCGCTACGCCACCTTGTTTCACCAGCAGGAGGCGGCGCTGGCATGAGCAAGCTGGTGCGCCGGCCTCTCTCCAGCCTGGCTGCCCGGCCCCTGGATCCCCAGGAGGTGCGGCTGCGTCCCTCGCCGCGCTGGAGCCAGGCCCTGGTGTGGACGATCATCGGCACGGCGGTGGCGGGCTTCGGCTACGCAGTGATGGCGGAGATCGACGAGGTGGTGGTGGCGCCGGGGGTGCTGCAACCGCTGGGGGCCGAGCGGCCGATCAAGGCACCGCTGGGGGGCGTGGTGGCTGAGATCCTGGTGAAGGAGGGCGAAGTGGTGCGCGCCGGCCAGCCGCTGTTGCGCTTGGCGTCGGAGGTGTCGGACAAGCGCGGCGCCACGGTGCAGGAGCAAACCGGCATCGAACGCCAACGTTTCCTGGAGCAGGGGCGGGCGATGCAGGCGCGCGAAGACAGCCTGCAGGCGCGGATCTCGGCGTTTCGCCAGGCGATGGCGGTGGAGCAGCAGATCCTCAGCCAGATTGAGCCGCTGGCGAGCGAGGGGGGCGTGCAGCAGGTGCAGGTGCTGCAGCAGCGCAATCGGGTGGCCCAACTGCGCTCGGAGATCGCCCAGGCTGAGGCCAACCTGCGCGAGGTGCAGGCTGAAGGCGTGCGGCTGCGGCAGGAATCGCGGAGCACCCTCTCGGATCTGGATCGACAGCGGGTGGAGGTGCGCGAAACCCAGAAGCAGGAGCTGCTCACCGCACCGGTGGCGGGTGTGGTGTTTGATCTGGTGCCCTCGAGCAGGGGCTATGCGGTAACCCCGGGCGAAACGCTGCTGAAGGTGGTGCCGCAGGAGCAGCTGGAGGCCAAGGTGTTCTTCACGGATCGGGAAGTGGGCTTCGTGAAGAGCGGCCAGAGCAGCCAGGTGCGGGTTGACACGTTTCCCTTCACCCAGTTCGGCTCCATTCCCGGCACGGTCAAGTCGGTGTCGCGCTTTTCCTTGCCTGCCGATCAGCAGAATCCCCAGCGCCGCTTCCCCGGCTATGTGGCGCTGGAGCGCAACTACCTGCTCAAGGGCAACGACCGCTATCCGGTGGGCACGGGCCAGGGGGTGAGTGTGAATGTGGTGTTGCGCCAGAAGCGGGTGATCAGCCTGCTCACCGATGCGGTGGATCGGGCGCTGGATTCGCTGCGCCGGATCCGCTCCACCCCCGCCTAAGCGGATTACCGTTCAACGTTGCTTCTCCACCGATGAGTCAAACGCCTAACTCTGCTGCTCCCAAAGTGCAGGAGTTTCTGCAGTGGTTTGCCGCGCTCGAGAGCGATGAGCAAGACGTGCTGATGACACTGATCTATCGAGAAAAGAAGGTGCGCGATGTGGTGAGAAGCCTTGGCGCGATGGGATTGGAGCAGCGGCGTGAGGTGTTTGAGCGGTTGGGGCTGCCGGCCGATCTGGTGTCGCGCATTCCCGCTCCCGACCCCGCCACCCTCACCGAAGCAGAGGTGGAGTGGGTGGATTGGAAGGCGCCAGGCAGCTGATCGCTACAGCACGGCGTAGAGCGGCTGCAGGTTGGAGAGGGCGATGCTGAGCTCCAACACGCCAGCCACGTTGGCTCGCTCATGGGCCATATATTCCGCCCAGTGGCTCTGGAGGTTGGCCAGATGGGCGGAAACGCTGCGGCAGCCCTCGCTGCTTAGGAGGTTGGTTTGGCTGGGGCGATTCAGCCAGGCACGCAGGAGATCGGCATCGGCGGCATTGAGCTGATGGAGGGCTTCCTCGAACGAGGGATGCCGCAGCAATGCCGTGTCGACTGCGAGGTTGGCCAGTTGCTTGCGGTGTTCCAGGAGCTCGGGATCGAGCAGGAGCAACTCAAAGTGATCGTGATCCTGTTCATCAAGCAGCTGCAGCAACTGGTCGACTGCGGGGGTGAGATCCAGTTGGCGCCAATCACTGTCCAGGGGCGCATTGAGCAGCAGCGGCTGCTCAACGAGGATGTCGATGCCGTCGTCTTGCACCGCCGCAGCAACCAGCTTGGCGCGCTGGCCATTGCCTTCGATCACAAACACCGCCACAACGCATTGCCGTAGGCCTGGGGCGGCAAGCCAGCGGAAGCCGGTGAGCAGAGGCAGGCCCAGCCACCAGCGCTGCAGCTGTTTCCAGCCCCGACCAGATGGCGGCTGGGTGCAGAACAGGCCTGCGGCACCGAGGGCGAGGGCATCCAGCAGGCTGGGCCCCAGGTTGTTGAGCAGCAGATCCGGGTCACGGCGGTCATCAGCTCCTCGCCCCGAGCCCGCAGCTGGCTTGGCTTCGAAGCTCTCCGCCTGGTCTGCCGCACCCTGCACTAGGGAGAGGTTGCGCTCTTGGGCCCAACGCATCAAGGAATCGCGGGCTTGCTGGGCCATGCGATCACTCCAGGGCGTGCGGCCGGAGCCGCCGCGACCGCTGCCATCGCCGAGGTCTGGAGTTGTGGTTTGTGGCGTTGCCGTCTCAGAATCAGCGCTGGGGGTAGGCGCGGGCGTTGCACTTTCTGGTCTGGTGGGAGGCAACACGATGGCTGTGGTCAGTTCGGCAGATGGAACGGGGCCGATTTTGACCGGCAGACCGGGATCATTGATGCGATGGGGGGTGGGGTCGTTGTCGCCGAAGGCGTTATCGGTGAGGGTGAGCTCAATGCCGATGATCTGGCCGTTTTCAATTACAAAGCGCGCGCCATCACCACCCACTACCCGCTGGGTGAAGTCGTACCAACCGGGTTTGGTGATGGGCCGGCCATCGAGATCCACGAGGCTGAGCCCCATGGCGGCATAGCCAATCAGGGCGTCGTTGGAAACGTACTTGTAGTAGGCATTGAAGTCGTCTTTTGCCATCTGTGCGCGTGAGATGTCGATATAAAGGCGCACTTGAATGCCATCCCGCGATCGATCCGCGTCAACTAGCTCGGTTGTTCCGCCTCCAGGAGACACGGAGAATTGGATCGGATCCCAAGGCGCCTGCACGATTTCAGGGCCATCGGGCTTGTAGCGGCTGGCAGCATCGAGATCAATCTCATTTTCAGCAAGAACCCGGATGTTTTCCAGTTGATAGGCCGGGGATGTGCGCATGCCTTCGCTGCCATCCATGGCGCTGATCGAAATAATTGGCAGAATCTCTTCTAACGAGCCGGCTAGGCCTTCTTTGAAGTAATCAGCGAGGATCCAGGCCAGGGTTGCCACTTCCGGTTGACGGGCGTCTGGAATGCCATCGCCGTTGAGGTCGCCTGGGGTGCCCCCGCTGATTTGTGCCACCAGGTTGGCGAGGCGTTCTTCTGAATCGGCAGAAAGGCCGTCTTGGGCGTCAAAACCCTGGATGGTGATTGTGACGTCCTGGGCAGCCACGCCGCCCTGGCCATCGATCACGAGCACGGTGAAGACAGCTATAATAGTCTCGTTACCGAAGAAGCGGATCGCGGGTTCGCTGATGCTGTAGCTCCAGTCAACAGCGCCGTTGTTGGTGTTGGCGCCGTTTGCTTGAAGTGAGAATCCAGAGGCAATGTCTGCCAGCTGCACTGGTGTGAGCGTGATGATGGCTGATGTGCCATCGGCCTGTAGGCCGGTGATCTCTTTTGCCGTGCTGCTTGCCGTGGGACGATCGGTGAGATCGAGATCGGCAAAGGCGATCGAACCGCTGTCGCTCAGCGTTATGCCTTCGGTGATGACACCAGCCACATCGGTGGCTGTCAGGGTCGGGCCGTCATTGGCACCGGTGATCGTCA